>NZ_JBHOFD010000024.1:0-122341 GCF_046543445.1 Paenibacillus nanchangensis
GACCTGCGTATCGCGTACTGCGGTAATCCGCGCGGGTCTGTTACAGGTGAGGATTTGTTCCTATAGTGTTGTTTATAATGGAGATCGATCTGACAATACACAGGTGACCCCGCCACACCCGTCCCGACTAGGCATTTTTTCCATGTGTGCAAGGCATGGTGTCGCTGAAGAACAGAACGCCGTTTTAATGTGTCTTTTAGCGGTTAGCGTAAAGCAATACGGAGGGGCTTAGCACTTAATTATTATTTGAAGTTAGCCCCTTTGGGGCTTTTTCTATCTGGTATTGCATGGATGTATGCTGCACGTTCGAGGGTTTGCCTATCTTCGCTTGTAAAACTACAACGCAGGTTCCGTTCCGTATGGCCCGGTTCCAGGCAGCGCGTATGCTACCTTAGTCTACCTTTTCAATCCTCTTTGGATACCCAAAACTACCCCAGCGGACAATTTACTTCCCTATCAAACTATTTAAAATTAGAACTACAAGTTAAAGTTCTCGATTAAGAACACGCTGGCTCCGGCTGTAACATGCGGCACGGAGCAGATCCTGAGCTGGAGGTCATACATGAGCGCGATCGCAGGAATCTATCATATACAGCACGATAGCCTCGATCCCCGCCTGGGACCCGAGCTGATGCAGGAGCTGAGCCGTTATCCGGCCGACAACGTAGGCGTATGGGAAAAAAGGGGTGTTTTTCTGGGCTGCCGTGCGCGCTGGATTACCCCCGAATCGGCATACGAGACGCTGCCGTTGTACGATCCCGCCCGGGGTCTTGCCATTACGGCTGACGCTATTTTGGACAACCGCGAGGAGCTGATTGAGCAGCTGCATGTTCCCCATGACGAACTGGACGTTATTCCCGACAGCCTGCTCATTTTGCTGGCCTACGAGAAGTGGGGAGAAGGGGCGCCTGCACGGCTTGTCGGCGATTTTGCCTTCATGATTTGGGATGAAAAAAAAGGCTCGCTGTTTGGCGCCCGTGATTTCTCGGGTAACCGGACGCTGTATTTTCAGCGCGCCGCCGGACGGTTCGCCTTCTGCACCGTCATCCATCCGCTGCTGACACTCCCCGGGGCGGACCGCCAGATGAATGAGCAGTGGGTCTCGGAGTTTCTGGCGATCCCGGTGCGGGTGGACAGCGTGGACTGCTTTTCGACCGTTTACCGTTCGGTCGAGCAGCTGCCGCCTGCCCATTCCGTGACGGTCACCGGAGAGCGGGTCGTCTTCAGCCGGTACTGCCGCCTTGAAGCTCCGGAGACGCTGCGGCTGAAGTCGAACGAAGAATATGAAGAAGCGTTCCGTGAGGTATTTGGCCGGGCGGTGCGGGACCGGCTGCGCACCCGCCTGGCGGCTGGGGCCAATCTGAGCGGCGGGCTTGATTCCGGCTCGGTCGTCAGCTTCGCGGCGGAGGAAATGCGCCGGCGCGGCGAGCCGCTGCATACGTTCAGCTCTTATCCGATCGACAGCTTCGAGGGATTTCCACTGCATGGAAGGGTGGCGGACGAACGCCCTTACATTCGGGAGACGATCAGCCATGTCGGAAATATCCGCCCGCATTTTCTCAATTTTCCGGAGCGCAATTCGTATTCGGAAATCGAGGAATGGCTGGATATTCTGGAGATGCCCTACAAGTTCATTGAAAATTCCTACTGGCTGAAGGGGATCTACGAGCAGGCGCAGCAGGAGAATCTAGGCGTGCTGCTCAGCGGCCAGCGGGGGAACTGGAGCATCTCCTGGGGACCGGCGCTGGACTATCAGGCCAAGCTGATCCGGGAATTCCGCTGGTTCGCTTTTTACAGGGAGAACCGGCAGTACACCCGGTCGATGGAAGCGGACAGGAGGAAGGTGCTGCAGATTGTGGGGCGCAAGGCGTTCCCGGCGCTGAGCCGGCTGACCGGCGGAGCGCCCGAACCGCCGCCGGAGCTGATTCACCCCGATTTCGCGAAGCGGACGGAGGTGTACGGCAGGCTTCAGGCGCTTCAGCTGGACGGTGCGCCTTCAGCGCGAAACGTGTATGAGATCCGCAAGCAGCATTTTGAGCAGCCGCACATCTGGAATGTGAACGGAACGGTTGCGACAAAGCTGTCGCTGAAGTACGGCGTATGGGACCGCGATCCGACCAACGACATCCGGGTGATCCGGTTTTGCCTGTCGGTGCCGGAGGAGCAGTACGTTCAGAACGGTGTTGACCGTTCGCTGATCCGCCGGGCGATGGAAGGGCGGCTGCCGGATACGGTCCGGCTGAACCGGAAGCGCCGGGGCGTGCAGGGAGCGGACGGGATCGCCCGTATGGCGGGCGTATGGCCGATGTTTCTCGGCGAGCTGAGGGAGATGCTGAACGATCCGCGGACCTCGCCGTATCTCAACAAAACGACGCTAACAGGCTGTATGGAGCGCATCGGTTCGGAGCCTGCGCCATCCCTGATTTTTAACAGCGATTTCCGGCTGCTGGCGCGCGGTCTGGTGTTTTACCGGTTTTTGAAAAGGCTCTCTTAGCTTGCCCGGGTGGATTCGCCCTGGCGAACCAGCTTCTGCACGGCTGGATGGCTCTAGCACGCCGTCTGCTGACCCTGCTCCGTACGAATGCGGCGGCTATTACGCCCTGAAAGGAGGTGACAAAGATGAAAAAGGAATACAGCACGCCTGAACTGGAAGTGCTCGACATCAAGATGACAATGGCTGGACCGGGATTAAGCATTGCCGACTCCTTCCAGGACGATCCGGATGAAATCGTTCACCACTCCTAGGATTCAAAGAGGGAATGTGTGGCCCTGATCCCCCTATACTTGCCCGGAGGGGGATTAGGGCTATTTCAACAACGGGAAAAATTACACAGCGGAGGACAATCAACAGACAGTGGGGTGAACCGTATGGCCAGTACCGTCCAGGACCTCGCCTACCAGGCGTTTGGTCTGCATATTCACAGCGCTTTTCCCTTACCGGAACTGACGGCTGCAGAAGGCGTTAATCTGCTTGGCAGCGTCTCGGTTGTCCGGAGTGAGCTTGCGGAACGCTGGGCGGCCGTACCTAAAGTCACGGCCCATCTCGGCGTCTCGGAGGACGAAGTTCTGTTCCGGGTTCCGGACACGGCGATTTACCGTATTTATGGGGGAAACGTCATCGAAGTGTGCCCCGAGCCGCAGGCCGAACCGGATAACGTCCGTTTGTATATTTTGGGCAGCTGCATGGGCGTTCTGCTTTTGCAAAAACGGATTCTGGCGCTCCACGGCAGCGCGCTTGCCTTCGGAGACGGCGCGTATGCGCTGGTTGGCCGGTCGGGTGCGGGGAAATCGACGCTGGCTTCGTATTTTATGGAACAGGGACGGCTTCTGGTCAGCGACGACGTTATTCCCGTTATGGTGCCTAATGGGCAGCCATTGGCCGTTCCAGGCTATCCGCAGCAGAAGCTGTGGCAGCAGAGCTTGGACTATTTGGGAATGAATTCGTCCGGCTACCGCCCGCTGTTCCGCAGGGAAACGAAGTTTGCGGTCCCGGTCCCGGAGCGGTTTCACGGCGAGCCGCTGCCGCTTCGAGGGGTGATTGAGCTGGATGTGAAGGCTGACGGTCCGGTTACCCTGGAGCCGATCCGGGGAATGGCCCGCTTCCACACGCTGTTTCATCATACGTATCAAAAACATATCGTAGACCGGCTCGGCATCCGGGACTGGCATTTCAGCCTGTTGGCCTCGTTTGTGAACCGGCTGCCGATGTACCGGCTGACCCGCCCGCAGCAGGGCTTCAGCGCGCCCGAGCAGGCGGCGCTGATTGAAGACATGATCCGGAATACAACCGAAGGAGAGATGAGCCGATGAGCACGCTGAACCTGTTATCCATGGAGTCCGTACTTGTCCAGCGCGAGGGCAACATCGCCAGTGACATGGACGGCGAAAAAGTGATGCTGAACGTAAAAAACGGCAAGTACTACAACCTGGGAGAGGTGGGCGGCGAAATCTGGTCCGCGCTTGAAGCGCCGGCATCTGTCAGCCGGGTGGTTGATACGATCCGGGAGACCTACGACGTATCGGCTGAAAAAGCCGAACACGATGTGTTGGCGTTCCTGCGTCATCTGCTGGACGAAGGGCTGGTCGAGTTCGCCGGGCAGCCATGACTGCGGTCCGCCGGCTCGGACGGCTGCTGAAGACGGACCCGGCGGTGGTGCTGCTGGCGCCGGAAGCGCTTGTCCGGCTGTTTCTGGCCCGCATCCAGCTCCTGTTTCCGTTCGAGCGGACGGCGCCGCGGCTTGGCGTCAAGTCGGCGGAGACCGCGTCAACCGCGCCGGTTGACGCGGTTCCCCGGATTCGCCAGGTCACCCGGGCGATCCGCATCGTCAGCCGCTATACGCCGTGGAAAAGCACCTGCATGGTGCGGGCGGTAGCGGGACTTAAGATGCTCAAAAGGCGGGGGATCGGCAGCACCCTGTATCTGGGTGTATCCAAAGACCGCGCCGGCCGCATGATCGCCCATGCCTGGCTGCGGAGCGGAGAACATTATGTGTCGGGCGACGACGCGATGCAGGGCTTTGTTGTGGTCGAGAAATTCGCCAGCCAGCCGGGTTTGTACGAAGCCCAGTCCAGCGAGGTGTCCTGATATGAAAGCAATCCTCTACTATATGAAGCAGCTTCATCATTTGTCCGGATGGAAGCTGTACCTGAATCTGCTGGGCATGGTCGTCAGCGGGCTGCTGGAGAGCTCGGCGATTTTGCTGCTGGTGCCAATGCTGGCGATGGCGGGTATCCAGCTCGGGGCCGCTTCTGGCGCTTCCGAGCCGTGGCCGATGCCGGCGATGCTTGAGGGATGGTCCCAGACTTCGCTGCTGCTGCTTGTGCTGGGAGCCTATGTCGGCATCATTTTATCCCAGAATCTGATCTCGCGGTTCGTGGCATTGCGCAATGTCGAGATCCAGCAGGATTATGGCCGGAAGCTGCGGCATGAAGTGTATGGAGCGCTGCTGCGGGCGGAATGGTCTTTTTTTCTGAAAAAACGCACGTCCGATCTGATCAATCTGATGACCACGGAAATGGCCCGGGTGCTGGGAGGCATCAGCGGGTTTCTGCAGTTTCTTACCTCGCTGCTGTTTACGCTGGTCCAGATCGGCTTTGCCTTTTACCTGTCGCCGTCCATGACGCTTGCCGTCCTGGTCTGTGCGGGGTTGCTGTCCCTGTTCTCGCGCCGGTTTGTCCGCAAATTTAAGCAGCTCGGCAGCCGTACTTCGCTGCTGGGGAAGCAGTATCTCGCGGGCATTACCGATCAACTGAACGGAATCAAGGATATCAAAAGCAACAATCTGGAGCGGTCCCGGCTGGAATGGCTGCATGATTTCACCGGCGAGGTGAAGCGGGAGCAGCTCGAATACACCCGGCTTCGCTCGAACTCCCAGCTGCTGTACAAAGTGTCGTCCGCGCTTTTGATCGCGGCGTTCCTGTTCGTCTCCTTCCGGTTTTTGAAGGTGGAGGGGCCGAATCTGCTGCTGGTTGTGCTCGTGTTTGCCCGGCTGTGGCCAACCTTCACGCAATTGCAGTCGCTGACAGAGCAGCTGGCTTCGGTGCTGCCGTCCTTCCGGCTGCTGCGCGAGCTTCAGCAGGAGACGCTGGAGGCCGCGGAGCGGGTGCCGGAGAGCTTTGGCGGTGTGAACGGCGTGAACGGCATCAATGGCACGACGGGTATGAACGGCATGAATGAGAGCGGGGCGGATGTTGAGAGCGGCGAAGGCGGCCGTGATGGTTCCCTAAGCCGCCATGGGGAGCAAAGCCTCCAAAGCTCCCAAAGCTCCCAAAGCTCCCAAAGCTCCCAAAGCTCCCAAAGCTCCCAAAGCTCGCAAAGCTCGCAAAGCTCGCAAAGCGTCATTCACGCTGATGGCCGGCGTGCCCCTCAAAGCCTGGCTCCGCTGAAGCTGGAGCAGGGACTGGAGGCGAAAGAGGTCTGCTTCCGGTATGACACCGCCGAGCCGGGCTATGCGCTGGAGCAGGTGAACATCCATATCCCGGCGAACCGGATGACGGCGATCGTTGGTCCTTCCGGCGCAGGCAAAAGCACGCTTGTCGACCTGCTGATGGGTCTGATGCAGCCGGAGCGGGGTGTGATTCTGGCGGACGGGGAGCCGATCAACGGGGAACGGCTGCTGCGCTACCGGCGGTCGATCGGATACGTAGCCCAAGATCCGTTCCTGTATAATGCGACCATCCGCGACAATCTGACGATGATCAAGCCGGACGCGACGGAAGACGAATTGTGGGAGGCGCTGGAGTTCGCGTCTTCGGCCGGGTTTGTCCGGGCGCTGCCGCAGGGGCTGGATACGCTGATCGGCGACCGGGGCATCCGGCTCTCAGGCGGGGAACGCCAGCGGCTGGTGCTGGCCCGGGCCATGATCCGGAAGCCGTCCATCCTTGTGTTGGATGAGGCAACCAGCGCTCTCGACACCGAAAACGAAAAAAACATCCAGGAAGCGTTGGCCCGGCTGAAGCATTCCGTCACGGTGATCGTCATCGCCCACCGCCTGTCCACGATCCGCGGCGCTGACCAGATTCTGGTCATCGACGGAGGGCGGGTCGTGCAGCAGGGCGGTTTCTCCGGGCTGGCCTCCGAGCCGGGCGGCGTATTCCGCCGCCTGCTGAGCAGCCAGGAGGAAGCGATGTAACCGTGCCGTGTGGAGCGGCCAGCCGGCCTCGGATAAACAAGCAAGCCCCCCTCTTTGCAGACAGTGGTCCGCAACGCGGGGGGCTTGTTCGTTATAGACGCTCCGCAGCTATTCCTTCTGCCCAACCGCCTTGCGCCAGGTCCACAAGAAAGGCCGGAGCGGAAAATACAGCACATGCAGCGGCTTCGGCAGCGGCAGCGTCCGGGCGTCCGCTGCGTAAGGGTGCAGGAAGCCAAGCAAGTACAGCACCCGCTGTCCTGGCGAAAGGATCGCAGGCTGGTACGCCTTGTAATGGCGGTCAACCTCGGGCGGCAGGGGCGGGTGATGCAGATTCACCATCCGCTCCACATAAAACATGGCGAGCGCCGCCATTTTTTGAGCTTTGGGGTGGCTGGCGAGAGAAGCGAGCTCCGGCTTAACCGGCGTATGCAGGAGCCAGGATGCGAGCAGGAGCGCCTGACCGGCGGCGGGTTCGCAGCGGTACTGCGCGAGCAGCTGCTTTAGCCGCTGGGCGTCTAACCCGCGTCCCGGCCGCTGTGCATCAGCCCACTGGCCTGCCTGCTTCGCTTCAGATTCCTGGCCCAGCGGTCGCGCGTCAGACCCCTGCCCCATCGGCCGCACACCGGGCCCCTGGCCCGTCCGCTTCGCGTCAGGCTCCCGGCCCAGCAGCCGATCGATATCCATCAGCCAGCGCAGCCGCGACCAGCCGTGTCTTGCGCCATGCACCGCAAGATACATAAACAGATCCTCCGGGCCGAGGTAGCGGACATGCCGGCCAAGCGGGCTGACCCGGCTGCGCTCCCACAGCTCGTCAAACCGGGGCTCCTTCGAGGGCGCCGGACTGAGCCGCCAGTGAATTTCGGCGGTGACCCGCGTGGCGGGATGCTGGTAGGTGTTATGGTGCTGCCGCCATTTCCAGTCCCCAAGCACGCTTTCGAAATCCTCTTCTTTTACATACCCCAGCTCCGCGAGCAGGGCCTCAGCCTGCTCAAGATCCTCCATTGGCACCAAAAAATCCAAATCGCGCGAGGTGCGCAGCGAGAGGTCCCCGTACAGCTCCTGGGCAAGCACAGGGCCTTTAAGGAACAGGGAGCGGATATTACGCCCCGCGAGGGCTTCGGCAAGCGCCCCCATTTCGCCGCTGAGCTGCAGCATCTGCAGGGTGTTGCGCTGATATTCCCGTTTCAGGCGCTGCAGCGCCGCGGGCGGCACGGCATCCCCGGCTTTGGCCAGGCGGGGATAGAGATACGGATACACCCGGTGATGCAGCGTCAGTTCGACGAAGTGCTCCCAGCGTATGTCATGCGGATCTTCCAGTCTCCGGAGGACCTCCGCGGCGTCCGCTTCCTCAGGGAGAAGATCCAGCATCAGCAGCAGTTCGCGGGACAAGCTCCGGGCGTTTACAACAGATCTGTCGGTCATGGCGGATTCTCCTTCTTCGGTTAATGGGTCCGGCTTACTAATCAGGGAGCAGGAGCAAAGGTGAGTTCAATAACATTCAGCTCGGAGCGGGTGCCAATTCGCAGCGGCAGGCCCCAAAAGCCATAACCTGACGTGACGATGGACTGCAGCCGCCCTTTTTTCAGGTAACCGTAGTCGTTTTCGTAAATCCGTCCGGTAATTAGTCCGCCTGGAAACACTTGGCCCCGGTGGGTATGGCCGGACAGGACCAGATCGACGCCTGCTGCCTCTTCGGCATCCAGATCGTCGGGCTGATGATCCAGCAGCACGACCGGCGAAGCCGGATCAACCCCCGGTATCAGCTGCTCTATCGGCATGCGCCCAGGATCGCTTGCATCTTTGCGTCCAACCAGCGTCAAATCCCCGCCGAGCTTGACCGATTCGTCCAGCAGGACCGTCATGCCGCTGGCCTCCAACGTGTCAACGAGGGTACTGTCCTCCGCTTCCAGCAGGTCATGATTGCCGAGTGAAGCATAAACAGGGGCCTGAATGCCTTGAAGGATGGCAGGGATGCCCTGCTTCACATAATGCACGATATCGTCATCGACAAGGTCGCCCGGGATCAGCACAACATCCGGCTGCAGGGCGTTGACCTCTTCAACAAAACGGCGGGCATGTCCGGCATGCGACAGCGCGCCAAAATGCATATCCGCCGCCATAACGATCCGCAGCGGTTTCGTCTCACCTTCCGCCTTTTGCAGCGGTTTCGTCTCGCCTTCCGCCTTTTGCAGTGATTTCGTCTCACCTTCCGCCTTTCGCAGCAGTGCCGACTCGCCCGCCGCCTTCGGCAGCGTGACCTCATATTGCCGGACTACCGGGCTGTACGCGCTCCATAGGCCAAAGCCGAACAGCAGCACGGCGGCGGCTGTTACCACCCGTCCTGCGCTTGCAATCAGCCGGTCCCGGGAAAGGCGGCTCAGCCGTTTCAACAGCCAGACTATAAGATTCGCGGCCGGCAGCAGCAGGATTAGCAGATACAAGAGTCCCATCCAGACACCGGCGATCCAGTGAATGCCGGCCCAGTCTGGCAGCGTGTAGCGGACAAATGGCGACCAGGCCATAAGCAGGAGCACTGTCCAGAACGTGTACCGGATTCCGCGTCTGCCGGAGGTTTCGATACGAAGCCACTTCCAGCCGTTCCAGCCGATGTAGAGCACAATGAGATGATACAAAATGATAAAAACGGCGATGGCGATAACCAATGCGATAGCTCCTTCTGGGTGGATTTTGCGGTTGCGGCAGGAGGCCGGTTACTTTATGCTATCCAGCTTACCGGAAGAGCGATAAACCGAAAATCGGCCTCTATTCTTCTATGTATAGTCTATTATACCCGGCGGGGGATAGGAGGGACAACGCAGGGAAGGAAGCGATAGAAGTTGGATAGAAATTCCAAGTTATTTTCCCGGAATTAACCTTCATTTTTCGAGCAAGTGAGCCGATTATACTAGGTATATAGTTTCATTATATGGAGCTTTATGTACATAATCTGGGGTAAAAGGAGGATAAAAGCACTAGTTAACGTATTTACCAATTCCTGACGTGAGGAGAAAAAATAACGTATGAGCAAGGCAGCATCCAGAAAAGTAGTTTCGCTTGTCACCGCGGCATTGACCGCTTTTTCGGGCGTGTCGCCCGTGTTCGGAGCGGCTGATGCCGTTAATCCGGCAGGGAAGGCGCCGTCGGCCAACACGGCAGCACCTCAGGTCCCCGCCACCGTTTTTCAGGACACTTACGGGCACTGGGGCGGACAAGCCATCTCTGAGTGGAGCGGTTACGGGGTTGTAAATGGCTATAACGGGCAGTTCCGCCCAAACGCGCCGGTAACGCGCGCGGAATTCGCCACCATGATCGACAATGTGATGCAGTACATAGAACGCGGCCCGAATTCCTTTTCCGATGTGAAGGAAGGCCAGTGGTATGCCGATGCGGTGCTGAAGCTTAGTGCGGCGGGCGTAATGAAGGGATCGGGCGGCAAAGCTCTGCCGGGCAGCAGCATTACCCGCCAGGAAGCGGCCGTGATGATGTCCGGGGCCTTTAGCGCAGGCAAGCAGGGTGCCGCCGTGTCCTTCAAGGACAGCGGCGATATTGCAGGCTGGGCGCGGGACGCGGTGCAGGATTTGGCGGGACGCCATGTCATCGGCGGCCTTCCGGACGGTTCGTTTAAGCCGGGTGCATATCTTACCCGGGCGGAAGCGGTCACGCTGTTCGACAACCTTGTTGCGAACCTGATCCATAAACCGGGCGAATACACCGGAGATGTGACCGGCAATGTGGTTGTGAATACGGCTGGAGCCAGCTTGAAGAACATGAAGATTGACGGAGACGTGTACATCGCCCAAGGCGTTGGCGAAGGGGAAGTGACCTTCGACAACGTGGTTATCAAGGGCACGGTTCATGTGCAGGGCGGCGGCGAGCACTCGATTATTTTTAACAACGTGGATGTTCAAGGCTCGCTGGTCGTCAATAAATACAACGGCAAAGTGCGGATTCTGGCCACGGGCAGCACCTCTGTATCGGTAACCGTACTGGAGAGCGGCGCGCTGCTGGTAACGAAAGAGCTGACCGGCGGCGGATTTGAGACTGTGGAAATTTCGGCTGAAGTAACCCAAGGCCAAGAGATCAAGCTGGACGGCAGCTTTAACAAAATCATCAACCGCTCGTCCCAGGCATCCATCACCGCAACCGGTACCATTAAAGAGTTTGTAGCCGAGACAGCCGCGGCATTAAAAGGCGATGTGAAGGTGGAAAAAGTATCGGGCGCGGCCGGTTCGGCCGTTACGGTAAACGGCGCGGCGGTTCAGCCTTCCGCTTCCCCTGCGCCTTCCGCAGGCGCCGCAGCAGGCGGTGCGGCATCCGGCGGATCGGGTGCTGGCGGAGGTACTGGAGGCACCGGCGGAGGCAGTGGTGGCAGTGGCGGCAGCGGAGACGGTGGCGGCAACGGCGGAACGGACGGCGGCAGCCAGACCGTTGCCGTTACAGGCGTAACAGCCTCTGAGGTTGAATTCGTGCTGCAGGTTGGCGAGAGCAAGCAGCTGACTGCAGCGGTTCTTCCAGCTGGCGCATCCAATCCTGCAGTGACCTGGACGGCGGCGCCCGGCAGCGAAGCGATTGAGGTCACCTCCGGGGGACTGGTAACGGCAAAAGCGCCCGGAACGGGAACAGCGGTCGTTACTACGCAGGATGGCGGTTTTACCGCTTCGGTCAAAGTCAATGTGGAGCCCGCCGCTTTTGGCGTCAGCCTTGCTCCTTACGCCGGATCGCTGATTGCTCCGGATGCCAAGGTTGAAGAAGCTGCACTTACGAACAGCGCGAATGTCAACATTGCGCCTGTAGAGGGTTCCTTGACCAGCAAAAATGCGTACGTCACGGTCTTGTCCGCGTCGTCTCCATTGCAGCCGACGTCCGTAGGACATGCCGTCTATGCGGTGCTTACGCTGACGGATCGAGACGGGACGGAGATTGCGGACCTGTCATCCGTACGTCTGACTGTGAACGGTGTAACGTATAGTCCGGATTTTGGTGCGGGACTTACGGCACAAGCCCGTAAAGGCAGTCTGGTCCTGCCGCTGAATGTGGAACAACCGGATAAGCCTGCGAGATATGAAGTGATCCTGGCCGGAGCGAATCACGCCGACACGACGCTTACGATCGCCTATCGTCCATTCGGTATGCCGCTGCTGCGCGCCGTTGGCCCCGTAACTGGCGAGGCTGTGGTGGGCGCCGAATTGTCAGCGGGTGCTGCTGAATACGAAGGAACCCCTGCCGGGGATCAGGCGGCATATCAATGGTACCGGTCCGATTCGGAAAAAGGCTTGTACACGCCGATCGCTGGCGCAACATCCGCCAAGTATACGGCTGCCGAAGCCGACGCGGGGATGTTCCTTCGCGTGCAGGCGACAGCCGGCGATGTGCACGCTACCGGCAGCGCGCTGAGCCCGGCCTTTGGTCCGGTGCAGAAGCCTTTTTCAGCGGAAGAAGTTATCGCCGCCATTAAGGCTGAATATCTCGGAAAAAATGCCGATGCCGGACAAATCACAGGCAACCTGGCGCTTCCGCAAACCCTTGCGAACTATCCGGGTGTGACGCTTGCCTGGTCCACTTCGAATCCTGAAGCGGTTTCTGCCGCTGGTATCGTGACCCGTCACCAGGAGAACGACCAGCTCGTCAGCCTCACCGTAACGCTCGGCGGCCGCGCAGCAGGCTCGCATACGTTTAACCTGATTGTCCGGGCGCTGGGCCGGGATCAGGTGGGTATGGAAGGTTATGTGGACGTCTATTTTGTATCGGGATATCCGCAGGCTTATGTCAAAGACGGTACGATTCATGTCCGGTATGCGCTGAACAAACCGGCCGATTTGTATATGGTCGTCAACGTTATCAACGGAACACACAAATCGAGCGTTAAATCGGTGCTGGAGGGGCATTCCGGCATAGATAACGACGTCATTTATGTGAATGAATGGCCTTATTACGAGATTCGGGAGAACCAGGTTAACCAGGTTCAGGATGTGGATACAGGCGTAAATATTACAAGCAACAATAACCGTGAAGCCCGGGTTGAATTTGTCATTGCAGATGGGGCAAACGGATATACTTCGCCGGAAGTAACCACGATCAAATTCGACCAAAAGACCGTTGGAGCGCTGGATACACAGCCGCCTTATACGTATACCCGCTATATCAACAAGGCGCTGGATACCATTTACGTGTATTATGACGAACATCTTGATCCGGCAAGCGTACCCGCACCTGAAGATTTCAGCTTAAGCACGGGAACGGTCAATGCAGTATCGATTTTTAACTATGAAGACGAATGGGGCATGACACCGGCTTATGTCAAGCTAAGCGTCAGCGGAGTGACAGACGCCAAGAACCTGAGTCTCAGCTATAAAGGTAGCGCCATTCAGGATTTGACCGATGCCCGCAACAAGGCGGAGGTCTACCAAGGCCGCGAGGTGCTCGCGATGGCACCGCAAATCAAAAAAGCGGTCATCGGCTCGGACCGCCGTTCCGTCCTGGTCGAAATTGAGCCGGGCTGGTACAACAACGACAACAAGCAGTCCGAAGATCTCAAATTGTTCAAAACCCGGTTCACCGTAGAAGTGGCAGGTGCGGGCTATAAGCCGGACGCTGTTACCTACAGCTACAGCACGATGGAACGGACGTACATGCTTACCTATAATACGCCGCTTCCAGCGGGGGAAGCTTCTATTCAACTGGATACGACGGGCATTGCCGACTGGGCGAAGGATGCCTATCCCGCACAAATCGTTGCGGCGGACGTCGTTGAACTTGCTGCACCGGGGACACCTACGGCTGTTTATTCCTCGCAAAGCGGCCGGCTGACGCTGACGTTTGCGCCGGGATTTGAGCTCGATAATCATAGTGCAGCCGCCGGACTTGTACTGAAGGTGGACGGCACGGAATACGTGCTGCGCGGATACATTGTAAGCTCGCGTTCCGAACGCGTGGACGGACAGTATGTCCGCCGCCAAATCGACATTAATTTGGCCGATGAATACTCCTGGAAGTTCAAAGCGGCTGTGGAAGCCGGAACGGATGTCCAGATCAAGTATGCCAAAGCTAACGGTGACAACAGACAGCAGTTGACCGATGCCGCAGGCGCACTGCTGCCGGACTTTGATTATGTCACGGTAACAAAACAGCCTTAAGGCGCTAAGCGTAAGCTTACACGGCATAGGAGGATCCGCGGCTGACTCACAGAAGCCGCAGTAATTCAGATAGGATAATAGTAGATACGTAGGTATGTAGTTACGGCAGAACCCCAACCGGGAGTTCTGCCGTTTTTTTATGCAGACGCTATCGCAATTCCTGCGAACAGCCGATAGTTTATGAAGCAGCTCACATCCAATCCAGATCATTCCATTTACCATAAATGAGGGGCTTAACTATGCCAAGGGATTTGGCTTTAGTTTTGAGTCCTTTAATTTGGTCTTAGTTTGAGTCCTTTATCGCTCTAATCGTTTATGGGGTGAAGGATTAAACAGATCAAAGATCGGGGGAGACCGCGGTTGAAATACTGCATAGGGGAATTCGCTTCGATATTGGGCGTGACGTCCGATACGCTGCGGCTGTACGAAAAACATAATATTGTCAAGCCGGAGAAGGACGAAAGCAACAGCTACCGTTATTTCAACGACCTGGACGTCAGGGATCTGCTGATGAGCCGCTGGTACCGGAGTCTCCGGTTTCCGCTCCAGGACGTCGCCGGGCTGATGCAGACGTCCTCGCTGGAAGGGGTTACGGATAAAATAAAAGACTCCCGCCTGGAGCTGGAGGAGGAAGTGCGCAGGCTGACGCGGCTGCTAGGCAAGGTAACCGAGCTGGAGCAGGAGATGAAGGCCGTCCCTGACCGGCTGAACCGCTGCATCCTGAAGCAGGTTCCGGGCCTGTACCGGATCCGGCAGACGGAACAGAACAGCCTGATCCGCAGCGAAGCGCTGCACCGTCTGGTCAATGGTTGGATGGAGCTGCTGCCGTTTACTTTTTATTGCTTCCGGATGGAAAAGGGAGGGCCGGAGCAGCCAGGTCAGCCTGGCCGGCCAGGTCAGCTAGATCGGCCAGATCGGCCAGGCAAGCAGAACGGGGAGGCCTTCAATTACAGCTGGGGCTTGACGCTTACCCAGCAGGATGCGCTGGAGCTTGCGGCGGAGACGGGAGAGCAGACCGAATATCTTCCGCCAGCGCTTTGCATTTCCACGGTGCTGAGAACTTCGGCGGAGGAACACTTGAACCGGGAGTCTTTTCGGCCGCTGTACCGTTACATGGAAGAGTACGGCTATACGGCGGCGGGGGAGGTATTCGGCAAAATCCTGCTGACTGAAAAAGGGCCGCAAGGCAGCCGCAGCTACCTGGAGGTGAATCTCCCGGTCAAGCTGACCAGAAATGACGGTTGACCTTGGTGCTGCACCAAGGTTTATACTTCGGGGTGAAGAGGCGGAAGCCGGGCAGAAGGCTCACGCAAACCAGACCCGCAAACAGCGGGTAGGCAGCCCTGTGCGGTATATAGTGAAAAAAATCACAATTCTGTCCATTATCCGCTAAAGAATAAATAAGTACTGGGGAGTGGGAAACATGCGTAGGAGAAATGTAATCGGGAAAATGTCCCTGCTGACGGTGAGCGCGGTGCTTGCCGTATCGATGCTGGGCGGCTGCGAAAAGCAAACGGCGGCGCCTGACAAAAACGCGGGCGGGGCGGCGGCGGAAACAGCCAAGCCGACAGCCATGCCAACAGCGGGAACAGCCACAACAGCGGCGGCGGGAGTGAAATTCCGGCCGGGAACGTATACAGGCGAAGCGGAAGGCAAGGACGGCGTAATCAAAGTCGAAGTTACCATGGAGCAGGCCGACAAGATCAAGGATATTAAAGTGGTCAGCCAGACAGAAACGGCTGGACTGGGGGATTCGGCGCTGGAGACGGTCAAACAGCAGATTTTGCAGAATCAGACGCTCTCCATCGATGCGGTAAGCGGCGCCAGCCTTTCCAGCGGCGCGATGATTGCGGCCGTTGAAGCGGCGGTTAAGCAGGCAGGCGGCGACCTGACGGCTCTTAAAGCGGGCGGCGTAAAGAAACCAAACGAAGGCAAAACGGAGCAGCTCACCGCCGATGTAGTGGTCGTGGGCGCCGGCGCTTCCGGCGTATCCGCGGCGGTTTCGGCCGCAGACAAAGGCGCCAAGGTTATTTTGATTGAAAAAACCAAAGTGATCGGCGGGGCGAGCAACCTGTCCTGGGCGGGTAAATTCTACAATTCGTCCGTGGCGGTCAGCAGCGGGCTGAAGGTTGATGTGGAAAAAGAAATCGCCGACTGGATCGTCAATAATCACTGGCGGGTCGACGCAGCTGCCATCCGCCAATATGTCACGCAATCCGGCCAGACGTACGACTGGCTGAAGAGCAAAGGGTACAACACGACTTTCCTGAATTTTGCGGGCGAACAACTGCATATGCTGCCGCCTTATGAGACCCGGGAGCCGCTGCTGCGCGCCATGCTCGCCGCTTCGGTCGAAAAGCACGGCGGACAGGTGCTGACCGAGACCACCGCTAAGCAGCTGATCGCAGACGCATCGGGCGGTGTGACCGGCGTAGTGGCGGAGAAAGCGGACGGTACGACCTTGAACCTGGCCGCAAAAAGCGTAATTATGGCAACCGGCGGCTATGCAGGCAATAAAGAGATGGTCAAAGAAGCGTTTGGCTTCGAGGGCGTTAACGGCGGACTTGGCCAAAACATCGGCGAAGGCCTGGAAATGTCCTGGGCGGTCGGCGCGAAAAAACCGGACAACTTCGGCGGGCAGATGCTTCACCAGACCCTGGCCAGAGCGACAAGCAAGCTGAAAAAGGAATATTCGTCTTTTGAAGCAAGCTATCCGCTTATGCTGTCTTATCTGCCGAACTTCATGAACGTCGGCCCGTCCGGCGCGCGTTTCCGGGATGAAGCCGCTACGCTGACTTCGGTCGCTGCAGCCAATACAAGCGCCTTTAACGGCCCGTACCATCTGGTCATTGTCTCCAAGCCGCAGCTGGATGCGCTCGCGGCCAAGGGGATGAACGGGGTCAAAGCGCCGTCGCTGCCGGGGATGCCGCCTGAGTTCTACGCGGACTTCAAGGACAAGTTCAAGCTGGACAACCCATGGAAAAACGTGGACCAGGTCATGGAGTCGATGGTGAAAAACGGCGACGGCTACAAAGGCGCTACCATTGAGGAGCTTGCGAAAAACGCGGGTATGGACGCCGCGGTGTTCCAAGAAACCTTCAACAAATACAAGGAAGCAACAAAAACCGGCGTCGATACCGAGTTCGGCAAAGCAAAAGACTACCTGCTCCCGATGGGCGAACAGGGTCCGTATTATGCCGTAATCGCTGAAGTCAACAACCTGGGTTCCGTTGGCGGACTGCTGGTGAATACCAAATTCCAGGTGCTGAACGACAAGCGTGTGCCGGTAAAAGGCCTGTATGCCGTCGGTCTGGAATCCGAAGGCGTGCTGTTTAACGATACGTATGTCGGCAACGGCGTCGGCCTGGGCTATTCCTTCACCTCCGGCCGCCTTGGCGGCGTAAGCGCCGCGGCGGGCGCGCTGGCCAAATAACCATTTTATGAAGAGGACAGCTGTCCGGGAGCGATTCCGGGCGGCTGTTTTTTTGAGGTTCGTGTTATTTTGAAAACATTCGGTGTTTCCTCTCCTTTAGCGGACCCGCCCAAACTCTTATAGTTAAGGTACAGACCAAAAGTCCTGAAGATTAACGATAGAAGAGGTGAGGGTATGAGTTCGGGTTCCGCCCTGGGCAAAATGAAGACAGCTTCCAGCCCCAAAAAACGGTCGTCCTTTCTGAAGCGCTGGGACGCGCCGATTGCCGGGTATTTGTTCATCGCTCCCTGGCTGATTGGTTTCCTGTGGTTGACCGCGTATCCGATGCTGTTGTCCCTGTATTATTCGTTTACCGATTACACATTGATGGAGCCGATTTCGTGGGTCGGATTTGACAACTATACGAAGATGTTCACCAATGATGCAAAGTTTTTGAAGTCGATTGGCGTTACCTTTAGCTATGTAATCGCCTCGGTGCCGCTGAAGCTGATTGCCGCCCTGCTGGTGGCGATGGTGCTGAACAAAGCGGTTAAAGGGATTACGGCTTACCGTACGGCGCTGTACTTCCCTTCCCTGATCGGCGGAAGTATCGCAGTATCGCTGCTGTGGCGCAACATTTTTGGCGTAGACGGATTTTTTAACAAAATGCTTGCTTCCGTCGGGATTGAAGGCACCAGCTGGATCACCAACCCCAAAACGGCGCTCTGGTCGCTTATCGCGCTTACAGTATGGCAGTTTGGTTCTTCGATGGTGATTTTCCTTGCGGGTCTAAAGGCTATTCCGGCTGACCTGTATGAAGCTTCCGGCGTGGACGGCGCGAGCAAATGGACGCAGTTCTGGCGCATTACGCTGCCGATGATGTCTCCGACGCTGTACTTCAACCTGGTTATGGGTATCATCAACGCCTTCCAAATGTTTACGCAGGCTTATGTTATTACAAACGGCGGCCCGATGAACTCTACTTATGTGTACGCCATGTACCTGTATGAGCAGGCGTTCAGCCGGTACCATCTTGGCTATGCCTCGGCTCTGTCTTGGGTCATGCTGCTGATGATTGTAGCGGTGTCGGTCCTGATCTCGGCTACATCGAAATACTGGGTGTTCTATGAAACGGACGGAGGAGGCAAAAAGAGATGACAGTGGCCAAATGGAAGCCGGCACTCCGGCACGTATTCATGATTCTATTCAGTTTTGTCATGGTCTACCCGGTCATCTGGTGGATCGGCGCATCGCTGAAATCGAATGCCGAAATGGCGTCGCCGAACATTTTCCCGAAGAATCCCCAGTGGAGCAACTTCGTGGACGGCTGGAACTCCGTGCCGGGCAAGTCATTCACCGGCTTTTACCTGAACACGTTTTATCTGGAGATTATCGTATTGATCGTGACGCTCATCTCCTGTACATTGGTTGCTTTCGGCTTCGGCCGGCTTGATTTCCCGCTGAAAAAATTCTGGTTCAGCCTGCTGATGCTGACGCTGATGCTGCCGGGACAGGTGCTCATTATTCCGCAGTACGCCATGTTCCACCAGATGGGCTGGGTCAATACGTATCTGCCGTTTATTGTGCCGCACGCTCTCGCTACGGGAGCCGGAGGAACGTTCTTCGTCTTCCTGCTGATCCAGTTCGTGCGCGGCATACCGAAGGAGCTGGACGAATCGGCGAAAATCGACGGCTGCTCCTGGTTCGGCATCTACCTGCGGATTGTAATGCCGCTGACAAAGCCGGCGATCGTAACGGTCATGATCTTCTGCTTCCTGTGGAACTGGGATGATTTCCTCGGCCACCTGCTCTATATCAACTCGATTGATAAATATACAGTCGGCCTCGCGCTCCGCATGATCAACGACTCGCAGGCGGGATCCGAGTGGGGACAACTGCTGGCCATGTCGCTCGTGTCGATTGTTCCGGCGACCATCGTGTTCATGTTTTTGCAGAAGTATTTTGTTGAGGGCATTGCGAGCAGCGGTATTAAAGGATAAGATTAGGACGACAAATCAGCCCGGGATTCGTTCCCTGCTGCTTTGTCGTCTTTTGTTTATGGGCGTGTATGGAATATTATTCCTCGCATCGGGAGGACCCGCAAATGAATAATCTGTTCAAAAAACACCGGATCGATAAGCTGCTGTTCCGGGTGGTCGCCTGGTTTATGATCGTCGTGCTGCTGTGCACGGCCTGGGCCAGCTATCACATTTCTTCATCGGAGCTGGTGTCGACCAACACCCATTACCAGCAGCAGTTTCTGGACAAACTTAACAATGAAATCAATACAAGGCTGTCGACAGTGGAGCAAATTTCCTTATCCACCTCGCGGGAAAACGATCTGGTGGCGTTCCTGTCCCGCAAAGGAACCGGCTTTGAGCGTTACCAGGAATCGCGTAAAGTCCAGCAGTCGTTTGCCAATTTAACGTATTCCATGCCCTTGATCCAGGGCATAGAGCTGTATATGGACAATCCGGTCCGCGGCGAGCCCTATAATTACATTCAAATGCGCGACATCGCCGATCAGCCGGATCAGGTGTGGGCGCCGCTGTTGGAGCAAAGCGATTTTGCGTGGTCGAGGGAACACAGGATTGAAAGCTTTCAAGGCGAGGTGCCGGTGCTCAGCTTTGCCAGAAAAATTAACTATGACAACAAAAATCTCGGCACGCTGGTGATTCACGTCAAAGCGGCCATTATCAAAGAAATGCTGTCCGGCGGTGCCGACAATGTGAACCGGATGGTGCTCGACCGGACGAAGCAGCCGCTGCTGGCGGTTGGGGAGCAGCCCGACATCAGCGGGTGGCTGAAGGCGATGGAGGGCAAATTCGGCAACAATGTCCAGGCGGAAAGCGGCATGCAGTTGAATGATTCGCTTTACGTTTATTCGGAACTGACCGATTACGGCTGGATTCTGCTGGAGGTTACGCCCTGGAAAGACATCACCGCAGGCAGCGTACGGCTGGCGGCAACGATCGCGGCCATCGGCCTTGCTGCGCTCCTGCTGACGCTGCTGCTGGCGCACTGGCTGAGCCGCCAGTTCACGAAGCCGATCAAGCAGCTCGTCAGCGCGATGGGCTCCTATACGGTAGGGGCGAAGCAGACTGCGCTGCCGCTGGATTACAGCAACGAATTTGGCTCGCTGTTCGCCGGGTACCGCAAGCAAAACGAGCGGATCGAGGAGCTGTACCGCTCTTTGCAGCACCGGTACGAGCAGCAGCGCAAAGCGGAAATTGAAGCGATGCAGGCGAATATCAATCCGCATTTTCTCTATAATACGCTTGACCAGATGAACTGGATGGCGATTGCCAGAGGGCAGGATGAGATGAGCCGGATTTTGGAGCTGATGGGCCGGATGTTCCGCATCGGGTTATCAAACGGGGCGGCTTTTATCAGAGTGGCGGAGGAAATCGTTCATATCGAATGTTACCTGGAAATTCAGCAGCTGCGGTGGGAGAGCGGCTTCAGTTATACGATTGAGGCGGACGAGGAAGTGAACAAGCTGTATCTCCCCAAAATGCTGCTGCAGCCGTTCGTTGAAAATTCGGTTATGCACGGCTTTAACGGCAGGCATACCGGACACGTGGATATCCGCATCTCGGCGGTGCCTGAAGGCCTGCTGCTTGTTGTTGAAGACAACGGCGTCGGACTGCGGCACAGCGGCGATGCGGCCGCCGGTTCGAAGCGGAAGACCGGCGGCTACGGTATCCGCAACGTAAGAGAGCGGATCGAGGCGTATTTCGGCAGCCCGTACGGCATTTCGCTGGCCGACCGGCCCGAAGGAGGCGCACGCGCCGAAATCCGGCTGCCGCGTCTGATCCGGCCGCCGGGCGACGCTTCGCCGGCCGAACCGGCTTCTGGCGGCGGAAGAATGGACGCGCTGCCTGGTGCACCACTGGATGGTGCGGCACCAGGCGGGAACAGCGGCTCCGCCCTGGACAGAAAAAACGGCGCGAAAGCCGATACGGACAATATCCCGCCGCTATACGAAGGACCGGAGGTATGACATGCTTCGGTATTGTTCGGTCAATTTTATAACAAATCGTGCATTCCTCTTCTACAAGCCTCTTGGCAGAATTGTTAGTATGAAGGTGTGAAGCACAACCTTATAAGTTAAGAGGGGGAAGATTCGAAATGAAAAAAAGCAAGCGCTTTCTAATGATGCTGCTGGCGACCGCTACTGTACTGCTTGCGGCTTGCGGCAATAACGGCGGCAATGCGGGCAGCACGGCGTCGCCGGACAGCGGTTCAAGCGCCGGAGCGGAAGGCGGGAAAGTAAAGCTTCGCATTATGTGGTGGGGCGCGCAGGAACGGCATGAAGCAACGCTGGCTGCACTCGATCTATATACAAAAAACAACCCGAACGTCACGTTCGAACCGGAATACTCCGGTATGGACGGCTACCTCGACAAGCTGTCGACGCAGGCGGCCGCGAACAACGCGCCGGATATTTTCCAGCTGGATCCGGGCTGGGTATCGGACTGGATCGGACGCAAGCAGCTGTCCGAGCTGTCTGCGGTGGATGTCTCCAAATTTGACGAGAAGCTGCTGAAAGCCGGCCAAGCCGACGGCAAGCAGTATGCCATTCCGCTGGGTTCCGTAGCGCAGGGCATGATCTACGACAAGACGGCGCTGGAAAAACTGGGTGCAACCGCACCGGAAAACGGCTGGACTTGGGATGATTTCTTTGCGCTGGCGGATTCGCTGAAAGGCAAGCTGCCTGAAGGCCAATACTTCACCAAAGACTATGCTGGCGATTACTTCGCTTATAGCGGCTACCAATACGCCCAAGGCAAAGGCCAAGTTGTTTCGGATGACGGCAAGTTCAACATCGACCAGCAGACCTTCCTTGACTGGACGAAGAAGTTCGAACAGCTGCGCAAAGACAAGCTGGTTCCGCCGGCTGACGTGAACACTTCCGATAAAGAATTTGATCCTTCGATGGACCTTTTGGTTACCGGCAAAATCATTTTCCGTCTCAGCTTCTCCAATAACTTCGGCTCCTGGGACAGCTTGAAGCCGGACGCGCTGGCGCTCGTGACGATGCCGCGCGCGGCGGAAGCCGGCGGCTGGCTGAAGCCTTCCATGTACTTCGCCGTGTCGCAATCTTCCAAGCAGGCGGAGGAAGCAAAGAAATTCCTGAACTGGTTCGTCAACGATCCGGAAGCGGCCAAGATTCTTGGCGCCAAACGCGGCGTGCCGGCGAACACCGAGCTGGCTACGCAAATCGAACCGCAGCTGTCTGAAAGCGACCAAGTCGGTCTGGTGCTGCTGAGAGCGACGCAGAAGGACGGCCAAACCTTCAGCCCGGGACAACCTGGCTGGACGAACTTTATCGACAAAGATTGGCTGCTTATCCGCGATCAGCTGAGCTTCGGGGAAGTAACGCCGGAGCAGGCGTTTGAGAACCTGAAGCAGGCGGCCCAAGAATACGAGAAATAAAAACGTAACGTCCGCCATGCCCAAAGGACCTTGTCCTTTCGGGCATGGCATCTTGTCTTATCAGCTTAGTCTCACTAGTACTTCTTCAGTGTAAGCCGATATAGGCGGACGGAAGCGCCAAGTAACGAAGCGGAGGGAATGCCGGAATGTGGAAAATCGCTATTATAGACGACGACCGCCAAGTGCTGCAGGGCATGAGACGCGCCATCCCGTGGGAGGAGCTGGAAGCCGAGTGGTGCGGCGAGGCGATGAACGGGGCGGAGGGTCTGGATATGATCCACCGGACCCAGCCGGATGTCGTCATAACCGATATTTATATGCCGATCATGAACGGTCTGGATATGATCGAGCGGCTGCGGGAGGAGGAGTATGCCGGAAAAGTCGTGATTTTGAGCGGCTACTCCGATTTTGAATACGCCCGCCAGGCGCTTCGGCTGAATGTCAGCGATTATATTTCCAAGCCGGTCAGTATGCCCACGCTGAAGTCGGTGCTGGGGAAGACGCTGGAGGAGCTGGCTGAGGAGGAAGAACGGCGTATCCGCCAGGATGAGCTGCTGCGCAAGCTGGAGCTGTATGAGCCGTTTATCGAAAAGGAATGGGTTAAATCCGCTGTGGCGGGAACCTCATCCGGCGGCTACGCGGGCGAGCCGCTGCCGGAGCCTTACCGGTTCTGGAAGGACACCGCCCATGCGGTCGTCGGAATCGAGCTGGTGCGCGATCTTCGGGCGGGCAGCGTCGGCGTGTCCGACTGGCATCTGTTCCGCTTTGCGGTCAGCAACATTGTGTGCGAGGTTGCCGGTGAGGCCTTCCGCGCGTTCGAATATACGGAGCTGCACGGCGGACGTTCGGCGCTGGTGATCCATCCCGAAGCGGACGCGGAGCCGAAGGCGCTGCAGCAGCGGCTGGAGGAGCTGGGCGTACGGCTGATCGACTGCGTCAGCCGGTATCTCAACCTCGTGATCCGGGTAGGCCTGGGGCGGATCAAATCGGATTGGCGGGATATCCCCGATTCGACGGAGGAAGCCTTCCGGGCGATTGATTTGAAGGAACGGCATGTGGGTTGCGGGCATCTGCTGTATGCGGCGACCGGTGAACACGAGAGCGGAGACAGCGGGAAGCAGGCGATCCGGCCGGTCAAGCTGTATCTGGAGCTGGCTTCGGCCATCAAGACATCGCAGCGGACCCAGGCCGATCAGATTATTGCCGAGATGACCGACAAGCTGGAAGGCGTCAACGTATCGCCGGAGGATCTGCAGATGCTCGCGGGCGAGCTGTGGGGGATTTTTGCCTACAGTCTGTATGAGGTCGGTATGGTGCTGGACGAACTGTTCCCGAACGGCCAAATCGGCAAGGAGCTGGCGGGTATTGCGACCCCGGTGCAGCTGGCGGATTGGCTCCGGGAGAAAATCGAAGTGATCTGCAGCAGCCGTCAGTGGCGCGGCAACAGCAAGCACCGGCAGGCCGTCGATTACATGACGCAGTATATTCATGAGAATTACATGAACGAAATTACGCTTGGCGATCTGGCCGATCAGGTGTTTATTTCGCGGAACCACCTGGCGATTATTTTTAAAAATATGACTGGCGAGACGTTCAACACCTATCTCACGCGCGTGCGGATCGAAAAAGCGAAGGAGCTGCTGCTGGAGCGCAAAATGCTTGTCTACGAGGTGGCGGAGAAGGTCGGGTACAAAAACGTGCCGTATTTCAGCACTTTGTTCAAAAAATACACAGGGATGAACCCGACGGAGCTGGTACGGTAGAGCCGTCAGGATCGGGCAGGTTAATCGCCGAAGCGGCATAAGGCAACATACACAAGCAAAGGAGCGATCGGAGCATGGGAGAGACAGTGGCAAAAGCGGTGTGGAATGAAGCGGTGCCGAAGACGATGACGGCTGCGGTAATGCCGGAAACGGGCAAAATTGTGCTGGAGGAGCGCCCGGTGCCGGAGCTGAATGCGGACGAGGTGCTGGTGAAGGTAATGGCGGTTGGCGTCTGCGGGTCGGACGTGCACTATTATGAGAACGGACGGATCGGACGTTTTGTCGTCGAAAAGCCAATCATTCTCGGTCATGAATGCGCCGGCATTATTGCAGGCGTTGGTGCGGACGTCCGGCGGGTGTCCGTAGGCGACCGCGTGGCGGTGGAGCCGGGCGTTACGTGCGGCCGCTGCAAGGCGTGCAAGGAAGGGCGTTATAACCTGTGCCCTGACGTGCAGTTTCTGGCTACTCCGCCGGTGGACGGCGCGTTCGTGCAGTACATGAAAATCCGGGAGGATATGGTGTTCCCGATTCCGGATCATCTGTCGTTTGAAGTGGCGGCGCTGAACGAACCGTTTTCCGTCGGCATTCACGCGGCGAAGCGCAGCAAACTCCAGCCTGGCGATACCGTAGCGATTATGGGTATGGGACCGGTCGGGCTGATGGCGGTTGCCGCAGCCAAGTCGTTTGGTGCGGCCAGAATTATCGTAACTGATCTGGAGGACGTGCGGCTGGAAGCGGCCAAAAAACTGGGCGCGACGCACACGATCAACATCCGGCAGGAGGATGCGCTGGAACGGGTCCGCGAGATTACGGGCGGCGAAGGCGTGGATGTCGCCTGGGAGACGGCGGGCAATCCCAAAGCGCTGCAGTCGGCGCTGTATTCCGTCCGCCGCGGCGGCAAGCTGGCCATCGTCGGTCTGCCTGCGCAGGACGAAATCGCGCTGAACGTGCCGTTTATCGCGGATAACGAGCTGGATATCTTCGGGATTTTCCGGTACGCTAACACTTACCCGATGGGCATCGAATTCCTGGCTTCCGGCAGCATTGACGCCGAGTCGCTGATTACCGACCGCTATCCGCTGGCAGAGACCCAGGAGGCGCTGGAACGCGCCATCCACAACAAGAGCGGCAGCCTCAAGGTCATCGTGTATCCGAACGAATAAAGCTGAACATATAGATCCAAGCGAAAAAATCCAAATGACAAAACAGTGCGACTAAGCAAGCTGCTCAGCGGGCAGAAGCAAGCTTGCTATCCAAATAAGAAGACGGATAGTTCAGCTAGATGGCCCTTTCCTTTAAACGCATAACCGAAATAACGCCCCGGTTTCATTCCGTTTGTTGGAGTAGGCCGGGGCGTTTAGTTCCCATGCTTATGACACTCTTATTGGTAAAAAGGGATCTGATGAAGAGTCACTTACCTTATAAAGAGAGTTTGTTTGAAACGCTGGATGTGTTCTTAAACCAGAATGGAACGCACGTTGCGCATAACCGATTCCATGAAATCCGAATGTACTGGAACAGTGCCTGCGACTTCAAATTTGCGTGCTCGATAGTCCAAACTTCTTAGCTGATCGGTAAGCACAACACCTTTAACAGCGAACCCGTCAGGTATAGGAACTTCAAACGCATACTCCTTTGAAGCATTAGTTATCGGACAAACGACAGCAAAGCCGGTAAGATCATTAAAAGGTTGTTCGGATAACACAATTGCTGGCCTGCGACCGGCTTGTTCATGTCCGGACTGTGGATTGAAATTAAGCCAGATTAGATCACCGCGTTTTGGGATCGTCAAATTAATTCGTCTCCTTCGTCCATACCCCACTCAAATTCCGGATGACGCGTCTTCGGCTTGACCTTCGAGAGAAGCATTTCTAAATGGGCACGCAGCTGCTCATTTGATTCTTCAGGTTTGTTTTGAGGTCGCAATAAGATGTTGTTATCAGACGTAATTAAAACTTCGAATTCAACCCCCTCCTCAAGGTTAAGCCTTTTTAAAACCTGGTTTGGGATTCGGACAGCACTGCTGTTTCCCCATTTACTGAGGGTGGCTGTTGTCATATAGATCACATCCTTCGTTTCCTTGTCCTTCAATAATATCACAACCCCTTTTCAACGTATATACATAAGATATACATCATTCGACTGAATGATACAGTCTAGTTCAAAAATCCATAACGTTGCCTTTCAAAATGTAGGAAGAAAGAATCGGCATAATTTGAACCTGCGGATTCGCAGATTAGTCCCGATCCTTTTCAACGACAGAAATTGACGGATTAACAGGTATAATAAAAATACAAACGAAAGGAGGAAGAAGCATGGATCAACCTTTGAAGGGAAAAGTGGCGCTTGTCGCGGGAGCGACGCGCGGAGCAGGCCGGGGAATAGCAGTGGAGCTGGGGGCGGCCGGCGCGACCGTGTACGTTACCGGAAGAACCACACGCAGTCAGCGATCCGAATACAACCGGCCCGAGACGATCGAAGAGACGGCGGAAGAAGTCACCCGCGCAGGCGGTGTGGGCATTGCGGTACCGACGGACCATCTGGAACCGGAGCAGGTACAGGCGTTAGTTGAGCGGATTGAGCGGGAGAAGGGGAAGCTGGATATTTTGGTTAACGATATATGGGGCGGAGAGTATTTGACGGAGTGGAATGTGCCAGTGTGGGAGCATTCGCTTGAAAAAGGGCTTCGCCTGCTGCGCCTTTCTGTAGACACGCACCTGATTACGAGCCACTATGCGCTGCCGCTGCTGACCCGCACGCCGGGCGGACTGGTGATCGAGGTCACCGATGGTACGGCGGAGTACAACGACAAGAACTACAGGCTGTCCATGTTCTACGACTTAGCTAAAACCTCAATCCTGCGGATGGCGCGTTCGCTTGGACAAGAGCTGAAGCCTTTTGGCTGCACTGCGGTGGCGTTGACACCGGGATGGCTCCGTTCCGAAATTATGCTGGAGCTGTTTGGTGTGACTGAAGCGAACTGGCGTGAGGCAACGGAAAAAGAACCCCATTTTGTTATCTCCGAGACCCCGCGGTATGTCGGACGGGCCGTTGCGGCATTGGCTGCAGATGTTGATGCAGCGAGATGGAACGGGCAATCGCTGTCCAGCGGGCAGCTGGCCAAAGAATACGGCTTCCGTGATCTGGACGGTTCTCAGCCCGATGCCTGGCGTTATATCGTGGAAGTGCAGGATGCGGGGAAACCGGCGGACGCGACAGGGTACAGATGACACAGGATTTTGGCGGAGTGAACCGCCGCATCGTTGCATATTGGGATATATGCGGAATGCATGACGCGCTGCTGCACACTGGGATCTTGGTGGAGTGAACACGGGGCCGCTGCACCCCGGGATCTTGGCGGAGTGAACACCGGAACGCTGCACCTGTCCCAATCATGACAAGGAGGAGACAGTTTGAACATACTTTTTCAAGGCACCGGGGTTTTCTCCGAGATCACTGTGGCGGAAGTGTCCGAACTCTACGGGGAAAAAGGGCGCTTCCGCACCCTTCAATTCTCGGGTGAGGCGGCTCAAGGTGCGGCAGACTTGGACCGGCCGGAGCGCGTTGTCTTCGAGTACCCCCGGGCAATGCTGCATTTGATGGAGCATAACGGACGGGGCGGAGACGACGTGTTTATGGTCGGCTGCGGGGCGGGTACGATCATCCGGCATGGACAAGGGCTCCAGGTCACCGCTGCCGAAGCGGACCCGCTGGTCGCCGAGGCTGCGGTGAAGTGGTTTGGCGTTCTGGCGGACCGCATCGCCGTCGGGGACGGCCGGGCGCTGCTGGAACAGCGGCCCGATGCTTCCCTGGACTTTATTGTGCTAGATGCCTTCACGGCGGAGGGAACGCCGCAGCATCTGACCACGCTGGAGTTCGTCCGGCTGACGGAATGCAAGCTGCGCCCGGATGGCGCGCTTTTGATTAATTTGATGGGACGTAAGCGCAACGATGCCAGAGTTGGTTCGGTGTACGCTGCGCTGACCGAAGTTTATCCTTATACCCGCTCGTTCCTGCTTCCTTCGGCGGCGTACGGAGAAGGCGACCTGCATAACATCCTGTTGGCAGGGAGCGGCCGTCCGCTGTCTTTTCAGGAGCGGCAGATGGCGGGATTCCAGGAGTTTCGCGCGCCTGAAGGCTATGTGATCAGGGATGCGCAGACCTGGACGCAGGGGCGGAAGACGCGAAAATAGGATGGCGGGTAGCGGGGACGAACGGGGGAGTCAGGACAGACGGACAGGCAGGGCAATCGGTAGCAGCCGAGCAGTCAGCGCAGCAGCATAATCGGACAGTCAGCGCGGTCGGAACACTCAGGAAGACGGGAGCAGCCTGCACTGTTGTGCAGTCAGCACAGCAGTGCAGTGGGGGAGTCAGCTCGGTCGGAACAGTCAGCAAAGACGGGAGCAGCCTGAAAGCCGGGCAGCCGGCAATCCGGGCAGTCAGGATAATCGGGGCAATTCAAGGACGAAACGGGTCTGCCCGTTGGAGGCGTCGAGCGTCAGACTGCCGCCGTGCCGTTCAGCTGTCCGGCGTGCAATCGCCAGACCCAGCCCCGTGCCGCCGTCGCTTCTCGCCCGGTCCGCGCGGACAAAGGGCTCGAAGATTTCCTCTTTTAGCGGTTCAGGAATGCCTGGTCCGTCATCCTCAACTGCAATCCGGACCGTTCCTGCTTCTGCCGCTGAAGCCGATAGCCGGACGGATGTCCCCGGGCCGCAGTACCGGACGGCGTTGCCAAGCAGATTCGCCAGCGCCCGGCGCAGCAGCCGGACATCGGCCTCCACACGCAGCGGAAGGTCCGGCAGGAGGGCGTCGAACGTTATATTTTTGTCGGCAAAACTTTCTTCGTATTCCTCCGCCAGCTCAAGGCACAGCCCCCGGATATCTAAGGTTTCCAGCTGCAGCGGGGCATCCGGAGTCTCCAGCTTGGTCAGCTCGAACAGATCGTCCACCATGCCTCCGATTCGCACGGCCTGGTCGTGAATGCGTACAGCCGCCCTCCGCAGCTGGATTTCGTCTTTTACATAACCAAACCGCAGCGCCTCCGCATAACCCTGGATCGAGGTTACCGGTGTCTTCAGATCATGGGACAGGTCGAGCAGCAGCCTGCGCCGCCCGTTTTCCAGCCGTTTCGTGTCCTGTTCCGAGTGCTCCAGCCGGTCGGCCATCCGGTTAAAACTTCGCTGCATTTCCATCAGCTCCGCATTGGCTTCAAAGTTCAACCTCTCTTTGTAAGTCCCCAAGGCGATCTGGCGCATAGCGCCGGAGACCGCCGTCACCGGCCGGGCAATCCGGCGGGCCGTATAGCGGCCGTACAGCATAACGTTGGCGGCAAAAACGCCGGCGAGCAGCACCCCACTCAAGCTGATCCAGCGGAGGAGCGTGGCCGTTTGTTCTTCCGTAGCCGCCTTCAGCCGGGTTTCGGAAGCGACATAGCTGCCGGGAATGCGCACCAGCAGATGATACCGCCTGCCGTCTAAGGTGTCAAAAGGGGCAAGTGAGGCATACCCGTCATGTTCGATTCCATCATCGTACAATAACTCAAGCAGCTCCTGATGCGTATACCGTTTAGCGGATAATGTGGAAGGGGCTGAGGCGGCCGGGCTGTTTTTTTCTCCACTAGATGTGTCCCGGCCTTTGGCATATACGACCTGCAGATTCTCGTCCAGCACTTCCAGGGTTCCCCCATACCCCTCCACCGCACGGGATGAAATCCGTGTGTAGTCCGGCTGGACAAGCTGCGCGGCCTCGACGCCCGCCACCGTATCGCGGACCAATTTTCCCCTCGCCGAATACAGCCCCTCAATAATGGCAATCACGATCAATCCTAGCGCCAACGCAAAAGCCGAATAGCTCCGAATCAGCGAGCGCTGAAGTTTAGGTGTCTTTTTCATTCACTTCTTCCTTCCTGGCAAAACGGTAACCCAGGCCTTTGACGGTCCGGATCCAGCGCGGTGCGCGCGAGGAATCCCCAAGCTTGTCCCTCAGGCGGCTGATCTGCACCATCACCGTGTTCCCGTCATCCCAATATTCGTCCTCCCAGACAGCTTCATAAATTTGGCGTTTGGTATAGACCCGCCCGGGGGCCTCCATCAGCAGTCCCAGCAGCCTGTATTCGGTTGCGCTAAGAAAAATCTCCTTTCCCTCCAGCTCCAGCACACAGGTGTCGTGATTCAGTACGGCCGGGCCGACGGCGGTGATCCGTCCAGGGAGGCGGCTCGATCCAGGCAAGCGGCCGGGTCCCGAAAGATTGTCCGTTTCCGGAAAGCGGTCTGATTCCCGCAGACTGGCCGATCCCGATGGATTGAGCTCATAATACCGGCGCAGCTGCGCATTGATTCGGGCGACGGCCTCCATTGGACTAAACGGTTTGGGGATATAGTCGTCAGCGCCGAGGCCCAGTGCGGTTACCTTGTCCATCTCGCCGCTGCGGGCGGACAGGACAATCACCGGCAGATTTGAAGAAGCGCGAATCCGTGAGATCAGCTGCAGTCCGTCCATTTCGGGCATCATCAGGTCGATTAAGGCGAGATCTACCTTTTCTGAGTTCAGCAGCGCCCAGGCTTCCCGTCCGTTCGAGGCTTCCAGCACACGGTAAGTGTGCGGATCAAGAAATAAGCGGAACATGTCGATAATCTCCGGCGCGTCATCGGCGATCAAAATGGTTTTGGCAGTCATTTGAAAGGCTCCTTTGTTCATGCTGTGAAGCATTCAGCTTGTAAGTTTATTGTAAGGTTAACGACAGGGCAGGTACAGAGTGAGCCGGTATAATTAGTGCCACTAACAACGACAGGGGAGAATGGATGTGAGACCTTTGGAGATGGCGCTGCTTATCGTGGGTTTAGGCCTGCTGATTGTGACAAAAATAAGAGGGCTGGACAACCCGCGCTGCCGGCTGTGGTCCGCGCTGGCCGCGGGTGCCGCCGTCCTGCTGCAGCTGCTGGCGGAAGGATACCGCTGGCAGCTCCTGCCGGGTTATGCCGCGCCGGTTCTACTGCTGCTGGGAGCTTGGCGCAGGCAGCGTACGGACAGACGTAAACAATATGAGCAGGAACGCACCGCGATGCCGGTAATGCCGGAGGGAATGATAGATGCAGTTGAGCTGGATGGGACTTTGGGAGAGTCAGGACTGAAGCGGAGAAAAGACCGGTCACGCCCGGAACGGTCCGGCACACGGATAGCCCAAACCGTCGGCTCCTGGCTTGCGTTTGCCCTATACAGCGCCGCGGCCGTTGCTCTGCCGCTGCTGCTGCCGGTGTTTGCCTTTGAGGAACCATCCGGACCTTATGCCGTTGGAACCGTGACGTACCACTGGACAGATGAGCGGCGTGAGGAGACCGCCACTCCTGAAGCCGGAGATAAACGGGAACTCATGGTGCAAATTTGGTATCCCGCCGACATGAAAACGGCACGGGGAGCGGAGCCCGCTCCATACATTGAGCATGTGCCGCAGGTGGCGCAAGGGCTGAAAGCCGCATTGTCGCTGCCCCCGGCGCTGTTCAGCCAGCTGCGGTGGGTGGAGGCGCATGCTTATTCCGGACTGCCGCTTGCGGAGGGGGAGCGGACGTATCCGGTGCTGCTTTTTTCACATGGGATGACGGGCTTTCGCAATCAAAATACATTCCAGACGGAGGAACTGGCCAGCCGTGGATATATTGTCGTAGGAATCGACCATGCTTATGGCGCGGCGGCGGTAGTGTACCCGGACGGAAGAGTGGCGAAGATGCAGAGCAACAATCAATCCGGATTCAAAGCCTATGAAGAGAGCAGCCGGATTTGGGTGGACGATGTTTCTTTTGTGCTGGACCAGTTGGAGAAGGCTAACCAGAGCGACGGATCAGGGTTGTTGACGGGCCGGTTGGATCTGAGCCGGGTAGGGATGTTTGGCCACTCCTTTGGCGGGGCAACGGCAGCCCAGACCTTGATGAAAGAGGAACGGATCCGGGCGGCAGTGAATATGGACGGGACGCTGTACGGGTCGCCAGTTCCGGAAGGCGGCTTCGGCAAGCCTTATCTCCAGTTGAATGGCGAAGGCAGCATCGACAAGGCAAAGTTTGACCGGACTCTGGAGCAGGCTGGAATCACGGGTGAGGAACGGCAGAGTTATGAAGACTTTTGGAAAGAGTCGGCTCTGCGCAGAGAACGGGCGGCTTCGGACGGCGCCTATTCGGCGGTGTTTGCCCATGCTAATCATATGAGCTTTACTGACTTCTATCTATTTTCGCCGCTTTTACCGCCAAAAGGAGCGCCGCCCCGGCGGATTCAGGAGGAGATTAACCAGCTGACGACGGCGTTTTTTGACCGGTATGTGAAGGGGGACACTTCGGTTACGCTGGAAGCCGCGGCCTCAGGTATGCAGGGGGTTACGCTGGTGAAAGGACAGTAGCCCGGCAGGAGCAGAGCGCCTGATGGCTTTCGGATAACGGTCATGGTATAGTGGACACGAAACTACCACAGGATGGAGAATTCAGCCATGAACGAACATTCGGATTCCCGTAAGGGAACGAGTCAACATACACGGCAAGCCCGGTCCGGCGGGGAACGTAAGTCCCCTTCGGGTGCGCCTTTGTCCCGCAGAACGGGAGCAGGGAACGGAACCAAAGCAGGAGACGGGACCAATATTGGTAGCTGGAAAACGGAGGTGCCGGGAAAATCAACCGGATACGGTGCTAAACAGGGAGGCGCAGCGCGGAACGGCGGCGGTACGGGGACGGGGGCAAATGCACGGCCGAAGCCGGATGCCCGCCGCCCTGGAGCTGGTGGCCCTACAGCGGATGGCCGTCAGAACCGCAGTGGACGCTCACTCCCGTCCGCTCCGCTATCCGGCGGCGGTCAAGCGATGCGTCCGGAGCGGCAAACTGGAGGCAGCGAGACTAAGCCGTTTAACCGGCAAAACGGGGACGGACAAGCTATGCAGCCTGACCGTCAAACCGGGAACGGACAAGCCACGCGGCCTGACCGCCAAAGCGGGAACGGACAAGCAAAGCGACCTGATCGCCGGGCCGGCGGAGGACGCACGGGTTACGCCAAGCAGACAGACCGGATCGGTCCGTCCGCCGGACGGGAAACTGCCGAAGAGCTGCGAGAAGGCGACCGGATCGTCGTCACGATCAAGCGGCTCGGAATCAACGGTGAAGGCGTCGGTTACTACCGCCGCAAAGCGGTGTTCATCGACGGCGCGCTGCCGGACGAAGTGGTCAAAGCCGAAGTCGTAAAGGCCGAACCCAAGTTCATTAAAGGCCAACTGCTGGAAGTGGAAAAACGGTCCGCCCTGCGAATCGAACCGCCTTGTCCAGTATTCGGACTTTGCGGCGGCTGCCAAATTCAGCACATTTCTTATGAAGGACAGCTTGCGGCGAAGATGGACATCGTGCGTGAGGCGTTTAACCGATATGCGGGGCTGAGCGATGTGAAGCTGAAGCCGATGCTTGGCATGGAGCATCCTTGGGATTACCGCAACAAAGCACAGCTGCAGCTGAAGCGGCAGGGGAATGAAGTGATTGCCGGGCTGTACGAAGCCGACAGCCACAGCATCGTCGACATCAGCGGTTGTCCGATCCAGCATCCCAAGGTAAATGAAGCGGTGGAAAAAGTGAAGTCGGTGCTGGAGGAGCTGCACATCCCGCTGTATAAGGAGAACGGCTCCCGCGACGGGGTGCGGACGATTGTGGTCCGGCACGGCTTTCAATCCGGCCAGATGCAGGTGACCCTGGTGCTTGGAGGAGGCAAGCTGCCGAGACAGGATGACTTCGTCCGGCTGCTGCGGCTGACGCTGCCTGAAGTTGTCGGCATAGCTGTGAATATTAATCCGAAGAAGACGCCGCTCATTTTTGGTGACCGTACGGTCACGCTGTGGGGTGCGGAGACGATGCAGGAATCGCTTGGCGATCTGGAGTTTTCGCTGTCTCCGCGGGCATTTTTTCAGCTGAATCCTCAGCAGACGGTAAAACTGTACGAGTCGGTACGCGCCGCCGCGGCGCTGACCGGGCGGGAAACGGTGGTTGACGCCTATTGCGGCACAGGGACAATTGGCTTATGGCTGGCCCCATACGCCAAAGAGGTCCGCGGGATTGAGTCGATTCCCGAAGCGGTGGAGGATGCGAAGCGGAACGCGGAGCGTAACGGTCGGACCAATGTCAGCTTCCATACGGGCGAAGCCGAGGAGCTGCTGCCGCGTTGGGCCAAATCGGGCCTGACACCCGACGTTATCATCGCCGACCCGCCGCGTACGGGACTTGACCCGCGCTTCCTGGATGCGGTGCTAAAGACCAAGCCGAAGCGTTTTGTCTACGTATCCTGCAACCCGTCTACCCTCGCGAAAGACTGCAAAGCCCTGCTGGACGGCGGATATGAATTACAGTGGGTGCAGCCGGTGGACATGTTCCCGCAGACGAGTCATGTGGAATGCTCAGTGTTACTAACTTTGCGGGGGAAAGAATAATCCCCCGCTTTTTCATGCCCTGATATTTAAGGGGCGAGCTATGTTGTAGTGAATCTTTATGTTACCGTCATTTTGAACTTCGATCTTATGAATGAGTTTTTGGATGATTTGTTTTAACACTTGCTCGTCAGTAATATCCAGCTTGGCTATTTTGTTAATTTGTCGTTGAAAATCTTGCAGGTAGCGATCTGTATCTTTCTTGGATTCGAGCATTTTTTCCAACTCAATCTTACGTTTAGTTAATCGCGTATGTTCGGCTTCAATGGTTTCATTGGCTGCCCTGAATTGATCAATGCCAACAACTTTTTGTTGGAATAACGAGAGTAGAGAGCGGAATTCACTATCCAATTTGGCGAGTTGCTTATTAACTCCTTGTAATTCCTTTGTATGTGAGTTTTGATGGAGTTCAATTTCCCCGCCAACAACTCTATATAGCTGATCCAGTTTCAAATTGTTCGAGATCAGTTCATGCAAGTCATGAATTACAGCCTGACGGAGCTTCTTATTACCTATAATGTGAGATGAGCAATAAGAAGAGGTATGTTTAACATAACCGCCGCAAACGTAAGCGCCGCCTTCTCGTTTGTTTCGATCTTTTCGGAACATCATACCCTTACCGCAGTCAGCACAGCACGCAATATGAGCAAATAGGCTTTCTTGCCCATTACTTTTATGTCTGCCTTTAGTTCTCATCTTTTCCAAGGCGGCTAGGTGCTCCTCTTTTGTAATAATGGCAGGGTGAGCATTTTCGATTACAACCTGCTTATTAGGTTCAATTACTTTTCGTTTTTTTGATATGAAGTCAACCGTTTCTTCTCGATGATGTACAAGTGCCCCCGTATAAACGACATTCTCCAAGATGACTCGAATGCTACTTTCATGCCACATAGTTCCTGCATTACTACCTCCTGATACCGCTCTAGGAGTTGGGATTTTGTGTGAATTGAGATAACTGGCGATTTTGTACCTTCCCCATCCTTTGTAAAGGTATAGATCAAAGATTTCCTTGACGATTGGGCTGTATTGTTCGTCTAAGACTAACTGACCGTTTTCCCCTCGTCTATAACCGTAGGCAACTAATGAAGCTTGATACTTTCCTAAGCGGGCACTAGTCTGCCTTCCAAACTTTATACGTTCTGAGAGTTTTCGGCTCTCCTCCTCAGCTAAAATGGCTTTCAGCCTAAACATCAGTTTCGTATCACTCGTACTAGTATCATAATTATCTTCGGGGAAAATAAGTCGGATGCCCAAGCGTTCAAGCTCATCCGCTACAGTCATACTCTCAACAGAGTTTCTGCCGAATCGAGAAACTGATTTTGCGATAACCACATCTAACTTTTTTCTTTTAACGTCATGTATCAATTGTTGAATGGCTTCACGTTTTGAGAATGTTGTTCCGCTAACACCATCATCAACATATCGTTTTAACTAACTGCCAACCTTTTTCGGCTACAATTCCCGTAGTGAATGCTATTTGATTATCAAGACTGTTACGCTGTTCATCTCTTTTTGTACTAACCCTTGCGTATACTGCACAGCGCATAGCTAATTGTCCTCCTTTTCAGGTCTCTAATTTCGCTATACGACATGCCCCCACCAAAATTAAGCCTTAACGTTCCCCTTGTTGTCTCGTATAGAGCAAATGAGGGGGTGGAATGAATGAATAAAAATCAGCATGAATTTGTCGGTAACCAGTCCCTTCAGGATGTTATGGAGGAACTCGTTATTGCTCTAATAAAGTCTGGATTGATTTCCATAGACGATGATACTGATAATGAATAGTGAATGTTCGGGGCGCTGTATTTACAGTGTCCCTTTTAATGCTCTTTTCTGCTTGTTTATTCAAGAAATAATTGGCGTATGACATCCCTGTGCTTCTACATTTCCATAGAAATATAAGCCTCTATAGAAATCCTCTCGGTCTAAGATTCGCTTTACCTGTACTTTGGTGAATCGGCTACCTTGCTTTGTTTTATAGCCATCGTAATTTAACTGATATGCTAGTTCGGATAATGACCATTTCGGGAACAACTCCCGCAGTTCAAACAACCTTAATATAGCTGTTGCTTCTTCCAAGTTGATCTCAATTGACTTCTGACCCTTTTTGGCATTGTATCCATAAGCAGCACGCCCCCCAGCATAGCCACCTTGTTGAGCTTTTTTGCGCCGCCCCCGACTAAGTTCCAAAGCTATTTCTAGCCGCTGGTATTGGTCTAGAAGCTCCATCATACCGTTAACAAGGAAATCACTCGGGTCACTCGTATAGATGCTGTAGGAGGGCTGTTCAATGGCTTTAACATCGACCTTAAATCGTTTAAGCTCTCGTTGAATTAACACTTTGACTATATCCGAACGCCAGAAGCGGGAAGTATTCAAGACAACAATATGTTTCACCCCCCGCCATTTCAGGTCAGACAACATTTCTTGAAGCCCTTCGCGTTCAATGGTTAATTCGTCCTCGTCTACCTTGGCTCCGCTAATCCCCTCGTCTTTGTAGATGTCCAACAACTCAAGGTTATGGCGAGCGCAGTATTGCTCTATCTCCTCCGTCTGATAGCTAAGGGAATAGCCATCCTTAACTTGTCCGCGCGTAGAAACACGCACATAACCGACAACTGGTTCTTTCATAGTCATCCCTCGTTTCGTAAATTACAGTTATCGTAACGCCCTTGGAATAATCAACTGCCGCTGCGCACTCTCAAGCATAAATTCTGGCGGGTGGCGGAGCAGTACACTTGCTTGTCCTATGCAGTTGTCAAAGAGCGAAATCAAATTGCTGTGGAATATGTAAACCACAAGACAGGTAAGCTGTAAAGGGAGGTACAGGCGGTTTGATTTAATTTTTTTAATGAATCTACGAACACACGTCATAACCCCCCCAGTGCCTAGGAAAAGAAGGGACTTCCTTTTCAGGCGCAGGGGCGGTATGATTCCTACGGGGAATTTTTGGGGAAGAGCGGTGCGCGGCGGCGGGGAAGGGGCCGGGGGAGGTTCAATTTGTACTAGTGAGTAGAGCATCTTTCAACTCACTTTTTTCTTAGCTCTTTTCCTAGATTTTCTTTCCCCCCTAAAAGCGGTAGTCTAAATAATAGTAATTCATAGTATTAACTGATAGTATTAACTGATATTAGTATGTCTGCAAAATTGAAAGGGTAATGTGCATTTACGCAAGCCAACATGCAAAAATGCGAATTACCCTTTGAAATATAACCAATAAACTTCTATAATTTCAATGGCATTTACCCCAAAAGACTAAAGGGGTCAACATATTGATCATCGTCATTAGACAAACTTGGTTTTCTACTGTTCACAGTGTTTTTTCTTTGTAATTCCCACCCTTTTTCGACTTTTCTTTCTTTCTTTCAATTGCCGCTTTTATTTCTTCATTCCAGTTGATAACTATTGGCTGCATGCTTATTTTCTCAACGTATTCTTTCATGTAGTTCAAGAATTCTAATATTACATCCTCCTCAAAGGCGAAGCCCATTTCTCTCTGCAATTTAATTAGAAAGTTGCCATAGAAATCATTTTCATTAGAGGTTTTTACGTTAACTAATTGTAACAACTGATTTGCCCACTCAGCCCCCATTGAATCATGGAGCTTTTTCCTAATTACACTAATAGCAAAGAAAAACCACTCACTAAGAATAAGGTATACGTTATACTTCAAATCAAAAGATGGGATATAGATTTTAGACTTTCCTTTCCCCCCTCTGCTTTTGATAAATCCTTTCTTATCTAAATTTTTCAGATGTTTACTGACCGACGAAGCTGAAACCCCTAGGTATAAAGCTAATGTTTGTTGAGTTGGAAAAGCATACCCTTTTTCGTCGTTGTAATGGCTGTAAATCTCGAAAAGAACTAATTTCTCCTCTTGTGGTACTCGGATACACCTTCTAACACAATTTGGTGTTATTACATACCCCTCATTGGTGCAAATCTCGATATCAGTCCCTTTAGCAAGTGTCATCAAGTAATCTGGCAATTTCATATTCTCTTCCTCCTTGTTTAACTGTCTTAATTTCTCTATACGACTTGCAAATTTGACAGTTAAGGCTATCAAAAAAGAACCCCCGCACAACGGCGGGGGAATAAGTTTACCGAAACAGCGGCAGATATTTTTTGTAGTAGTCTACATGATAATCTGATAGATTCCATCCGTACTGATTCAGGAACCTAGCTACTTTTGTTAATACTTGATTTCGATGAATGACATCCTTGTGCGTGGATTTGGCGAGGTATTGAGCTAGGCTTAGTTCAGCTTGTTCCTGTGACAACGTGTCTTTAACATGTTTGGCAAAGATGCGGGCAAGCTCTTCCATATCAAAGCCATGACCGAGCACGTCCTCGCGCCGCATCAGGGATAGCACAGTATCTAATGGCAGTTTTTTCATGGATTCACCCTCCCTTCTTTCACGGTGGAGGAGGCGTTAAGCTCTTGTTCGACTTTCCACCTACGCCACTTAAGATATTTTGCCTGAGCTTCTTTTTCATCGTAGCCATTTTGAACCATGACACGCATGATTTTTTGAGGGATTGAGGTAGTATAGCCGTACAAACAATCTTTAAGCCTTTGTAATGATATACCGTGTAATACTGCAAATGCATTGTGAGTAAAGCGAGTTCTTGCAATGAACTCTTTGACGGGATGAATCATTTCAATTCAACTCCTATTCTTTGTAGTGTCTATATGTAGATTAGGCAGTCATATATAGGAGATAACATAGGAATATATACTTTCTAGAAAAAACTTGAAATTGTCATATTTGAGGAAAAAAGGCTTGGCTTCGCTATTTCAATTTACATCTATTTCTGGTGTGTGGTGCGCTTTTGCAAGAATGAAGTGTTCACACCGTAACGCATCAAATGTAGTTATGATGCTAACTATTTTTGTATAATAGAAGTAATTGGAAAACGGGAAAGGAAGAGTGATAGATTGTGGGGAGATCGTCTAAGAAAAGACGCAATCAAAAGCCTGATCAATATACTTCATTTGGACCATTCGAAATGGCCCGATTCGGAAATACAGTTGTTATGAGGAATAACATGAGTGAGAAAGATCATGAACGATTTATGGCTAAGCTTGCAGGTGATTTTCCAGACACCTACAAAAAGATTGATGAACTAGTAAATAGCATTCGTAGTTTAGTTGTAAGATGTGATCCTCTTAAATTATTAGTTCAGGGGTATTATGGAATGTTGGTTTCAATGATTGATAAATCTTCTGAATTTCAGCATGACTTTAATGATACAGTTGCCGTAAGAATGGTTGATTATGTACAAAGCATAATAGTTTCAACTCCCCCTCTTGAAAATAGAGAGAAGGAGCTAGATGACCAATTAATAAGTGAGTTATCAACAAAAGTATCCGAGCTCTACAGTAGTTTTAAATATTTTCATATGACTCACAGTGCTTATCTAAAAGAAAATGACCCTAACTATGATCCTGAGTACGATATGCTGTATGTACAAGCTCAGGAGTTAAGAACTACAGTTAGGGGGGATAGGTATGCTGTCCATGAAATCGAGCATTTACGTGATTTATTAACACCACATGATGATGTGTTTAATGAATTGTTCAATATTAGTATTGAGGATTTTTTGAGCGGAATAAAAAAATTACAGTTTTCTTTAATGCAAGGATTTAATCAACTCATGTTAGATATAGAGGAGTTAAGAGAACAGACTTTAGAAGCAGTCGAGCGAAAATTAACGACAGAACAAATATTTAGCGATCCCAGAGAAGCAATGGATGCGGTAGTAAATGAAAAAGGATTAGGTGAACTAAAGGAATCTGTAACCAATAGGTTATTTGGTTTTGATCTCTTCGATGTTCGAAAAGTGACAGGATTACCTGACTCCTTGTTAAGGGAATTAGCGTGGGAGCCTGGAGAAGAAACAGACTTTTTTGCAGCAGGAGAGTATGCTGGGTGGCCTCTAAGAAGATTACCTATTGAGATCAGGCCATTTATTAGCATTGATAACAACATCTACTGCTTCGATCTGTATAGTCTTTTTGATAATTTGTATAGAGTTATTCAAAGACTAATACTGCGTCTGAAGCCAGAATATAAGCAAGAATGGAACGTGAAGCAGAAGGAAGTTTCTGAAGAACTCCCTTTCAAATTATTCTGTAATCTGTTAAGTGGAGCAGAAGTAGTCCGATCTATTTATTATCCTAGTAATACAGGTAAGTCAGGAAAGAAGGAATGGTGTGAAAATGATGGAATAATCATATTTGACGACCATCTACTAGTAATAGAAGTTAAAGCGGGATCATTTACATATACACCACCTAGTACCGATTTTCCAGCTTACATTCAGTCAATTAAAGCTCTTATTAAAAGTCCGAGGGATCAGGCGAAACGGTTTATTGATTATTTATATAGTGCCGACACAGTCACAATATATGATGAACAGCATAACCCGATACGAGATCTCAGAGGTGCAGATTTTAGACAAGTTACAATTTGCGGCATTACTATCGATAATTTTAATTCTTTTGCAGCTCGGGCATCAAAACTAACACCACTGGGGGTTGAACTTAACCTAACACCAGTTTGGAGTATATCTGTTGATGATCTAAGGGTTTATATTGACTACTTTGACTCTCCAAGTATGTTTACGCATTTTATTGAACAAAGATATAAAGCCGCTCAAACAGAAGAAATCGAATTATATGATGAACTAGACCATTTAGGGATGTATATAAAGCATAATCATTATGTTACTACAGCAAGTGAAAATGGTGGACAGCGAGTTTTATGGAATGGATATCGTGAAAAATTGGATAACTACTTTGTGAAATTAATAATTGATGGAGAAACACCTGATAAACCTTTACAGAATGTCCCTATCATGATTGAAGATATTATCAAAATGCTGGATCATCAATCTAAAAAGGGAAGATGTAAAGTTGTAAGTTCACTACTAGATATGGACGGTGATACAAGAGATCAGCTAGAAGCGCAACTTAAAATTGTTTTAAGAGAGCAAAGTGAAACTGGAAGATTAAAGCTGTTAAGCTTATTCGGAGATGTGAAGATAACCGTTGCTTGTAATCAAGAAGGTATTACTTCTTTTTCAAATGAGTATGTCAATGACTATATACTTGCTACTTTACTTAGGACAAACGATAGTGAAAGGTTAGGTCTTTATCTGACTTATTCAAGAGAGGGCGAACTAATTGACGTTGATTTTTCTTATCTAACTAAAGATGACATACCAGATTTTAAAAAAGAGGAGATTGAAAAAAAGTCAGTAGAATATGCAGAATCAAGAATTGCATCATTTAAAAAACAAACTGGGGCTAATAAAATCGGACGCAATGAAATATGCCCATGTGGTAGTGGAAAGAAATATAAAAAATGTTGCGGTAATTGAATTCGATAGGTAAGAGCTTGTTTAAGATATTCATTTGAAGATTAGCTAGGAATGATATATCTCTTGGACAATAAACTTGATTTGGACACTTAAATCCCATCATTTTAGGCGGTGATAAAAAATATGAAATATTTAAATCAATTAAAAAAAAACAAATACAATTCCGAAAATAATTCAAGAAATTGCATCGATCTTTAAAGGTTTTGAAGATGATGATTATATACCAGCAATTATTGAAGAAGGTAATTTTACAGCTGATCACGGAGAAGATTTTTATTTAAAATTAGTATTAAAACACCAATCTATAGAGATAAATACTACTTGGTTAAAAGATAACATGGAATTCCATTTGGAAGAGCCAACCAAATACGATAATACAATGAATAATAGTGCTTTCATTCATAATGTTATAACTTACAGAAAATATAAATCAAGGAGTTTATATCAGTTGAACCCATTACTCGTATCAGACGAGATTAATGAGTACGAGTATACTAATTCGAATTATGTAAATGCATTTTGTAACGATGAATATTCAAATATGCAAGGCATACCTGTGTTAAAGTCTACAAATGATCTTAAATTATTAATTCTAAAGAAAATCTTTAATAATTATATCAATGACCCCAAGAGCAATATATACCCAAAGTTTGAGTTGGTAGCTGAATTTGAATATCGAACTCATAGTGATCATATAAAAAAGACTAAATCTGATATATATAAATCATCCGATGCCTACATTAAAATTGATAGAGGGGAAAGTTCAGTTTTTGTATTAGGAAGTATCAAAGTTCCATTGTATAAAAGCAATAGCAAACGAAAAAATCGAAATATACAAGTACTTGACTTGAAAGATTTGAAGCCTCGAATGCATAACTCTAGTCATTATAACGGTGATACAATTGAGGGGTTCATATGTTTTAAACCAGAGGTAATAAATGTACTTAAAGAGTATTACTATTTTTATGATTTACAAATGGTTGATAAAAGTAACATTGAGAATTCCTATTTAGTAGATGTTCTCGGAGACAAAATTGTTTTTTGGGAAGCCGAATACAATAAATTACCTACATCAATAAAAGATAAAATTGACCCGTTTAATTTTGTGCCAGAGGATAAAAAGGGAATTATTAGCGAAGCTATGTCTTCTATGCAGTTAGAGGCCGATTGGAATTGGGATAAAAAATTATCTCCAGAATATTTATTAGCGAATCTGATTAGAGAGAGAACTTTTAATAGAGCCATAGATATAAGTCTTACATTTATAGAACCAAAACATAAAGAGGATTTGAAAGATTTCATCTTAAAAATTGAAGCGCTAACTAGTATTAAATTAGAGAGATTTAATACTAGTTCAGATGATGTTAGGCGGTTAATAAGTATTCGTCAGGGAGGTACTCTTGAGGAGCCTGTCGATTTAAAATTACTCTACCAAAAGTACTGCTATGCAATACAAATGGAGTATAAAAAATGAACCCAATTAATGATTTTTCAAAATCAATAAGATTCTTAGTTGGAATGAATGGTTCTGGTAAAACTTATGCGCTGAATGAGGCATTAAAAGAACAAGAACAAAGGGCATTCCTAATCACTGAGGTGGTATGCCCATTATTCCGAAACATATGAATAAGGTTTCTGTGAATTTTCAAAATATGTCTTACAGCTACTTGGACGAGAGTTCTCGTGGCCAGTCAGGTAGAGACACAGAGCAGGAAAATATATCAGGCAGAGTCCTTAGGGTAATTTCCTTTTGCGATGATATTATGCGAAAGTTAAACCTATTTAAAAAGAAATCCAAAGGTCAAGAAAAGCTCTTTAATATGATGTCAATATTCACTAGTTACAACTTAAATCATGTAAGGATTATTTATTTCGATGAACCAGAAAATTTTCTTGATGAAGAATTTTTAAAAGTTATTGCCGAATTTTCTGGTATATTGCTTGAATGTAATTTTGTTATTAGGGTAGCAACGCATAATTCTCGCCTACTCAACATTCTAAAGGTAGATTTGGAAGATATAATTTTCTTTACTAATCATTCGCAATTTACTGTCGACGAGGATGAAGTAAAAGATTTATATAGAATAACATCGACTCAAATTGAGAGTATTAGGGCTGAAAAAAAGATTCAAATTGATGCTTCTATTCAATACAAATTGGATTTACTAAATCATCCCCACGCTTTCGATAGTTTTATAGAACAAAATTTAAAGAGTGAAGAATTTTACAGGTGTTTATTTTATAAGCAAGTGATCATTGTCGAAGGAAACTCTGATATAACTGCATTGTCCTCAATGAAGAACGCCTTTGATAGTTCACTAGAAATTTTCAATCCAAATGGCAAGGCATTCATTCCTTTTTTCGTCGAATTATTTATAAAACTAAGGAAAGAAGTCACTGTTATTATTGATGGGGATATCCCTGTTCTTGAAGAGAATACCTCTTTAAGACACCCAGTAGCAATAACGCACTATCTCAAAGCCGTTGAAGCTAGAAATGAAATTAAGCTTGTAATACACACACCCGATTTGGAGGGATTTTACAACATTGATCTTGTTCAAATAGGAAATTATTTGGGTATGTCAAGTGCAGTAAGAAATCATAATAGAGGTTGGCATAAATCGCTAGCTGCTTTTATTTTTTTTCGTGACGAAGGGAATAGACAGCGTTTAAAGAATCACATATTAGGGAGAGCAGAAGAAAGTCTCTTCGAGTTCCAGTAAATAATTAAAGTTTAATCCCTTTCATTGCCAATCAGTTCCGCAGGGAGCCTCATTAAGAGATAAGACTAAAGCATTTAGAGCGTTAATAAAGTAAAAGGCCCGAGTTTTACTTGGGCCATAGTGGTGGGAGTATCGTATAGCCTTGTTCTCACTGAATACTCGACACATGTGGAGTGTACAGTGTTACTTAAATTAAGAGGGGCTAATGACTAAGCCTCTCTCTTTTCTAACGCCCCGAGTGAAGCGGGGGGGAATGTTTGTAGTGAATTTCTTGGATTGTTCCATCTCTGTTGCGGGAGACTTGTTTCTTAAAGGCATGGAATTGTTCTTCCGTGTCTTTTTTGGTTTCCAAAGAACTTTTAAGCTCTAACTTCAGTTGGAAGAGTCTACTTTGCTCCTGTTGGATATGCTCATTTTGGGCCTTGAATTTTACGATGTAGATATGTTTTTCCGTATATAGTTGTGACAAGGTCTGAAACTCTTTGTTTAGCTTAGTCAGACGTTTTGTTACGTTTGATAATTATTTCATGTGCTTTGACTGCTGTTCATTTGCTTTGCTGTTAGCCGCTCCGTATCTACTTTAACGTTAGCTGCAATAAGTTCCCTCAAATCGTCTTTTACCGCATGTAGTAAAAGCACCGATAATATGAGAAGTGCAGTATGATGCAGAGTGTTTAATATACTATACGCGTACATAAGCCCCGCCATCCATTTTTCTTCTGTCCTTACGAAAGGTCATACCTTTGCCACAATCGGCGCAAAAAGCGATATGAGCAAATAAACTTTCGTTCCCGTTACTTTTGTTTTGCCCTTTTTGCTTCATCTTTTCCAATGCCATGTGGTGCTCGTCTTCCTGTAAAGGTTCGTTTGATTATCATGATGTTTCCCCCACTATTTGTGGTCGCTCTATGTAGGAGAAAAGGTGCGAACTCGTTAATTGAACTGGCAGGATATTTAGACTATATTGGCGAAGCAATGATTTATAAGGTGAAAGGAAGTGGACAGCAGCATGCCTTATAATCATGTTTTGTTAGAAGTCTATTGTTCATTCGGGACTAATGATGAGAAAAATGAAAATGTTCCAGAATTCTGCCCGACCGTTAAGGAGGCAGGTTTCCATTGTCTGGAAAATAACTGTAAATACTGTGGGTATACATACGCTGATTATGAATTTGCTTATGCAGACAAACAAGGGTTAGTTCCAGACTCAGGTTATTGGATTGGGTTTGGCGGGGACATGGAGGCAGAGAACTATGATGAGGAAAAAAATGAAAATCTAAAAGCACTTTGGAAAGACATTTGTAAACAAAAAATAAAAGAAGCATACGAAGAATATAAGAAGCTAAGTGACAGATACAAATGATAATATGAATGAATTTACTGATTTGATTAAACTATTACCGCCCATATGGGGCGGTTATTTTATGACTAACAGAGGTGATTATTAAATGAATACCGAACTATTTAATAGAATTAATGGGTATCTAGAAGGTTTAAGTAGAATAAATACTTATTTTGGTGGCTGCTATGGTCACGAATATTTATTCTCTGTGGTAGACCAACCTATAGAAAGGGCAGTCATTCACTATAATAAAACTAGCAATTTAAGTACTCACCAAGACATTAAGTATCTCCCTTTAATATCCGTAGAAGACTGGAAGAAAACTTTATTTGAACTAAGTGCGGATTGGTTTTTTTTATTTTATCGTATGCAAAATTTCCAAGTTAAAGTTGCATATTTTGACGATCAAGGAAACCAATTACCTGAAGAACCTGCAGAATACGATAGACGTTCTAATTCTGTAAGTAACAGGATAATCGAGTTAATAGAACAATTTATTGAGGATAAAGATGTAAAGGTCTTTAGATTGAGTACTGAAGTTGCTGAAAAAGATGAATTTGATTGGGAACAGCTTTATTTTGTAATCAATAACAAGGTATTTGTGTTGGAGTTCTATCAATGGGGATAGCATGAACAGTCTAGTATAAAGTTTCGGGAGGATTAAATGGCATTAGAACATGAGTTTTACCTCATTCCCATTACAATAGATGTGAAACGCTTTTGGATGAATAGAAAAAATAATCCTAAAGTTATAGATAGTGTGGTGATACCTGATGACATTATTCTGTACGTTAGTGGACTCATTAAAATGGATTACAAGTAAAAATCCTGCTTTACATGGAACACCAATTGCTTCAGGGATTAACTATCACGGTGTAACCCTATTTGATGAGGATTCTGCTATTACCTTAAAAAGTATATTTTCCTCTTGGAGAGACTTATTTATGAACTCACCGACAGTATTAGAACTTACAGGAGAATATGTTATGGTTGAGGGTGGGGGACAGTCGGGTCATTATGAAAAGTTAGTTTACAATCGACATGATATTATTAGCAATTCGAAAAGATAATTTCATTTTCTGATAGATTATCCGAAGGTGAATTTTATTTATACCGTTGTGGAATATAGAGCTTTGCTTACTGTTGCCTTACTCGCCCGTGGGGCGGTTATTTATTTCTTGCCCTGCGCCTCGCTTGGTCAAGGCTGCGCTTCGCTCAGAGGGTTCGCTGCGCTCACGGAAGCTATCGCCTTGTTTATAAGTGAAAATCTGTGAAGGTCGGTCGGGTCATCAGAATCCCGCAATTGGACTTAAAGAAGTTTATTCTTAACGAAACATCGGGAGGTAGCAGCAATGATTCAGGCGAGAAAGTTGAAAGCAGGGTCTGAGAGCGGAGCATACGTTGAAATGCATGCATAATTACAAGAATTATTGGCCTGGTTATCAAAATTCTCCCTTCTGCCCCTGAAGGAAAGAAGCAGGTTGAGGTTAAGGAGCGAAGATACCTCCCGTTTGAATTGAAACAGATGTTTTCTCAGGTTGGACTGAAGGTAGAGAACATTTGGAGCGCACGTTGAGGAAATGGGAGAAGCGTCAAAGCATAAATTTAGATGGGATAGAAATAATGGTTGTAGCTACAAAAGAATAAGTTGAAATGGGATTGCTGTTTTAAGGCAATCCCTTTATATATTGTTCATGAATCGGAGCGAACACACGGACACGTACATGATTGTTGTTGTCACTGTCTACTGGTCACATGTGGAGTGTAGAAACGAAAATCGAAGAGGGCATCCTTATATGTGTTCTCTTCGATATAATAATCTAAGTGCATAATAATCTGATAATCGGTTACGCACAAAGGGAAATGGAAAAATTGCTGCATCAATCTCTCTACGTCAACTCGTTTTCGAGTGATTGGTGTTAAGAAAAAGCTAACGTTGTGTGACGTTCACCGTCGGAGGCGTGGATGCGGAGCTTGAGCGGCGAATATCTGCACCGAATTCCAGCACTGCGACGATCCGTTCCTGAGGCCGAATTCCAAATTGCGTATAATTTTCGTGACTGTAAGTCCATTCCGGAATGGTTCGGTAAACGTTCCAGTGGTTGGTCTTGGCCAACAATTGAAAGTTCTGAATCAGACAGCATACGGCCGCGTAATCCTCATCCTGCTTGTGGAGATCGCTTTCTTCCTTAGCCACGATAAGCAGGAATGCCTTGGACGAGCTCCCTTGTAAACTGCGAAGTTTGCCAGCCGCTTCTCCTCCTGTTACATAAACAAAACGCCACGGTTCCCGCATCCCGTCATTTGGCGCATAGACAGCTTCATTCAACATTCCCAGAATGATTTGCGGAGAATACGGCAAAATGTCCGCATTCGTGTGCGGATGCGAGTGGTCATCCATGCCGATCATCGTCCATTTCTGTTCCGCCGGTGTTCTCTTCCGGGCTCTTGGCATTTTCTCAAAGTATCCGATACTCAGAATCCCGGCAAAACGCTCCCCGTCCTGCAATCCGATTTCCTTAAATAAAGTCTCGCTCATGATTAGCGGGTCCGTATACCACAGCATGCCCAGTCCTTGCTCCCAGCCTAGCAACTGGAAATTCTGCATAATGCTGCAAACCGCGGCATAATTCTCGTCGCTTTGCTGTCGCGTGTTAGCGGATTCCGCTATGAAAGCTATGTAAGCGGGAATCTCGGTGGCTTGTTTGCTATAAAAGTCGGTCATTCTGTCGGGGATAAACTTGCCGAAACGACTTTCCTTGATCTTGGCAAGCATACTTCCGGCCAATCGTTGACGCGATTCCAGGGAATCGTAATAGATGCAGCGCCAGCTTGGAGTGCCCTCAGTTTCATACAAACCGGCGGCTTCATTCAACAAGGAAGTAATCTGCTCTTGCGCGACCGCAGTGGACTTGAATTTGCGAATCGTTCTGCGTTCTCTTATCGTTGCGGAAGCATTCATAAGACTCCCCTCCTTTGCCCATATATATTGTTAACTAATTAACAATAAATTATGTTAATGGGTAAACTATATACTCGGATGTATGGTGCTGTCAATCCGGAATTTGGATGAATGGCACGGTTTGATTGTTTGAATGGTGTGTGCTATGTTGGTTTACAAATAAACAAAATGGGGGGGCGAATGCATGAACTCGTCCGAGGGACTTAAAAGGTTGTTGTACAGCCAATTTCTTCATTTTACGCATTTGACCGAAAAAATCTTCACGACGGAGAGCGAAGAATTTGCCAATTTTGCCCGGCTGGAAGGGCTGAGTTCGTTCCCGGCCAATCTAACCAGCGTCCATACCATCGATTGCATCGGCCATAATGAGCCTATTAATAATACTTCCATTGCGGAGAAAATGAAATTATCCAAGGCGAGCATTACCAAGATCAGCAATAAGCTGTTGGAGGAAGGCTTCATCAAGCGCAGCCAGATGAACGACAACAAAAAAGAAGTCTATTTCAGCCTGACGCCCAAAGGCCGACAGATCTTTGAGGTTCATGCCATGATGCATGTCATCATCGAGAACCGGTTTATCGATTTAATGAGCGTATTCTCGGAATCGGAGCTCCAGGCCGTATTGAAGTTCTTTCACATGATGATTCAACATTATGACAAGAGCGCAAAAGGGGGAGAATGAGATATTGGGAAGCGCAAAGGGGAATAAGGCTTAAGCGAAGAAAGTGTCGATTCCCAAATAAAGGGAGCTTTGAGAGTTTACGATGACTAGATTTTGTTTATACGGGAGCCGAATTCCACCATTTGGTACAATGAATATGAGCTCTATTTAAAGGGCGTGATTATGAGTGATTGGTTTTCTCAAGAATAAGGAATTAAAGGCATTTCACGAAATATTGGAGGTAGCAGAACATCCAAGTTTATTATTCTCTAATGATAAGGAACAATACAATTCCGAGGCTCGATATAACCTTTATACCATCCAAAAGCTAAATAAACTGATTAAAAAAACAATATCTCAATATACGAATTACAACAGGTTTTTGGCTTTATTGGGACTACTTGGCCATGAGCAAAGTTAGGGGAGGATACATGAAGGATGCAGTTAGAGCGGAGATTGATGAGGTAATTAAACAACTAAACTTTGACAAGGAGCAAATTAAGGAAGTCGGGAAAAACCTTTGGAAAGGGATCATTAAAAATATTGAGGATACATTCGTAAATTGGAAAGGACATTCTTCCTTTTGGTATTGGGAATACTTCAATGATGGCTTTTCCATTGACTACCCTAATAATGATGCTTATAAAGACCTGTCGAAGTTGATTGATGATACCGAAAAGGTGTGGTTTTTAGCTCAAGAGGATAGAGAAGAACCAAAGTTTTGGTTGTTTGAGGGTCAAATAAAACCAATCCAAACAGTGTTGGAGAATTCCTCAATGTTCGAATATTATATTGTGTCCAAAAAATACCTATGGTTGCTATGTGAAAATCATCATGGTTATCTAATCGGAACTGGTGAGCAAATGATAGAAAAGCTAAAGAAACTTAGCAAACAGGTGAATAGATGATTATATATAGATCTAAGGGGCGGGTTGCATGGACTATGCTGAATTGATAAATAAAATGAAGGAAAAAGGTGTTCTTTTTTCAGAAGGATTAACTCAAAGTGAGTTTGAAGAAATTGAACGACAATATCAATTTGAATTTCCACCGGATTTAAGGGATTTCTTGTCCATTGCTTTACCAACTTCTGATAAGTTCATTAATTGGAGAGATATGAGTACACTTAATGTTGAACTCGTGCAAAAAAGACTTGATTGGTGTTTGGAAGGCATACTGTTCGATATTGAGCACAATAATTTTTGGTTAAAGGAATGGGGAAAGAAGCCTGATGAACTACTAAAAGCCACAAACAAGTGTATTGATGAATATAAGAAAGCCCCTAAACTAATCCCCATTTTCTCACATAGATATATCCCTTCGACGCCTTTTGAATCAGAGAATCCTGTTTTTTCAGTTCATCAAACCGACATTATTTATTACGGTGAAAACCTGTGTTCCTACCTAATGGTTGAGTTCGATTTAAAAAAATATGAGGAAATAGACTTCAGTAACATTAAACATATCACATTTTGGAGCGATATTATTGATATTGAATAAATAACAGGCCTTGGATGGGCATATGGTTTCATCGAAGTAAAAAATAATAAAAACGAAAAATGAGGTTGATGGAGCAATATGAAAACTGTGTTTGTACATGTTCGGCATTGGCTATTTTGGTATGGTGTATATGGACTTTGTGACAAAAGTTGTAATGATGAAATCACCATATACGCGGATGAAGAGAAGAAAAAATTTCTAGGCTATTTTGAGTTATCAACTCAGCCCTGTCTAATAAATTTATTAAATAATGAACTTGATAAAAGTGAGGACAAAGAATTCTGTGATGAAATTGAAGAGTTTATAAACGGCCAATTAGATGTAGGATACAGCTTTATCTATCCGAGGAATGAGGAAGATATTTCACATCAAGTTGCCCATTCTGCTCCAATGAACAAGAACGGTCATAAGCCTATATATATTGATGTTTGGTCAAAGTTGTCAAAAGCTTGGGATACAAGTAGTATTGAGCAAATAACAAAAATAATAGGTAATGAATTCCTTTCCTTGAATATTGAAGAAGTGAAGTTTTTAGAGATACCTACGTATGAAGAGACAAGAGAATCTTATCAAAGGGATTACGAGCCCTATGTATAAAAATAAAGGTGATCACTGCTTTACCCCTAATTTTTATTGTCTATAATGCTTGATCCAAATATGCGGAGTGCTGTGCAATGATAGTAAGAATTAAAGAATAAGTAGAAGGGTTCGATAATCTGAAGAAGATTCCGAACCCTTTTGATTTTCACTACTGAGATTATTTTTGCTAACCTTAGCCCTCTTGTATGCAAACTATATAACGATTGATACCGCCTTTCTGGCTCGTCCAGGGAGGCGTGTTTGCGTTTTAAGTCCTTTTCTAATACTGAGAGATATCGAATCCAACAAAGCAGGTCAGTATTGAAGAAGTTTTGCCGAAAGGGCCATAAACTTTAAGCCGATAGAAGTCGATTAAATAGTTGAGGCTTACATACATAATTTTCTATATTAGAACATACTTTGAAGTGAATTTAAGCCAGGCGTAGAAGCCGTATCTAAAATTAGAATTCATTACAGGAGGTAAGCTATGAAGAAGAGCACAGGCATTAGATTTTTAGTCGGAATTATCATAATTTATGTATTTACGTTTAATCTGGGTGTGGAAACTGTAAAAGCAAGTTCCGTCTATTATGTTTCTACAACGGGGAATGACATTACTGGAACCGGCACACTATCAAATCCATGGAAAACCATACAAAAGGCAGCAGATACCATGACAGCCGGAGATACCTGCATCATACGAGGGGGGACATACCGGGAAACCGTAACACTTCCTACTTCCGGAACCTCTGCAAATCCCATAAACTTTAGGCCTTATACAGGAGAGAAGGTAACGGTATCCGGTGCCGATCCGGTTACTGGCTGGAAAAATCACGCCGGATCCATCTATTATGCAGGAATGACGGGTTCCCTTGGAACAAAAGATCAGATATTTGTTAATAAGCAAATGCAATTTGAAGCCAGATGGCCCAATTCATCAACACTTGATCCCTTAAATTCAACCTACGCAACAGTTGAATCCGGTTCCACTACAACCATCAAGGATGGGGACTTAACTCAGGCACCAGGATACTGGGTTGGCAAAACCGTTTGGAGTGTTCCGGGAACAGGCTACAAATCTTATAAAAGTACCATTACCGGCTCGAGTAACGGCTCCATTACCTTTGATCCAATGGGGACTGCAGCGACAGGCGGTAACAACTATTATATTACTGGTGATCTAAAGGATCTTGACAGTGCGGGAGAATGGTATTATGACAGCATTACTGGCAGACTTTATTTATGGGCCCCTGGTGGAGTTCATCCGAATACTTTGACGGTAGAAGCCAAAAAGCGGACTTATGCATTTGATTTAAGTTCCCGCTCTTACATAAATATTACCGGAATTAATATATTTGCCTCCAGCATTAAAATGTCTAACTCCAATTACTGTAAAGTCTCTAATATGATTGCGGAGTATGTTAGCCATGATTCGGATGTTACCAGGCAATACAGTACAGGGATATTTATGTCCGGTACCAATAATGAGCTTAGAGACAGTACTTTGACCTACAGTTCCGGTAATCTGGTGAGTATAGAGGGAACAGGCAATAAGGTAATTAATAATCTTATTCATGAAGCAAATTATTCGGCAGCGGATATTCCGGCAATCTATCTATTAGGGGCAAACCATCTCATCAGTCATAATACGGTATATAACGCTGGGCGTCATCTGATTTTTATGCCAACCCAAAACAGCCAGATCCAATATAATAATCTGTACAATGCAGGAAAACTGACAAAAGACTGCGGAATACTCTACGAATTTGCCTGGGATGGGCAGGGGACGGTAATTCATCATAACTACATCCATGACAATCTGGCAAAAAATTATTCCGGTACGGGTATCTATCTGGATAACGGCAGCAAGGGTTATATTGTGCATCATAATGTTGTATGGGGGAACTATACAGCGATAAGATTGAATACACCCAGTAATTTTAACCTAATCTATAACAATACCACCTACAGTAACGGAAATGTAGGATATTGGGGAAGTGATTTTCAGTCAGATATGTACGGCGACAGAATTTTCAACAATATCTTTACTACAGACTTTAGACTTCCTGGTACTCATATAGAGGGAAAAAATATGACGTCAGTAACCAATCCGTTATTTGTGAATCCGAAAGCCTATGATTTCAGATTGCAGTCTGCTTCTCCAGCTATTAATGCAGGGGTTGTAATATTAGGAATCAAGGATGATTATGTTGGTGCAGCACCGGATATTGGAGCATATGAGTTCGGTGGAACGGACTGGACTGCCGGGCATAATTTTTCTTCACCTCCGAACCCGGTTATTGAGAATGTCAGCTTACTTTATGATAATAACGTAAGGCAATCTGATTTCGAGAAAGGGATCATCTCACCATGGACAACAACCCACTCAGATACCGCTGCAAGTGTCTCGGTACCAAGAAGCGGCTCTAAGAGTGTTAGATTGGGACCCGGAGAAGATGGAATCGAGCAGGTACTTACGGGGCTAAGTCCTAATACCAGCTATATGTGTACCGCGTGGGTTAAAGCAGACAAAGGAGAGCAGATTCAGATTGGCGTTACTGGCTTTGGAGGAAAGAGTGCGTCTGTAACGTCTGACAGTGCATCTTGGGCAATGGTGAAAATTCCTTTTACAACCGGGACGGGCGCTACTAAGGCAACAGTCTATGCTCATAAGAATGCTGGTTCAGCATATGTTTATGTGGATGATTTTGGGGTGGTTGAGCAATAAATTGCGTTATATCGGTAAAAAGCCAAGAATATCTCCATGAACCAATCGACGTCGTTAGAATGAGACTGTTCGGTCAAAAGCCGTCCGTATTTGAAGCGGTAATTCAACAGTCTATGTCCGAGATAACAAGGATATTTGAAAAGAACGCAACGGACAAAGGCTTACCAACAACCTTTGAACGGTACATAGTTCGTGTAACGGTCTAAATCTAAAGATGAAGAGAGCATAAATATGGAAGGAAGATTGTTGTTGGGGAACCCCATAGGTAATGTGGATTGGGTAGAAAAAAATAAAGTTATTGATAAATTATTAAGTCAAGCAGCCACTATGACTGTGCATTCAATGAATCATGGTTTTGAAGCTGAAGTCATGAAAATAAGTTCAGATCAAGAATGCTTTGTATTGAAGGTGTGGAATAAAAGTTCCAAGCCTGATATTCGTTTGCAATTCCAATTGTTGAATCTCCTTTTCGAACAAGGAGTATCGGTCCCTATTCCAGTTGGTTGGGGGATAAATCCCAACGGAGATAAGGTATTGTTAACAAGTTTTAGCGGTACGCCCGTTCTTGAATTAAATCAAAAGAAAATGACTGAAATTGCGAACATATTATTAAAAATACATCAAATTCACGTTGAAGAGATTGGAAACATACTCCTTCCACGATACGATTTCATTGACTACTTTTTTCCTGCAGTTAGAGGGCATGAGGACATATATAATGCGGTATCAGCTCTTGTTCAAATCACTCAAATAAGCCAGGAATGTATTATTCATGGTGATTTTCATTTAGGGAACATATTAGAGGACAATGACCGATACACCGTAATAGATTGGACGAACGGACAATTAGGCGATCCCAGATATGATTTTGCGTGGTCACTTATTCTGATGAAAATATACATTTCTGACCGGATTGCAAATGTGTTTCGTTCTGCGTACTTATTTAAGAATGATTTTCAACAGGAGGAACTTGAAGTTTTTGAGGCGTTAGCTTGTCTTAGATGGATGTTGCTTAATAGAAACGGTGGTGTACCCAAAGGACCTGATACAATGGATAAAGTAAAGAGCTTAATCATAAACAATCGATTCCTGGATGGGATGGAGTTCAACGATCTCCCACAAAAAAAGAAAGTATAAGCGGTGACGAAAAGAATTCAGAAGCAGTTGGAAGCGGGTGATACCCTAGCGATACTCCTCTTTTTTATGCTTGCTTTGATTTTCTATCTCTTAAGGATTGCTCGGTAAAAAAATTTAGGTAGTGCGGATTGGCGCCGCCATCGTGATTTCTGCCCCTTTGCAACAGGAACCGTAAGTAACCGGTGAAGCCATTCTAAGTTCAGTGTCTTCCAAATAGCGGGTGTAGGCTTTACCTTCCCTGCGATTACGTCAAGGCTCCCGCCAACTCCGAAAACAACCTTTACACCATTGATATTATGTTTGTTCTTATAAATCCACTTATCGGTATAGGGAGCTCCCATTGCAATGATGAGTACATCAGGTTTGGACTGCTGAATTTCGTTAAGTATGTGTTTTTCTTTATCCTCGGAGAAAAAGCCATGGTGTCGTCCTTTAACGATTACATTTGGATAGCGGCGGTGTATCTCGGTTACTGCTTTAAGGTTTGTTTCTTCATCTGTGCCTAAAAAATAAAAACTCCAACTACGTTCGTTTCCCCTTTCCAAGAGCTGATGAAGCAAATCATATCCAGTAACACGTTCTGAAATGGGTTCACCTTTTCTTTTGGAAGCAATTACGATGCCTACTCCATCGGGCGTAACTAAGTCTGCCTCTTTTATAAGCAACTTATCCGTTTGCTGGGCTATTGTAATTTCAGGGTTTGCCGTAATTAGATGAAACAATTCCGCTGGTTCTTTTTGAATATGTTCGCCTAGTAGATGTACCGTTTCATTTAACGTAAGTTTAGAAAAGGGAACTCCCAATATATTGATTGAGCCTGTCATATACTCACCTTCCAAGACGCAGATTATAGAGCAATTTTACCACATAGGGTGAGGCTGTTTGAAATTTATTCCACTTACAGCTTCAGAGTCCTAAGAAGATTGATCTAGGCCTGCGGAGGACGACATGCTGCGAGTTCCATCACAAGTCTTTATAACTTAGCACTTATTATAAAGCGTTCCGAATTTGTTCTAATCCCCTTCTCCGTCTGATTTTCCTTAATGAACTGTTGGAGGATTTGAAAGTCGGCCTCAGCCTGCCCAAAACGGGGGATAATTGGAGTGTGTACTAACAAAAAGATCAGGTCTTCCGCCGTTTGATAATATTCAATAATATTAAATTCAAACGCCTGAATGTCTCTAAAGCCTGCGTTGCTCAATTCAGTAATATATCGCTGCTTTAATGTACCTGCCTTTGTCCCCAATGCCTGTCCTCTTCCAAACGCTTTTTTAATATTTGATTTATCGTTTTCGCTTACTTGCTGAGTGAGGAATGTACCGCCCTTATTTAAAACTTTTGCGATTTCTTTAGATGAAAACTCTGAATGTCTACACGAGACTACATTAAAAAAGCCGTCAGGAAACTCCAAGTTTTCGGCGTCCATCTTTAGAAAACGTACATTAGGTATGCCTGATTTAGCAGAATTCCTAGTTGCGGTTTCAATCATTCCAGTGGATTGGTCAATCCCAACTAGAAGTAGGGCAGAACCAACTATGGGTAATATCGCTTCCCCGCCGCCGGTTCCGATATCGAGCAATATATCTGACTTGCTGCAGATCTTCAGTACTTCACTATACAAATCCCATCTTGTTCCTTCAGAAACGCATTTCACATTACTGAAATCCCAACCGTTGATTTTTCCGACTTTATCATAAAACTCTTTGTATTCCAATGGATTCATTTTTGTTCCGCCTTCCAATGGGAATGAAATTATGACCGATATTATTCAATGTTTTAGCTTCATGGGACCAAAAGGGCAGACTCCCCCCCCTTGATGGCTGGTACGCGTTTTGTCCAGCCCGAAAACTAATTACTTCGAACAATACGGAAAGACATCCATTTCACCTCATTTGAAAGATTGTTCAATTATAGTTTGAAGAGAGTTCGTCTATCAAGAGTAAAAATACTTATCAGAATTACTATTGAGAGCAATGTCTATTGTAAGGGGTGCGTTTCATGGACCAACCAGAAGTTATCCGGCTGATATTACTTTGAAGTTACCTCGACAATTTTCATATATTATTTAATAATGTATATTATTAGAATTGTTACATATTATGGTCATTTAACGTCTATATAGATGCGAGAAGAAAAACAAGTCGTATAGTCACTTTTGAGATGGGCTTCTCGACAAGTTAAAAAGGAGTTGAGGCGATAGCAGTTAATTATAGTGTAATGATGGAGAAAAGGGCTGAGGGTGACCCATTTTTTGCTTGAGAAAGATACTTGTAATTAAGAAAAATTGCAATCAAATCTATAGTGTTGAGGAGATGAAAAAATGAAAAAAACTCTATTATCCAGTATGTTGGCCATCGGTTTGCTCCTATCAGTGTCTGCTTCCGCGTTTGCTGAAACGACTACCTACAATAGCAATGGACAAACATTCAGCAAGTCTTGGGAATTGCCTGCAAGCGGATCCGGATGGCTTATGAAATATGGATTTAATACGGCTTGGATTAACGAGGATTATACACATACCTATCACACCACATATCACCACACTGCAACGGTGAGCAATAATAATGGAGCATTTTCAGATGAAGATAGCGGGGGAGCATGGGCAGGTATTGAAGTGACTCACCGCGGTTCCTACATTGAATACAGCATCACTTGGTAAACAATCGCCCAATACCCTTAGGCATTAGCTTGAGTATGCGTCCTAGTTCCTGAATCGGGAATCTACTTGCCAAAGTCCTTAGCTTCCAGGGTTAAGGACTTTGGTGGTTGTAAGCTGAACTTAAATGAAGCAGTCACCAATCGGTAGGTTCAAGGTGTATAACCAGCCAGTCAGGTTTTATCCTCCTGGGGGAAGGGAGTGTCCTCATGAAGAAAATTAGGTTTATTGTTAGCTTCTGTATTCTTTTTATCGGTGTTTTAATTATTGGAGAAAGCCACGTATTTTACTTGGATAACTTCTATACTAAATTTGCTTATACAACCATGTATAAACAACCACACACAACTGATGAGGAAATGATCAATGATATTCTTGCTTCTGCTAAACAAAATAAGGTTGAAGTGTTCACTTACATAAGATCCCCTAAAAGCATCTTTTTGACGGAGTTCGATATATACGGTTCTTCTGAAGTCGAAAATTATATTAATCAGGAAATGAATATTCAAAAGGGCGAATACAGCAGCCTTTTTATGGGAAACCTCCGGTTTTCATTCTCAAGTTTAAAAGATATCGGAAAAATGGATGCAATTCATGAATTTTATGTGATTGGCAGAGGCGAACAGGTGCATGCTTTCAAAATGAGTTTGATTGACAAGTATGCGGGTAACCATCCGCAGGAGGGGTATGGGGATACGGGGATACGCAATACGATCATAGGTATATGGATACTTATTGCAAGTATTATTATATTCATGACCTTTTACAATGCCTTATTAATAAGAAAAGAAAGTCTTATCCAAATATCAATGGGAGAATCGGCTCACAGTATTGTTTGGAGGCTTGCAATAATAGATGCGATCATTTTGAGCGTTCAATTTTACCTGGTGACAGCACTCTTATCCAGGTTTACGTATGTTTGGTTTAGATTTGAGTTTTCGCTAAGCTTTTTCTTGCTAATGCTGTTGCTTAATGCTCTATGTTATACAAGTCTGTACAGACATCCAATAAAAGAAGCCTTTTCAAATAGCGTAGGTTCTAAGAAGCTGTTGACCTTGAACTATGGCTTAAAATCATTGACGGCGATCATTACAATTTTGGTGATATCGAGCAATTTGGTTTTTATTATAGAATCTTTAAATTTATATAAACAGAAGCCCTTTTTTCAGGAGTTTGCCGATTATGAGTATATTAGTCTTCAATATAAGCCTGTTCCTGCTCAGGACGGCTCGGTATCGAATGCACTTACAGACAGTGCGAAGGTGCAGACAAACTTTTATGAACAGTTTTTTCATGAATTTAAACCCACTTCTTTTGTAAACATCTCAAACCTGACCAAGGTTGAAGGAATCATGGCTAACCAGAACTCATATCATTATCTCTCCCGCCAGATTAAAGAGTTGAAAGAGATATCATTATCCAATAAGGTTTATTTCGTTATTCCGAAAGGATTGTCTAAGGACAAAGGAATTGTAAAAAAAATGGCGGATGCCGTTCGATTTTATGAAGGTGCCGATTACAGGTATCAGCATGAAGCCGTTTATTATGATGAACCTGCTACAGTAGTAAGCATTGATGAAAATTATACGTATGGAAGTAAACGATTTAAAAATCCCGTAATCATTTTCAACAATATGCACCTGGAAGGTACTGCTTCGGATTCGAATCCCATGCAGAAAATGAATGTTTTGCATGATGTTATGTATAACGTTGAAAATAAAGCCTTTACAAGATTCATAGAAGAACATAAACTGGAACATCAAATTATCAGCAGAACAAACGTTCTTGAAAACTTTGAAAATAAATGGACAACCGCCAAACGTGTATTATACATGAATGTGGTATTTAGTGTGTTGGTGGTCATCATGGAAATCCTTATTATAAGTTCGATCATTAAGTTGGAATATGAGATTAATGCAGTTGAACTTGCGGTAAAAAAAGTGATTGGGTACAGCCCATTAGAAAAACATAAAAGACTTGCCGTTTTAACTGTGTCTGTGACTGTGTTAAGCATCGGATTATCTGTGGCCATTTCGCTTATGCTCAATCTTATAGAATTTTACTATTTATTAATCGGTGGAATAACCATTATGGTACTGGAAATAGCCGTAATGCTGTTTTTTATTCATCGTGTTGAAAAAGCCAAACTTCCGAAAATTTTAAAGGGGGGGAGCTTATGATTCACATAAAAGGTTTAACTAAAACATTTGAAGATAAGCGGTTATTCTCCAATTTCAATTTGGTTATAGAGGATAAGGCATTTGTTGTGTTTTCCGGACCTAGCGGCTGTGGAAAAACGACACTGCTTAACATGATTGGGGCCATAGAGGAAATAGACGAAGGAGAAATTAGGGTGGATGACCTGGATATCACCAATAGAAAAAATCACTTAAATTACTTCAGATCTAAGGTGGGTTTTTTATTTCAAAACTTTGCATTGATTGATAATAAAACAGTGAAAGAGAATCTCAATTTGATTCGTAAGGATTGTAAGACGAATCTTTCAATGACGGAAGCATTGAAGATTGTAGGTTTGGAAGACAAATTGAATAAGAAAGTGTATACGTTATCAGGCGGAGAACAACAAAGGGTCGCTTTAGCAAGACTGATGCTGAAAAAGTGCGATATCATTCTGGCCGATGAACCTACTGGTTCTCTGGACGCAACAAATGCAGCTATTGTTATGAACATTTTAAGAGATTTGAATAAGCAGGGAAAAACGATTGTCCTTGTAACGCATGATGAAGAAATAAAAAAACAAGGGAGTCTGGTGGTGGACTTATGAAATGGATAACAAAAATCGTTTTGGTTGCAGGTTCCGTTTTTATACTATGGAACATAGCTTGGTTTTTTGTTATAAATGCCTCTTATCAGAAGTATACGGAACCTGTCCCTAAATTACATGGCGTCAATATCAAAGAAGAAGATGGATATGTTTATCTTGTTAAAAAACCGGAGTATTTAAGATTAACGGGAAACCTGGGGATATCAAAAAAAGATAGTTTGGATGGCTTAATTATCTGGCCACTCTTGGACGGCGGATATGAATACGGAATTAGATTGCAAAAAGGGAACGGAGAAATACATGAAATTCTAATTGATAAGAGTTTAAATCCCATCAACAAGGAGGATGAAGTTGCCCTGAAAGTGATGGAGGAGAATAAAACACAAGTACATGAATTGGCTTCCCGAGCTAATGAAATGTGGAATATAGAGTTTGACATAGACGATTTACAATTCTAATTTCTATTAAATTTCCCAATTTGTTTACATTTTGTAACAGAAAAAAGGTATAATAGGTAAAGAAAGGTTGATTTATCCGTTGAATTTTATTTAAAAAAAGCAGTCTCGGCCTAACGGATCGTTTCCCTATACCCAGTAACAAGGCCGAGCATTATAGGGAGGGGCTGCACATCATTCTTCTTATCCTGTCTGCATATGAAACTGATGATAAGGAAATGATTGCGAAATTGTACGAAGGTTACTACCCTTTAATGAAAAAGAAAGCATTTAGCATCATTCAAGATAATGAAGTGGTTGATGATTTAATACAGGATGCGTTTATGAAACTAATTCCTAGAGCGTCTCTTTTGAAATCCCTAGACTGCTACAGAACCACTTCGTATATTGTCAATACTATTAAACATGTTTGTTTTGACTATATCCGAAAGAGCTCACGACATTCAAAAAATATGTACATTGGTGCGAATGATGATTTGGCGGACCATATTCCTGATAGGCTTGCCGCAACAGAAGAAGACTACATAAAAGGAGAAAAATATGACACTTTGAAAAAAGCCATGTTTCAGTTAACCGAACGTGACCGGAATCTCTTATATTTTAAATACAAGATGGAAATGGGCGATCAACAAATTGGACAGCTTTTGAATATTCGGGCATCAAACATCCGGCAATATGTGGCAAGAGCCCGACGCCGAATACTTCAAATTCTGTCCGAAGAAGGTGTGAATATTGACTAAGACACAATAGACGAGACACCCTCTTTAATGAGGGGCAGAAGAGAAAGATTAGGCTAATCTTCGCGCGTCATACTGAAGGGTGGAGCCAAGAAGCGACAGTCTAATCTTTATCAAGTTATAGGAAATGGGGCGTGCAGGTGGTGGATATCCGCTTGGTGCATTTTTGTGCCGGGATATTTTTCGGTATAAGGAGATTCATTGAAACTAATAAACGGGAGCTTAGGTTCCTCTAAAGGGTGACCAGAAAGATGTCCTTCTCAAAAAGGGCATCTTTTTGTTTTGTGAGCGTTCAGAAAGGCGTTATAATTGATTAGTCGTATCGTTTATTTTGGTAAGACCATTTCACTTCATAGGAGATATGGATAGATCATGCTGAAAAAAGAAGTTGCGTATATTCGCAAGCAGTTTAAGCTGGACCACGAAAAACTTCAGATTTACGATATTCTTAATGTGTATATCATGAAAGAAACCAACGAGATTTATCATTACGAACGTCAGCCTTTCGCCATGTTGGACAGGGAAAAGCAAGAGTTATATATGGGCAATTTCAAAAAGCTGCTGACCGGAGAAATGGACCAAAAGCTATTTGAGTTGAAGCTTCATGAGGAAGCGGAGAACCCAACCAGGGTACTCCTTCATCAAGGTCTGGTGACCGGTGATCCCGAAGAATGGCATGATCTGATGATCCTGCTGGTGGATAAAATGTTGGCGGATGCCCACTATGAACAGGATACGGTGATTACTTTCGTTCGAGGGCAGTATTACCGGCCGACGAAGGCCAGAAACGAAGAAGCCGAAGAAAGCGAAAATGACGAAATGTTCGCAAATCCGTTTATTTTGTGCAGCGTAAATTCCACGGAGAAGCAGCGAAAAACGCTTTTGTTCGATTATGTTGAGAGAGAGTTTAAATACAACATTATTGTAGACCCGATCATTAAGCTGAGTTCACCGGAGCAAGGGTTTTTCTTCCCTAGCATTACAGACGGCTATTCCGATGTAAATCGTGTTTTGTATTGTTCGGGGAGAGCTCACGAGCCGAATACGCATTTCATCGAAGAAGTGCTGAATGCCGAGAGATCCGTGACTGCGCTAGAAGAGCGGGCTGTTTTTGAGGATATTGTAAAGGAAGTGGCGGGAGAACTGCTCGACGCCTCCACGATTGCCAGTGTATACGAAGAAATTCATCAGGTCATTGAGACCCATGAAGAGGAAGAACCGCCGAAGCTGGATTTTAAAGATGTGGAGCGGCTGCTGACAGCGAGCGGCGTGGAGGATGTAACGGCGGAAAAGGTAGAACGGGCGTTTGAAACCATCGTCGATGACAGAAACTATGAAATCAAAGCAAGCAGCGTCATGCCGAAGTTCACTTCGAAATCCATTAAGATTCAAACAAAGATCGCGACGATTTCGGTCAGTCCCCAAGATTTAAGATACGTGCGGCAGGTAAATTATAAAGGGAAACGCTGCATCATGATTGAGGTAGACGAAGATGCTGTGATTGAAGGGTTTACGCTCAGTACGGAGACGTTATAATAGGGAGCTTTCTCTGTATGCTTACTGGGAGACTCGTGAACCTGTAGCCGAAGAATTGTGGCCGGATTCCAGACTCCGGTGTACTCATCTCACGACGGGTACTGTTCACTAACTAGCGATGAAAAAAGTGATGTGTTAGCGGAAAGAGGGGCTCAATGCCCCTCTTTTTTGTGCTGATATAGTTATAAATTCACCTTATCCATGCAGTCGTTTGTAGATAAAACCCGGCGTTTGTGTCATGTAATAGTTAACGAGACTCATCTTCATTAGCATGTGAGACTGCTGTGACTGCTCTAATATTAGCCTCGGGGATTCTTTGGTGAACCTGTATTTTTGCATCGGACAAGCTCAATGCTTTGACATTTTCAAAATAAACTACGCCATAGCTATCTTGGTACTCAACAGTGTATTCGATTTGTTCATTCTCCATGTACACCACCTCCAGTTCTGTTGCTTAGTGTTTAGAACCTTACGTTATGTTCTCACTTCATAGTCAATACGGTATTCCTTTTCTAAATACGAATATTTGTTATCCCTGCGCTCTAGAATCTGCGGCAAAATAGTTACGGTTCCTGTCCTTTCTTCGGTTGGAGGGAGGCTACCCCTTATCGCTTTAACTCGTTCGACAACTCTCTCGTCAAGTTCAACCCCATCCATACCAGCTTCTTCAACAACTTCAACTGTCACTTCTTTGCTTACCGTGATTCCAGATGAGTAAAATAAGGTTACGGCGATAAGCCTTTCCCCACATGAAATGGGATTCTCAGTAAATATCTCTATCATTACCTCTTGATCCGATCCATCTGTTAGGATATGTCCCCGTTCATTTTCAGCAAGTTCATTGAGGTTATACGAGCGGTAGAGGCCTTGGGGCAGCCGTATTTCAATTTCACATTGTTGGGACTTCATCCCCTCATCCCGCAGCACATGAATCCACAAATGATTCATTCCTTCTTCGTTTTCCATCTTCGCCTTCGCTAACCTGATATCAAGCCTCATCGATGTTCCCCTCTCAGCGCTTGAGATACGGAATCAATTACTTTTTGTTTCAACTCGCCGGAAATACGGGGGCTTAACGTTATAAACACATCATCCGTTATTTTTAGTGTTTCGTTTTCGAGAATCCGGCTCGGTTCAACCCATGTTAATTGCTGGCTTATTTTTTTGATGTCCTCCAGGGAGAGCTTTTTTAGCGTTTCTTGAATAGAAGCCAAGGTTTCCCCGGTTCTGGATAAGGTTAGTATGGCACGAAAGTATTCGAGGTGGTGGTCGGTGTAAACCCTCTTGTTGCCCACTAATTCCAGAGGCGGTATCATGCCAATTTGTGTGTAATACCTTACCGTGCGCAGATTCATGCGCGGATCATCTTGTTGCAGAAATTCAGCTATTTGTTTAGCGGTATAGTAATTCATAATATCCCTCCAAGACAATCGACGGTACATGTTACAGTCAAGTGTATCGTTTACAGTATACTGTAACTATATGCAGCTGTCAAAATATCACAATGGTTCTCCACGTCCGGGCTGGGAAGTTGCAGCAGATTCACATAAAATAGTTAGTAAATAACAGCACATCAACAGGCGGTTGTATGTTCTCAGCCGAAAGCTGGACCATAGCGGCAGTGACAGAACGGACTAATCGATGGATAAAGCGGCAGTGACACAGCGGACTAAATCCCGCCTCCCGTAAGCAGATAGATCGAAAGGATGATCGTTAATGAAACGAATGGAACTCAGAATTCCCCAGAGTTATGCCATTGGATATAACAAGTTTTATGATGTTGAGCCTGAGAGGGGAGAGGAGGGGGATGACTTTTTAGAGAATTGGCATTACTTTACGGAGGATCTCCTACAGATCTTTAAAATGCAGCTGAACAAACAAGGAGAGTGGTTCATCCCTGATAGAGAGGAAGGAAGAATTGTAATTGACTTGGGCTGGTACCCTGATTCAAGCGCCAGCGGAGAATACAGGCTGGTTATCGCTAATGGAGATTGGGACATTTTAAAAGAAAAATGCTCAAGAAACAGGTATGAGATCAAAGAAACATTAGAGGACTGGCTGGAGTCCCTTTATTCCAATCCCAATTGGCTATAAAAATCCCCCCAGGTCAGACAGGTCAGACAGGATAAACTCGTGCAAATGCAACGGCTATTTGACAGCTGCTCAACGTGGTACTACACTAATAATGAATTGGTTGTTCACTATTAAGGGTTGTATTGAAGGAGCTGCAGCATGCAGGCAAAAAAAGAGGAAGTAAAAAAGGATATTGAATCCGCCGCTTTGCGGGTGTTTTTCCGAAAAGGGTATGCGGATGCGAAAATGAGTGATATTGCGGAGGAAATTCAGATTTCCGTCGGTAATATTTACACGTATTTTAAAAATAAAAAGGAACTGTTTTATGCGGTTGTTCCGCCGTCATTAGTGGATTATTTAAAAAATGTGTTAGTGGAAACCATTCAGATTGATAACCAGACTTTTTTTGACGGGGCCAACAACGAAAAGAAATCGGCTCTTGTTCAAGAGCAGCTGCTTTTGCTGACCCAATACAGCAAGCAGATCGTCATTATTTTCGAGAAAAATAAAGGGACGGTATACAGCAACGCTAAAAATGATCTGATCGAGCTGATGATTGAAACCAAAAAGCCCTTCTTGAAAAAAAGCTACAAACGCTATGAAATCAGCACCGGCGAAAATATGATTCTGCTGAACATCATTGCCAGCAATGTGATCAACATGATTTTGGATTTACTGAAAAGAGAGATGAGCCCGGATAGCCGGAAGCGGATTTTGGAGGCACTTCGATTGTATTGGCTGCACGGGGTAAAAGGCCTTAATGAATAACACCGGCACTGAAGGATGCGGGTATGGCTGGCGCCGGGCCAGGGAACAAGCTTAATGATGCGGATAAGCACATTTTGGGGATGAAATGCCCTAATTTTTTTTCACCAAAAGTGAATTAATAATTCAATATTGAGGTGACTCAGCAGCTAGCAGCTCAGCAGTAAATCAGGAGGGGAAACAAGATGAAGACGGGTTATGCATTCAAAAACTGCAATGTGATTTATGGAGATACACAAAAGGGAATAGATCAGGGGATGACCATTCTGATCAGTGAAGACGGGCGAATTGGGGAGATTGGGAAGTCAGGCGATGTCACAGTCCCAAGCCATTATCAAACCATCGATTTGACGGGGAAATATGTAATGCCGGGTCTCATTAACGCACATGTGCATTTATTTGCGGACGGGAAGCCGTTTACGCTGTCTGCAAGCGAAGGGCTGCTGAATTTTGCGTACCATCATGTGCTCGATACGAAGCTGGGCAGAAGTATATTGAAAAAGCGGATGAAAAAAAATGCCCTGACGGCACTGCACTCCGGAGTGACCACCATGCGCAGCGTGGGGGAGTTTTTTTATACCGATGTGCAGCTGCGGGATGAGATTAACGCGAACCGGTTCGTCGGCCCGAATCTTCTGGTATCCGGTTTTTTCCTCAGTGTAACCGGCGGTCATGGCGCCCCCTATCTCGCATTGGTTGGCGATTCACCATGGGAGGCAAGAAAAAACGTAAGAATTAATATAAAAAACGGCGTAGACTGGATTAAAATCTGCGTGACCGGCGGGGTCACCGATGCCAAGCGGATCGGCGAAGCGGGCCGCTTGCAAATGACGGAAGCGGAGGTTGCCGCTATCTGCGAGGAAGCCCACAAGATCGGCATACGTGTGGCAGCTCATGTGGAGAGTACGGAAGGGGTAAGAGTTGCGCTGAAGGGCGGGGTGGATACCATTGAACATGGCGCGGAGATGGATGAAGAGATCATTCGCTTATACAAACACAATCCTAGAGCGCTAAAGGGATATACCGCATTAATTCCTACACTGCAGGCAGCGTACCCTACTATAAAATTGGATCCGAATCTGACGAAGGCCAGCGAAACGGTCCGGGAAAACTCCAGACGTGTATATCACTCTATGCTGAAGGGGCTGCGGCAGGCAGTCGAACATGACATCGCTATTGGCATTGGCACGGATGCTGCCATGTCCTATGTCACCCACTATGATATGTGGCGGGAACTGGACCATTTTATAAGACAAACGAAGCTGAACGCGGGCCAGGTTATTGAGCGGGTTACCCGAACTAATGCGGAAATTTTGGGCATCGATCATTTGACCGGAAGCCTGGAGGCCGGCAAACAGGCGGATCTCATTGTGCTGGAGCAAAACCCGCTGGACAATATCAAAGCTCTGTCAGCTGCGGCTATGGTTATGGTCAAAGGCAATCTGATACACACCCCGTCAGTGACCCGAATTCAGGAAGTGGACGAGCTGCTTGATTTGGTATGGGAAGCGGAGAGTTGAGGGAGTGCGTGTTAGGCGACTTGGCTGGGACAAGGCAGGGACAAGGCAGGGACAAGACAGGGACAAGGCAGGGACAAGACAGGGACAAAGCCAGGACAAAGCCAGGACAAAGCCAGGACAAGGCGCCTGACTAGAAAACCCCCGAAACCGGAAGGGTCGGGGGCTCTCGCTCTGCTTTTTAGCTAACTAAATTTAGATACAAATGATTAGGCCAATGCCTGGTCGACCTCCGCTTTCAAGCCGTCTGCATCAAGTTCAACAGGGTATTGGAACTCTTTGCCGTTAATGAAGACCGTAGGTACCATCTTCACCTTCCGTTCAATGGCTTCTGCAATAATCTGCAGACTCAAGTCGATGTTCTCCGGCTGCTCCTGCAGCCCGTATTCCCCGGTTAACCGCTGTTTGATCGAATCGCTGTCCGATTCGCTCCACTCGCTTTGTTTTGCAAATAAATCCTTCATCAGCTCGTACACTTTTTGAGGGTCCTTATAATCTAGAAAAGCGTTCGCCAACGTGCCATATAACAGCATTTCACGCGGTTTGTCATAATGCTTCACTACATATTGAACTTGCCCGTTTTCGATATAAGGGGTTAACGTTTCATCCGCTGCTTGAAAGAAAGTGGCGCAATACGGGCAGGCCAAGTTCAAAAACACTTCAACTTTTACCGGAGCTTCTTTTTTACCGTAGCTTAAAAATGCATTTTCGATCACTTGTGTCATGTTCAGTCCTCCTATTGAATGTTGCCCGGAATGAGTGAATCATCAATGTTAACGGCATCTTTAATGTTGATTTTCGTTTCAAGCAGCCCGGCTTCAACGAATTTGTCGGCCAGCTTTTGTTGGCTTGCAATGATCGCGTCACCGATTTTCTGAACACCGAAGGTACGGCGGTCATTGGCTTTTTGAATAGGTCCAACGTCCAGTCCCAGTTCACCGGCTAAGATCTTCGAAATTTCCTCTTTATTTTCGTTGGCCCAAGTGTCGGCATTTTGCAGTTCTTGAAGAATGGTTGTCACAACCTCCGGCTTTTTATCCAAAAGATCTTTGGTGGCAAAATAGAACGTCCGGTTTTCCGAATTGTCGGTGCCGCTCACCACGGTGCGGGTTTTGACCGTGTTTTCTACAATAGCCAGGTATGGGTCCCACGTGCCGTATACGTCGAATTCGCCTTTAGTAAAGGCAGCCAGGCCTTCCGCCGCATCTTTATAGAACTTGATGGTGACTTCGTCCAGAGCAATACCGGCTTTCTCCAAGGCCACCAGGAGCAGGTAATGCTGATTACCGCCTTTGGTTACCCCAATCGTTTTCCCTTTCAGGTCGTTTACGCTTTTAATCTCGGATTCTTCTTTAACTACTAACGCGACGCCTTCCGGATAGGGAGCTTCGGAGGCCACATAGTTCAGCGGATGCCCGCCGGCTTGCATAAACACAGCATTACCGTCAGAGGCGTGGCCGAAATCAATGTTATTTGTATTCAGCGCCTCCAATAAAACCGTACCAGTAGGAAACACTTTCCATTCAACGGTATAGCCTTGTTCGTTTAATGCCTTATCCAAATTTCCGTGTTCTTTAAGAATGTTCAGGGTATTGCCTTTTTGATAACCTATCGTGATGACCCCTTTTGAATCCTTTGCAGGGGTATTGGCAGCCCCTTGGGCAGCTCCATCGGCGGAATTGCCAGCCGAATTGTTACCGCAAGCAGCTAATACCAAAGTGAAAAGGGCAGCTAATGTAAACAAAAATGCTTTTTTCATGTTCTACACTCCTAAAATTTGATTTAGTATTTTCTGCTCATGGAAAGTAAACGTATCATTTCGTTCCCGGGGTCTTGGCAGGTCAATGCGTTCATCCAATTGGATGGCCCCACGGTCGATTACGATGACGCGGTCCGCTAACCGTACAGCCTCGGTTACATCATGGGTAACCAGAAGCGAGGTGAACTTCTGCTGCTGCCACAGCTCTTCAATCAGGTTTTGCATTTCAATCCGGGTTAACGCGTCCAATGCGCCAAGCGGTTCGTCAAACAGCAAAACATCCGGATTGCTTGCTAATGCCCGTGCCAGGGCAATCCGTTGTTTTTGTCCGCCAGACAGCTGATCAGGCCAATCCTGTTGTTTATCGATTAACCCTACTCTCTCCAGAGACTCTTTTGCGACTTTCGGATGGACGGCCCCAAGCTCAATGTTTTTCAAAATATTTTTCCAAGGGAGCAGTCTGTCGTCCTGAAACATGATTCGAATCTTCGGATCATGGGTTTGCTTACCGGTGAAATGCAGTTCTCCGCTTGTAGTCTGCTCGAGTCTGGCGATGATCCGCAGTAACGTGCTTTTTCCACAGCCGCTTTTTCCAACGATAGCTGTAAAGCTGCCCTGATCGATGGATAAATCGATATTATGTAAAACTTCGTTGTTGCCGTAGCTTTTGCTGACATTTTTTAGTTCAATGTTGATCATGGTAGCCTCCGCGTTGTTCGTGTAATTCAATGGTTCGGCAGGATTATTTCTTCCGGTAAACCGGATTCCATTTTAAGAAGCGGCGTTCAAACAGTTTGGCAATGACATCGGACAGCTTCCCCAGGATTGCGTACAGAACGATGGTTAACACGACAATGTCCATCTGCATGAATTCACGTGCACTGGTTGCCATAAAGCCAATACCTGAATCGGCGCCAATCGTTTCCGCCACAATTAACGACATCCACATCACACCAAGCGCATAACGAATCCCTACCAAAATGGAAGACAGCGCGCCGGGCAAAATAATGTTGGTGAAAAGCTTCCATTTGGATAACCCGTATACGGTTCCCATCTCAATCAGTTTGCGGTCCACATTTTGAATCCCGCTGAACGTGTTGATGTATACCGGGAACATGACACCAAGCGCAACAAGAAATATTTTGGCGGATTCACCGATCCCAAACCATAAAATGACTAGCGGGATAAGAGCCAAGTGAGGAATCGTACGGATCATTTGCATCGTTGTATCCGTCGTTTTCTCAAAAAACTTAACGGTTCCATTTAACAGGCCAAGGATAAAACCGATAATCCCGCCTATGAAGAAGCCGATTAAAGCACGCTGGGTACTGATATAAACATGTTCTTGTAATTTACCTGAGCTTGTTAATTGAATTGCAGCGTCTATCACGTCGAGGGGTGTTGGCAAAATGGAAGAGCTGATAATTCCCGATTGCCCCAGGACTTGCCACAATACAATCGCTATAATAGGGAAAAGCCACGGAACAAGCTGGTTCGTATACCATGTTGTCATTTTTTTCATCATCTGATCTCCCGATTATTGTCGCAAATTTGAAGTTGTTTTTGATTATAGAGAATTCCGATAAGAATCGTCAACTATAAAAAATAGCGATACTGGGGAAAATAGTAAATCAGGCGCGGCTGCCAGCTGTCGGGAACTTCTCTGCTCTTTTAGCTGGAGCGTATGCGGCTGCATGAATTATGAACAGATTAGGGTGGGAAAAAAAGGAGCTAAAGTCTTATGGAGACCATGATAATGAGGATAGAAGATGTGGTTGATTTTCCGGAGCGGGGAATCGTGCTGCTGGTCAGCTTTGTTGAACTAGACTCCTACAACGTTACAAAATTAAAGAGAGTAATAGGTTCAACGATCACAGTGAGCAGCGGCGAGGAAACGGATTATGAGTTGGTTGTAAAAGATGTGAGCGTCTCTTTTTCAATTGCCGGCATCCCGCTTATAGGAATCAACATTCAAGAAAAAGTGGGGGTAGACGAAATCAGGAAGGGTGCTATCCTACAAATCGATTTGGGGGATGCCGAGGGTAACCCTTTGCAGTGAAGGAGGCGGTGAGGTTTGAGACGGCCGGCTGCAACTCCCCGATAGGGATAAGCCCGCCTTCAACAGCAGATTCAGCGGGCTTTCCGTTGGTGTATCCCTTCACCATTCAATTTCTTTATAATCCTTCAAAAACACCCCTGTCCACGGCTTCTCCGCGTCGATTCCTTCATAAACCGGATCGCAGATCCGGGCTGCGGCATCCTCGAAGTCCAGGGGCAGTTCAATCGCCCGCCGGGCTTTGGTCTGCTCCGGGAACTGGTTCGACACCCAGCCGGGGTCGACGCTGGTCACAAAAATCCGGTCTCTTTTGTATTCCTTGGACAAGGTCAAGGTCATCATATTTAATGAGGCTTTGGCCATGTTGGTGTGGACATGGTAACCGCCTTTTCGTTTCGCCTGGAATCTGCCTTCCGCCGCCGATACGTTGACGATAAACCGGTTTGGATGGGGGCTTCGCGCTAAGGCGTCTTTTAGCTGTGTGTTCAATAAAAACGGGGCGGTAACGTTAATCAGCTGGACCTCCAGCATCTCCATTACAGAAATCTGATGGGACTGTGCTGTCCACGAATTCTGGAGCTGCGATTGTGCGGAGGTGACATTCATCTCCGGATAAAGCAGCGGAAGATAAGGAGAGACAGCCGCCTCATCCGCAGGCTGCGGAAAAGGAGCCAAGGCATGTTGACCTGCAAGCAGCTGCTGATGGTGGTCTAAAAGCTGTTGTTCCAGTTCGCCCTCCTGCAGAATCAGCTGATCGTATTCCTCCGGTGACATTCTAACCGTCTGTGCAGCATTGTTTATAATGACATCGAGATAAGGAAACTCCTGTTTGATATAACTGGCGAAACGTTCGACCTGATCGATTTGGCGAAAATCCAGCCGGTAAATATGAATCCGGTCCCGCCACTGCTCCCAATCCGGCTCTGTGATATAACGCTGCAGGGCATTATAGGGGAACCGGGTGGTCAAAATCACACGCGCCCCGTCCCGCAGCAACCGCAGCGCCGTATAATAACCTATTTTGGTGCGTCCGCCGGTAACCAAAGCGATGTACGTGTCCATGTCATGTTTGGCTGTCCGTTTTAATTCATTATAATCGCCGCAAGCCCTACACAGCTTCGTATAGTGCTCGTGCGCGATAGGGTTCAGTTCTTTGCAGACGTAACATCTGCGTTTTCTGCCGTTCTCAGCTGTGTTGTCCGGATTGTTCATCTTACCACCTTAAAGGAAATATTTACATCCATCATAACATATGATAAAATTTTCACACACAGTAGTTTAATCAAAATACCTGCCTCTCAAGCAGGGGATGAAGGACTTGAGCCTTCCTGTGCAGGGTGATAGTTCAATTAGAACGCCCTCCCGCTAAGAGGGAGATGGAGGTCCCAATCCTCCTCACCCGTTAATATTTTAATGGAAGCTCTCAATTCGTCTTGTGAATTGAGGGCTTTTTTACTAGGGAGAACTACGTAACTGCTAACTGCTCCACCTCCACGAGCCGAAACCCGTTGAAAGTTAACTTGTAAATATCGGGCATCTTTAACTGCTTCCAAAATGCAAAATCATACCTTTTATCAAAGTGATTCATAATTAGCACCATAAGGTTTCCGTGTGTCCCGACGGCTATATTTTTGCCTGGATATTGTTTAAGTATCGTTGTGAGTGCTTCGACTCCCCTCTGCCGGGCATCGAGGTTGGATTCTCCGCCTTCCCAGGCAAAGCAATCGTCTTCCCATACTTTTGATAGGGCAGACTCAAAGTCATCGACAGGTTGTCCCGCTAGGGTCCTTTCCCGAAAGCTGTTCTCTATGACTATACTAGCGCCAAGTGTATCGGCTAGACCTTCAATGGTTTGGACTGCTCGTTTGTACGGACTTGAGATGAGAACCTGGATCCCTTCTTTTTTTAGAATCTCCGTAACTTTATCTGCGTCTCTTTTTCCCCGTTCCGATAAAGGACGGTTTAATTCGTCGGAAGAGTAATTGGAATGGGCATGCCTAACCAGGTATATATGTGTATTCAATCGGACCACCCGCCATTTGTTATAGTAGATAAATTATAGTATAGCCTTCTAAAATTAACGATGTTTATATGTTCACGCAGCGCTTTAGAGCGAGTGGACAAGGAGGAGCCATGAGAAACCGAAGTTCGGTGATTTTAATTAAAGATAAGCATGTCGCGCTAATTCAAAGAATTAGAGACGGTGCAGAATATTATGTGTTTCCCGGTGGGGGTCTGGAAGAAGGCGAGACACCGGAACAGGCCGCTGCCAGAGAGGCGTGGGAGGAGTTAGGTGTTACGGTGAACATCCGGGAGTGTATCGCGGAAGTTGAGTATGGGGGAACTCAATATTTTTATTTCGCAGATATCTTGGAAGGGGAGTTCGGGACTGGAGCAGGGGAGGAATACTCGGGCGCGCTCAGAGACAGGGGAAGCTACCTGCCTGTGTGGGTGGAGATCAAAAGGCTGTTAGCATTGGATGTAAGGCCCCGGGAAGTCGCTTTGAGGCTTCAAATACAGTATCCATAAACCGGGGATGCAATTGGAAACCTGGATAATCGGAATATAGGCGAAAAAGGAAGAGGAGGTTTGAATCAAATGCCAGAACCCAATCTTCAGTCCGCCCGGCAGGCCATCAACGATCAATTTCCCGATTTGGCCATTCAGACGATGGAGCCGCTTGGCGAAGGTTTTCGGAATTATGCCGTACTCGTTAATGGAGAGTGGGTGTTTCGGTTTCCGAAATCCAGGCAGGGGGCGGATGAGCTGGAAAAAGAGATTCGGCTGCTGCCGCTGCTGCACCATCAGGTGAAAGCCGGCATTCCGAAATTTGAGTTCATTGGCCGGTTCTCGGATGGACGGCCGTTCGCCGGTTACCGGAAGGTTTCGGGTGAGGTGCTGGGAGAAGATGGATTCGCTGCGCTCTCTAATGAGGCCCAAGAACTGCTCGCATCCCAGCTTGCGGATTTCATGAATACGCTGAAAGCATTTCCGGTAGAACTTGCTTTACAGGCAGGGGTCCCCGGTTATAATCACAGAGCGGATGCCCTGGAGTTATGGGAAGCCGCGCAAAAGCAGGTATATCCTATCGTTGCAGGCTCAGTCAGAGATTACCTCGAACAGCGTTTCCAAAGCTATTTGGATGATCCGTCCAACTTTGCGTATACTCCGGCGTTGATCCATGCCGATTTATCGCCCGACCATTTTTTGATGGATCCCCTGAAGACACAGTTAACGGGAATCATTGATTTTGGCGATGCCGCGATCGGTGATCCGGACTATGACTATTTGTATCTTTTGGAGGATTGCGGCGAGCCGTTCACCCGGCAGGTGATGCTGCATAGAGGAGTCGATAACCGGGATGTCCTCCTGCGCAAAGTGTCATGGTTCGTTACGTTTGATCAAGTCCGTTATCTGCTGGAGGGTTTGGCCTCCGGGGAAGAAGAATGGATCGCCGAAGGAGTAGAGGTCGTGGAAGACGATAGATTGAAGAATGCAACCTAGGGCGATGTATCCGGAAACAGGAGCCTAAACAAATTGCAGACAAGGGATCAACATTCCGGCAGCCCCTGCGGCAAGCCGGGAAATATGTACCTTGCGGAAGCAGCCGCAGCCTATAGATTTTCTAGGGCGGGTTGCTTTTTTGCGCACCATATATCCCTTAACTCCGCCAATGTTCTCAGGACATTCAGCCTCTCGTCAAACGATAAGTTATTATGATATTGTGGTTAATGCTGGAAATAAAGCCTGTATTTCATTTATATGAGAGGCTTTAAATATACATAGAGAGAGGATGTAGTATGCATGATTATCTGGAAGGGTTATGGCATTTTGAACGTTGTGATTCCTGCAATACTTGTGTTTGCCGTCACTTCGCTGCTGTCGGCATTAGGGCTGGAATCCATTGATGACCGTCTGCCTATGGCGTTTGTGTTTATTGTTTCCGGAGTCATTATCTGGTACCTGGGAAAAGCTTTGAATGCCAAATCGAACAGAGTGTATGTAGATGAGGAGACCGGGGAACGTTTTCGGGCGGGAACAGGACACAGTCTGTTTTTTATCCCGATGCATTATTGGGGACCTATCGGTCTGGTCGCCGGATTCGTTCTGATTGTCGCCTCCATTTTTAATTAAAAGCTGGTCCTGGCGAGATGCAGGTCAGTGATACAAAATTAGGCTGATTGTGGTTGCTTCTGCCATGATCGGCCTAATTTTGTATAATCAGATTAGGATGCGCTTTTAAATTGAGACAGGGACCCAGATGGACGAGGAGTTCCCGGGAGAGAAGTGACATGAACGGAACAAAAATTTTTATTACCGGAATCGTAGCCAGCGGCAAAACCACGTTAGCCAAACGTTTGTCGGAGCAGTTGCAAATTCCTTGGTACGAGCTGGACAGTATTGTGTATCCGCAGACGGAGACGGGGAGACATAAACGGACACCGCAGGAGCAGCTGGAGGTCATCCGTGAGATCGACCGCAGCGGGGCTTGGATTTTTGAAGGGACGGACCGGGCGTCATACCGCTGTTTGCTGGAGATGGCGGACGCGATTATTTTTCTCGATCCTCCCTTATGGAAACGCAGAATACGAATTTTCACCCGGTATGTAAAGCAAAAGTTAGGACTCGAATCCTGCGGTTACCGTCCGGACCGGCAGATGCTGAAGCGGATGTACCAATGGACAAATGAGTTTGAACGCGACCGGAGCAATTTCGAGGCTCGACTGCAGCCGCATGATGCGAAAGTGGTCCGGCTGAAAGTCAGTACCGGACGGGGAGTTATCGAATAACTATGATTTCGGCGTGGTTGGGCATACTGCGCTGTCCGCCAAGTCCGGTCTGCTGCGCCTAACTTCCCTTCGTCAACCGTTTTGAGAAGTATTTTGGAGCTTCGTCGTATCCCTGCCGCTTGTAGAATCTATGAGCATCTGTTCTTCTTGAATGACAATGCACTTGAATTCGGTCACAGTTTCTTTTTTTGGCCGATGCAGCGGCAAATTCTTCAATTGCTCTGCCAATCCCCTTGCTTCGGGTTGTTGCGTCTACTACAAGGTAGCTAATAACCGCAATGTCTCCTTCAAGGGCCAATTGAGGGATGTAATGCAGGGAAATGCAGGCAGCAATTTTCCCTTCATCCTCGTAAACCATAAGCTCCTCGTTGGGGTGTTCCAGAAGCCTTACGATGTTGTCCTTAATAAAAGACTCCGTACCCGGGTAGCCAAGCTGCTCCAACAGCCGGGAAATATCTTGCCAATCTTCCGCTTCAGCAGGCCTGATCATTTATCCAACCTCCATATCCTCATACAATTCACAAACAGTAAAGATTGTCTCATACTATATTCCCGCCGGGGTTAACAGTCAAAGACCAGCTGGTCTCCAATTTTTAATAAAATCGGCGTGTACAAGGAACCACGCAAGACATCCGCCGTAACTTCGGACCATTCGGGAACGTCTAGGAGATGAGGTGATGTGAAATGCAGACAATCAAGCGATTCGTTATACCGGTGGTTTTGCTGGGTGTGCTGCTGGTTCTGGCTGGCTGTGCTGGAGTGGGAGATAGACAATCGGAAGGTGCGGCTGGGGATTGCAAAAGCACTATAGAGTGGGTCGATTTTCTGAAGCTGAACGACATTACGTACTCCTATAATTCGGAAGGAACCGAGGAAATTACGGACGGGCAGCAGGAAAAACAGATCGGTGAAGTAGCATACATGCTGGACGGGCATGCCTGTACAGATCATGTGAGCCATAATGGCGATGCCGCCTATCTTCCCGCTGGTACACCGGTATATGCCATGAAAGGCTATAAGCCGTCTTACCGCGTCATTGCGGCCAACAAAGTGTATGAAGCAGAACGCAATCCGCATGCCAAGACGCTCGGCGATCTATGGGATATCGATGGAAAAATCGCAAAAGTAAGCCTGGAGAGCGGTATAGACGGCAGTCCAATCGGTGACTTCACGCCGGATGCATCAGCGGTTTTTGCTGAGGAATTGCCGGGGCTTGAGAACGTTGGCTTTGATACGATTTATAAGGACAACAAACCGGAATACGGCATCTTCCTTCGGGTACATCTAATCGACGGAACTTCCTTCCGGATGGTCTTTTACGAGAATGCAAATGCCTTTACGGCAGGTGCATACGGCACGGAAGCATTAAGGGACGTTATTGTCAGCGAACGCACACGGATTAAGCAGGCCGCCGGGATGTAGAGAGTGGGGGCTGCAAGTCATCGCCTGTTTTCGGCAGTCCAATTGCGCCTCGGTGTTTGTTCCGCTAACATGGAAGGGTGAAGCCGCACAGGCTGAGGGAAACTGCTGACGGGCTGAACTGCCTCATCTGCAAATACAGTGTTATTCGGAGTCAACGGGCAAAATTAAGTGGCAGCAGCCGGAAACCCAGCCTTTTTTGGGGCTAACCTGTAAAAACGATGCGTACAGCTGTCCGGCTGCTTGCAGGGACCCGGCAGGTAACTGCCGGTATTTTTTGGAGGGAGGGGGCTTGCCATGTTAGCGGTAATTGAGCAGGCAGAACAAGGGTATACCGCCCGGTTTGAACGTCAATTGAAACATTCCGTTCAGAGCGTCTGGGGAGCGCTGACTGATAATGACAAGCTGGCCAAGTGGTTTTCCGAGCTGCGGATCGACGATTTGCGGGTTGGAGGCGCCGTGAAATTCGATATGGGCGACGGCACATTTGAAGAGCTGGAAATTACGGAGATGAAGCCGGATTCTGTGCTGGAGTATGCTTGGGGCGAAGATCAGGTCCGGTTTGAGCTGTATCCCGAGGAGGACGGCTGCCGTCTGCTTTTGATTGAACGGATCAGCCAAATTACTGGCCACACTCCAAAGGATCTTGCCGGCTGGCATGTCTGTCTGGAGGTCATGAATGCCGTGTTGGAGGGCCGTACGGTTGAATCCCGAGAAGACGATTGGAAATCCTGGTATGCCAAATATCAGGAGCTGGTCGGGAAAATCCCGGGTTCGGAGGAGCAATAACGGGATGACGGGAGAATCGGCGGGCGAAGGAACCGGATTGGCATGTACCGGGAAAGAAGCTGCCGTTACTGTTGCCCATATGCCAGTCCGTAGCGGGGGAATTACACTACATAGAGGATTTTTAGGGAAGGAAGAACATTTCATGCAGGAGTACAGATTAAAAAATATCCAGGCTAGCTTGCGCTATCACGATCTGCCTGGCGAAGATACGCCGATTGTTTTTATTCACGGGCTTGGCTGCGCAGGTTCGCTTGATTATCCGCAGGTGGCGGCCCAGCCGGAGCTGGCGGGACACCGGCGGATTATGCTGGACATGCTGGGGGCTGGCTACAGCGACAAACCTGAGGATTTCAGCTACACGGTGAGCGGCCATGCCGAATATTTGGCGGAATGGGTTGATGCCATAGGGCTGAAGGAGTTTATCCTGTTTGGTCACAGTCTCGGCGGAGCGGTGGCGCTTGCTTTGGCGGAGAAACGGCGGGACCGGATCAGCCGGCTGATCTTAAGCGAAGCAAACCTCGATGCAGGGGGCGGATTTGCGAGCAGGGCGATAGCGTCTTATAGTGAACAAGATTTTGCGGAACATGGGTTAGCCGATTACACTTCCCGTCAACGCCAGGAGGGCAATACCAACTGGGCGGCCAGCTTGTCCTTGTGGTCGCCGCTTGCAGCGCACCGTCTATCGAAATCGGCGATTGCCGGCCAAACCCCAGCCTGGAGAGAGATCCTGTATTCGCTGACCTGCCCCAGAACGTTTATATTTGGCGAGCGGTCGCTGCCCGACCCGGATGCGCAGGCGCTGGCGGACCAAGGTGTCCATATCGGGATTGTGGAGCGGGCCGGACATTCAATGGCTTGGGAAAACCCGGCGGGGCTTGCAGCCGCGATCAAAAACGGGATTGTGCATAACGTCTAAAGTAACATTTGTGGCGTGAGCGCTGCTGCGCGGCTTATTCCAAACGATTCGCGGATTGTTCAGTACCCGACCTTTTTTGCGGGGCTCGGTATCCAGGCAGAGAGGGCATAATCTTATAGTTATCGGAGGTCCGGGCGGCCAGTCAGCGTCCGGGCCTTTTTGCCGTGAAAATGCGGTTTGGATAGCTGCACAAGCTGCTAGGCATCAGCTTCAGGATCGGATGTGCTTTCCGGGCCGTCAACGGCACCTCTTGAACGGACTATCGCCCAGACAACCAGCATCGCTGACACTGCTGTGAGCGTCAGGCCGGCAATCGTGACCGCTTCCCGGAACTGTGCGGTCTGCTGCATGCTCCAGTTCGCTTTGGTGATGTCGCCGCTAAATAGAACGGCGAGAACGGTGCCGGCGACGGCAATACCGAAGGCGGTGGTAATCTGGGAGGACGTGTCGATGAGTGCCGCGCCGATCGAAGTCCGATTCTCCGGAAGACCACGGAATACGTTAATTGCTGCAACGACGCCGACCACACGCATCCCCGCAGCTACGGTAACGAGTGGGACCGCAACCCATAGGTAACCCAAACGGCTTAACATACTATAAATGGCGAGTCCGAATACGACGGCTCCTGTGCCAAGCCATGCGGCCCGGCCAAGCCCAACCTTTTGTACAAAAGGATTAATGAGGGGGCCCGCAGCAAGCAGAACGATGACTTGCGGCAGCATTCCGATGGCGGCGAGGGCCGGAGACCACCCCCAGTCGAGCTGCAGCTGAAGCGTTACCATGTAGCCAAGTCCGGCAGTCGCCAGCCCGGATGCGGCTTTGTACGCGAGGCCGCTGGAGACGAGAGGACGTGCGACATATTGGAGGTTGAGGAGCGGATAACGCACTAAGCGCTCGCGAATGAGGAAAAGAATCGCACCAGAGCCAGATGCGGCAATGGCTGCCCATGAAATCCATGCTCCAGCGCCGTTGTTCATGAATAGTGTCGGGGCGACAAGCGCCAGAACGATGGCGGCGGTACTAAGCAACGCACCGAGGAAATCTACCGGATCACGGTGGAGGTCGTCCGCCTCATCCTTAGGAATGCCAAATCGCACACCAATTATTGCGAGTACGGCGACCGGTACGTTCACCAGCAGCAGGGCCTGCCAAGGCGCGATTGCAAGCACGAAACCACCTACTGTCGGACCTATCGCTAGGCCTATCAGCCCAACGGTCGAAATGAGGGTCGTCGCACGGACGCGGAGGCTGTCCTCCGCAAACAACCGAAAGGCCAGAGCCATCGATCCCGGGGTCGTCATTGCGGCCGCGCATCCCATGGCCACCCGAACAGCGATGAGTTCCCCGGTAGAAGACACAAAAGCGGTTGCCATACTTGCGATTCCGAGCAGTACCAGTCCGATGAGCATAATCTTCCGCCGGCCAAAGCGGTCGGCGATTGCGCCAAACAGCAGCATCAGCCCGCCAAATACAACAGCGTACGCATTCGTCACCCACTGCAACGCGATAGTTGATGCATGTAAATCTTGTCCGATCGTGGGCAATGCAACGTTCAGGATCGAATTGTCCAGCATCTCGAACAGAAACACCGCCGAGAGTCCAGACAGTGCCAGCCAGGCCTCACGCAGGGATTGGGGAAAATGCGCAGTCTGACCCCTTGTACTCATAGTTTGAATCTCATTACTCATGATAATTTCTCTCCTCTACATAATTCCAATATAGACTCTGTCTGAAGTAATTTTGTTTCCTGGTAAGCAATATCATCCTATGCCGATTTTGCTTCCTTGTCAACAAAAAACAATGACAAAAAACAGCCCCTTTAAGTAACGTGGGGCTGTGGGGCTGTTTCTATCTAATTGTTTTTTGATTCAGATGCATCCGGCTCCATTGCTATTCCCTGTTTCTTGATTTCATTATCCAGATGATGGCTGTACCTTTCCAAAAAGGTTAACATGCTGTCAAATTGCTGTTCCGTGATCTGTTCAAATACGGCTTTATCCCGCTCTTGAAATTCCTTGTGCAGATCCGAATGGATTTTATAAATGGTTTTCCCTTGACCAGTAAGCCTGAAATAGATCTCCTTCTTGTTATCCGGCTTTTGGTAACTTTCTATAAGGCCCTTTTTTATAAGCTTTTTTGTCATTTTACTGATAGCGCCGGTAGTTAAATAAAGGCACTCTGCGAGTTGGGTCACGTTGGGATCGGTGTTGTTCTCAATACATTCGATGCAGTGCACCTCAGATGGGGTTTGCCCCTTCAGAGTGTCTTCCATTTTTCCTTTATTGAGCCAAACCATCTTGTTATATAGTTCCCTGAATCCGGCTAATACCTGTTCTTGTTTCTGTTCTTTGGCGTTCATATTGTGACCTCTTTTTCGGAAGGATGAGCTTCATAAACTATTTTACATACTCCCGGAACACCATGCCACCACATTACGCCTGCTCCTTTGAGCCCGCTCTCTCTTGTATAGCAAACGGCGCTCCATGCCCGGAGTAACCGGGACTTTCGGTGTGTGAAAACTCGATGCCTATGTGCCTTATTGCTACTTTATAACTAAATCCCCCGTAACATCCGATGATTACTAAGGGAGGCATGGCAATACATACCTAACATCTTGGTTGTACATTCATAAGCTGATGGAGGCGTATCACTTGAAAAAAATCGTAAGTTCAATGCTGGCGGTTATGCTGGCAATCCCGCTTTTCGGTGCTGCCGCTCCGGCTTCCGCGGAGAAGCCGGTTAAAGCAAGCGTGTCGGAGAGCAGCACGTACGTACGGGGGCAGGAGTGGGCCATCACCGGTTTTACGGTTAACGGCAGCAATTACTTCAGCCTGCGCGATGTGGCGGAGGCGCTGTCCGGCAGCCCAAGCCAATTCGATGTGTCCTACAGTGCGGCGGGCGGATCGGTGGAGATTTTGACCGGCCGGCCTTATACGCCAAGAACCTCCGTGTACCGGGGATACTCCGGGCGCGGCACGGGACTGGCCGCAGTGCCTTCCTCCTCGAAGGTGCTGGTGGACGGCAAACCGCAGCCGATAACGGCCTATAATATTAACGGCAGTAATTATTTCCAGCTGCGGGATCTGGCTGCCAAAGTCCCGTTTGAGGTGGAATATGAACCCTCGTCCAATAAAATCTCGCTTTTTCCGAAAACGCCTGAACATGCTTCCCGGGTGCCGGGGCTGCAGGTGACGGACGACAATGCGCTCACTTCTTCTTTTTCCAGATGGCAGCAGCCGGCGGCCACAACCATCGTGCCTGGCAGCGACGGCTCGCTGAGCGTCGTTCAAGCGGGTAAAACGCTTACGGTAGAGAAGTACAGCGCTGCGTTTGCGCCTGCCGGAAAAACGAATATCCCGATGGAGCTTCCGCTGTTCGGCGGATTTTTTAGCGGGACGGCCTATAATTATATTGCGTTTGGGCAGAGCAATGCGGAGCAGAATGATGCCAAAGAAGTCATCCGGATCGTCCGCTACGATAAAAGCTTCAATCGGATCGACAGCGTTTCGGTAACCGGCGGACAGAGCTTTACAATCGAGCCCTTTGACGCGGGTTCCGGCCGCATGGCCGAAATGGGGGACACGCTGGTGTTCCACACTGCGCGCAAACGGTACAAAACCGACGATGGGCTGAATCACCAATCCCAGCTGACGATGATCGTCAATACGGCTTCGATGAAGGTGACCAACGATCTTGGACGTTTCCAGGCCAATCACGTCAGTCATTCGTTTGACCAGTATGTTTTGTTCGACGGGGCCGAGCATGTGCTTGTTGATCATGGCGACGCTTATCCGCGTTCCATTGTGCTCAACAAGGGAAACGGCAGTGATTACACTGAAGTGGATCTGTTCAACATTCCGGGAAGAATCGGCGCAAATGAAACCGGTGTATCGCTCGGCGGCTTCGAGATGTCTGCCGGCAGCTATATCGTAGCGATGAACTCGGTTGATCATTCGAAGGTTAAGGAGTATACCTCGTTTGAAATGGTGGGCCTGAAGGTTGATCAACGGGACATCATGCTCGCCGTGCTTCCAAAAAGCAATGTAAGCGCCGGCGCGGCCCGGCAAGTGACACTGGCGAAGTATACGGACGGCAGCAAAAACGCCTCCGTCCCCAAGCTGGTCAAAATCACGGATAACCGCATGATGGTTCTATGGCAGGAATTTGATCTGGAGGGGCGTCCGGGCGATGTGAAAATGCAATACATTGACGGAGACGGCAATCCTTCGGGCAGCATTCAGTCGCTTCCGGGCTTCAGGTTGTCCGAAACCCAGCCGGTCGTCATTGGCGGCAAAGCCGTGTGGTTTACCGATACGTGGGGGGCTCGCGTCTTTTACTCTATTCCGGCAGCGGGCTGAGTGTTAAGACTCCGGTCCGGTTTGCAAAAAGAGTGCAGCAGGTAGGCGGCGAACCGGCGAATCCCCCTTAACACGAAGATGCCCTGCATATATTCACGGCATAATCTACTTCATGTTTCCAAAGCTAATAGTTAGAGCGGAGCAAAACAATTGCCGCACCAAGTCCAAGAAGGGCTATGGTTGCGGCAATTTTATTTGCCAAGAGGCCCTGTTCCAGGCAAATCCAAAACATACACTAGAATATATCAATAAAAAGGAGGATGTACATGATTAGCAAATGTGCTGGAAAGTACGGTAAAGGGCTGGTGGGCTTAAACAGTGCCTAAGGAAACCATTAATCATTAACCAGATAGTCGGGGATTTCCATAGTTCGCCTGATTATCTGCTACTCCTCGGAAGTATGGAGGTGGGTTCATGCTTCAGGCTGTCAACTATGTCAAGCCGCTGTCGGGATGGAGTACGCCTCATTTGATGGAATGCAGCGACGGTAATTTGTATGTTGTTAAATTAACCAGCAACCCGCAGGGGATTCGGGTTCTGGTAAACGAGATGATTTGCTTCAGGTTGGCGAAGCGGCTGAACCTTCCCGTTCCTGATGGACAAGTCGTCTATATTGACGAGTCTTTAAGAAGCCGGTCGCTAAGTTTGGGGATCGACCTTGGCCGTGGTCCGCATTATGGCAGCAGATATGTGCCGGACAGTACGAATTTTCCCACGGACGAAGAGCTCGGCAGTTGTCATAATATCGCCCAGGCGGCGGATATTATCGCATTCGATCACTGGCTGGACAACAACGACCGCCATCTATGGCGTGAAGATGGACAAAATATCCTCGTTTCGCGGGGAGCTAATCCGCAGCTGTGGATGATTGACAACGCGAATATTTTTAATGGACCGAACTGGACGGTAAAAAACGTGATGAATTCCTTATCGGTCCAGCATGAATTTTGGGGGCCATTGTATGCAAAATTTGCTCCCCATCTGCAAAACCCCGATCCGTTCGGCCAGGCAATCGCCAGAATCAACGCCCTTACCGCACAGGATTTTCACCAAATCACCGCGGATCTGCCGGTATTATGGGGAGTAACAGACGGGGAATTGGCAACGCTCGCTTTTGCTTTGGAAATACGGAGAAACAGCCTTGTGCCCCGGCTCCATACGCTCCAGGAAAAATATCTGCTGCCTGGACTGGGAATTTAGTGCAGGGGATGTGAATGGTTGTGGCGTTTCATAATATCCAAGTGTATCCCAGTATTTCAGAGCCAAACCAGCCTTATAAAGTTCAGTGGATGAACCCGGCGGGCTACCCCTTTCTTGGAGCAGGCGCGCAAGGGGCGGTTTTCCAGCTTTCTCCCACAACTTGTGTAAAGGTTTTTGCGCACGAAAGCGATGCCCAGCAGGAGGCGCACTCCCTTTATAAAGCCAGCTCTGCATCCTTTACGCCGCGCGTACACGGAGTGGGTTCGGACTACATTATTATGGAGTATATTCAAGGGCAGGACATCGACACCTTCCTGTCCGAACAGCATCATCTCCCTGTTTTTCTGGCTGAAAAGCTTGTGGTGATGCTGCATGAGATGCAGCGCGTCCGGTTTACCCGGAGAGATGCCGCTTTACGTCATATATACATCACTCCTGAGCGGCAGCTTAAGGTAATCGATCATGTGAACTCTTACCGGTTTATCCAGCCTTACCCTGTGAGACTGCTGCAGGAGCTTGCAAATAAAGGTTGTTTAATCCCGTTCCTCGAATATGCCGAAAAGACCGTTCCGGCCATGTCTGCCGTGTGGAGGCAAAAATCAGTGATTCCCAGTTAAACACAACGGATTGCCAGCCGCTGCTTAAGGGAATAAGTACCGGGAACCGTCGGCAATCAAAAGAGAATATACGGCCCGCGATGCGAAGCGAAGAGAAGTGAATCGCTCACTTTCGGAAGAGATAACCAGGTGATATGATAGCCTGGACCAAAATCTTTCAGGAAAGTGTGGGCTCGTTCTTGAACAAAAAGATTTTATTTAACGACGGATGGCAGTTCGCCAAAAGCAGTCTGGATACGAAGGATTCCGCCGGTTTGACGTTTGAACCGGTGGATCTTCCGCATGATTGGCTGATCTACAATACGCTCGATCTCTATGAAGAAGGCATTGGCTGGTACCGCAAGGTATTCCCCCGGCCGGAAGAAGGAGATCAGGTGCTGCTTTATTTTGACGGCGTTTACATGGATTCCACGGTATATGTTAACGGGCGGAAGGTTGGCGAATGGAAATACGGGTACTCTTCGTTCGAGCATGACATCACGGATGCTCTGACGGACGGCGACAACGAAGTGGTCGTCAAGGTGCTGCACCAGAGTCCGAACAGCAGATGGTATTCGGGTGCGGGCATTTACCGCAACGTGTGGCTGAAGACTCGGGGCTTAAACCATATTGTCACTGACGGCGTGTATATTACAACAACGCAGCATTCGGACAAGTGGACAGTAGAGGTGAATACCGAACTTCATCTGACGGAGGATGCGCAGCTGACGCACACCCTGCTGTATAACGGCGAAGAGGTCGCTTCCGTATTGCAAAAAGTGGCGGCGGACGGCGGCGCGAACGCCGCACCGGCAGCGGCTGTCGTGAACCGGCAGCAGTTCACCGTTACCGGTCCGCGGCTGTGGAGTCCCGAAGAGCCGAATTTGTACCGGCTCGTGACGCAGCTGAGCGCGGCCGATGGGGCCGATGGGGCTGGCTTCTCCGCCGGGCAAACGCTTGAGAAGGTAACTTATGCGGTTGGATTCTGCACCATTGTCATGGATCCGCAGCAGGGGCTCCTGGTCAATGGGGCCAAAATGAAGCTGAACGGCGTGTGCGAGCATCACGATTTTGGCGCGCTTGGCTCTGTATTCAACCTTACCGCATTAAAACGCCGGTTCGTCATTCTGAAGGATATGGGCGTTAATGCGATCCGCACCGCACATAACATGCCTGACCCGCAGCTGATGGAACTCGCGGATGAGATGGGGCTGTTTGTCGTTTCGGAGGCGTTTGATATGTGGGAGCGGCCCAAAACTCCGTTTGATTATGCCCGCTTTTTTCCGGAATGGGCGGCGGCGGATGTCCGCAGCTGGGTGAGAAGAGACCGCAATCATCCGAGCCTGATCATGTGGAGCATCGGCAACGAAATATATGATACCCACGCGGATGAACGCGGACAGGAAATTACGCGGAAGCTGATGGAACAGGTGCAGCTGCACGATCCGAAAGGGAATGCGCCGGTCACCATCGGTTCGAACTACATGCCTTGGGAGAATGCGCAGAAATGCGCCGATATCGTTAAGCTGGCGGGATACAACTATGCCGAAAAATACTACGAAAAGCACCACGCGGAGCATCCTGACTGGATCATTTACGGCAGCGAGACGGCATCGGTTGTGCAGAGCCGGGGCATTTACCACTTCCCGTTTGAACAGGCGATCCTGGCCGACGATGACGAGCAGTGCTCGGCGCTCGGCAACAGCACAACCAGCTGGGGAGCAAAGTCAGCGGAGGCCTGCATCATCGCGGAGCGGGACACCCCGTTTTCGCTGGGGCAGTTTATCTGGACCGGATTCGATTATATCGGCGAACCAACGCCTTATCACACCAAAAATTCTTATTTCGGCCAGATCGACACCGCTACCTTCGAAAAGGACTCCTATTATATTTATCAGGCGGGCTGGACGGATTACAAAACACGGCCGATGGTGCATCTGTTCCCGTATTGGGATTTCAGCCCGGGCCAAATCGTCGACGTCCGGGTAAGCTCCAATGCGCCCCGGGTCGAGCTGCAGCTGAATGGCGTAACGTTGGGCATCCGCGACATCGACCATGCCAACGGCAAGCAGCTTGTCGGCACGTGGAAAGTTCCTTACGAGCCGGGCGAGCTAAAGGCGATTGCCTATGACGAGGACGGGAAGGTCATCGCGACCGATACGAAGCACTCGTTTGGCGACGCGAAGCGCATCCGTCTGCAGGCGGACAAGGAGCAGCTTGTGGCGGACGGTACGGATCTGCTGTTCCTGGAAATCGGGATGGAGGACGAAAACGGCCATCCTGTTGAGAACGCGAACAACCGTGTTCAGGTCAAAGTTACCGGTGCGGGTCTGCTGCTTGGACTCGACAACGGAGACAGCACCGATTACGACCCGTATAAAGGCACAAGCCGGAGATTGTTCAGCGGGAAACTGATGGCGATCATCGGGGCGGCCGCCGAGCCGGGGAGCATCCGGGTGGAGGTGTCCTCCAAAGGGATGTCGCCGCGCACGGCGGAGTTCGAAGCCGTGGCGGCCGAATCCCCCGCTGTTTGCGGCAGAACAGCCGTGTCCGGGAACCGGCCGGACCTCGCTGTTGTCACGGGAGCGCCGGATGAGATTCCGCTGCGCAAAATTGATATCATCAGCGAGTCGGGACGCCGTTTTGACGAATCGAATACGGAGATGATCGTGCGGGCGCAGCTGTTCCCCGCGGATGCCTCTTACCAGGACGTGGAGTGGAGCGCGGTGAATGATGCGGGCATCGTGTCCGACATCGCCAAGGTCGAAGCCATGGGGCATGAAGCAAAGGTGACGGCGCTTGGAGACGGCGCATTCCGGCTCCGCTGTACAAGCCGCAACGGCACGGACAAAACGAAGCTGATCTCGGAGCTGGAGTTTACCGCCGAAGGACTGGGGACGGCTTACAAAGACCCGTATGGGTTTATTTCCGCCGGCCTCTACGACTTCAGCAAAGGCGAGGTTGGCAGCGGCAACGAGCGCGGGGTAGCGACAAGCCGGGACGGGGAGACGCAGGTTGGTTTTCACGCCATCGATTTTGGCCCTTACGGTTCCGATACGATTACCATTCCGATTTTTGCGCTTACGAACGAGGAATATCCGCTGGAAATTTGGGAAGGTGTGCCCGGCGAAGAGGGCAGCGAGCTGCTGGCGGACGTTATCTACCAAAAGGAATCCAAGTGGAATGTGTATCAGGAGGAGACGTACCGACTGTCCCGACGGCTGCGCGGCATCACTGCGATCTGTTTCGTGCTGCGGCAGAAGGTGCATATCAAAGGCTTTTCTTTCGAGCGGCAAAACCCGGCGTTTGAGCAAAACGACGCGGCGGGCGCGGACCGGATCTACGGTGATACCTTTACCGTTGCCGGCAGCCGGGTAGAGGAAATCGGCAACAATGTGTCGCTGGAATTCAGCCATCTAGATTTTGGCGGCGAAGGGGCGGCGCAGCTGACGCTGTTTGGGCGTTCCCCTATCGATAAAAATACGATTCATGTCCGGTTTGCGGGCGAAGGCGGCGAAAGCAATCAGCTTGTCGAATTCACCCATTCGGAGGACTATGAAGAACGGGTATTCAAGCTGGACCGGGTGAAGGGCGAGCAGAAGGTGACGTTTATTTTCCTCCCGGGCAGCCGCTTCGATTTTAGCTGGTTCCGTTTTGACCGGTAGAAGGGTGCACTGATCTCCCGGGGTGTATTGATTCCCGAAAGATGTGGGTAATAATAGGGGAAATCAATCATGCATCCCAGAGAGGAGTCAGGAACATGGACGCTGAAACGAAAAAAACGATGGCAATAGGCGCGGTTGCAGGTGCTTTGATCGGTGCAGGTCTGGGTGTTCTGCTCGCTCCGCAGCAGGGCCAGAAAGTGCGCGCCAAGCTGGCTGATGTGGCAGATATGGTCAAGGAGACCGGCGCGCTGCTGAATGAAACGGGCCGTGAGCTGTCAGGCAAAGGCCAGGAGGTCGCAGGCGTAATCAAGGAGACCGTCAGCGTAGCCAAAGACATCAAGGATGAGACGGTAAACGCCGCTCAAGGCGTCAAAACGGAAATTCAGAATTTTAAATCGCAGCCCTGACCGAACTGGGGCGGCGGCATAAGACAGGCGTCCGGCTAAAAGGGACGTGGAGCAGACCTGTTGTCAGGTCTGCTTTTTTGCTGTTTAAAAAGATGCCGGGCGAAGGTAACCGGATGTCCTGCGTCGCCAGTTGAAGGAGCAGCCCAGACGCTTTTTGTATTGGCAGGAGTGTCTATTAGCCGGAAGGATTAGGAATGCATAGGAGTGTGCAGAGACAACGGCAGACTGATTCTTTGTATTGGTCTCTACTTTTAGTAGAATAAGGAAGAGTGCCAGCTGCACAGAGACGGGCGTTATTTTGCGTTAATGGCGAAAGGCCGGAAAGCGAATAGCCTGCGTTAGGTGCACTGCGGGAGAGCTGCAGCCTGTTAGATCAGGCAGCTGGCAGAAACTTGATTGGCATCGTGAGGAGGAGAAGGTAGATGAGTACTGTATATACGTTAGAGCATCCGATGGCTCCGCCCTGGTTTATGTATCCGGCGCTCGACCGTTACAGCATCGGCTGGAGAATGGGATATGGGGAGTCTTACGTTATGGCGTTTGCAGAATGGTATGAAACGCTGTCGGAAAGAGAACGTGAAACGTACCGCGAGTGGTTTCCTGCCCCGGTCGGCTGGACCGGATGGTATGAGGAGGAAGAGGCGGACGATAACGATTTTGCGCAGGATGAAGCCTGGTTCGGAACGGGGGATGCGGTTCCCGCGTACTCTGCTGAAGCCCTGAACAAAGAGATTCAGGCCGGGAAACGGATCAAATACATTTTTTTCTGGGGCCACCGGCCGGATGCCAAAGGGCAGATCACCAAATCGTGCCTGAGCCAATGGTGGGGTTCCGATTTTGCGGTGGAGACTGACAGGTATTTTTGCATGGAACAGTACATGATGGCGGAAAAAGCCCGGCTGTTCGGCGACAAGGAAACACTGGCAGCCATTATGAGCGCAGGACACCCGAAGACGGTGAAGGATCTTGGGCGTAAGGTTGCCCCTTTTCGGGAAGAGGTATGGTCAAGGAAGCGCTACGGGATTGTCCGGCGGGGCAATCTGGCCAAATTCATGCAAAATGAGGAGTTGATGCGCTTCCTGCTGCAGACGGGAGACCGGGTGCTGGTCGAAGCCAGTCCGGTGGACCGGATCTGGGGCATAGGGATGGCGGCTGACGATCCGGATATCGAACAGCCCGGCAAGTGGCGGGGGGAGAACCTGCTTGGCTGGGCGCTGATGGAAGTGCGGGATGAACTGCGGCGGATTGGCGGTCATTACAGCAAACTCGACCTTGAGCAGCTGCATCGGACGTTCGGATAAGCAGATAAATAGTAAGCAGAAAGCAGGGAAACTGACAAGCAGGTAAGCAAGTAAGCAAGTAAGAGACAAGCAGGCAAGCAGACAGCAGTGTGCATTAGCGAGGCAGTTGAATAATACTAGACGACTGATAACGCTGCAGGAAAAAAGGAGGACACAAGCATGACGTCACCGCCCAGAAATATTGCGCTGGTATGCGGACCGGACTGCGAACTGGAGACGCAAGCGCTCCGGGCCGCTCTTGAATATTTTGGCGCCAGAACCGTGACCTATTATATCGGCAGGCCCAACGACTTAACCGCTGTCTTGTCGGGAGAAGCGTTGTATGGGAAGACGGATCTGTTTATCTTGTGTGTTCATGGGGAGGACGGCAGGCTGCTTTTGCCTGAGCTGGCGGAGGACGTGTACGAACCGGGCGAACCGAAGGGCGCATTCGGAGCGGACGAAGTGAGGCGTTATGCCCGGCTGGACGGCGCCGCTGTGATCGCAAACGGCTGTACGCTCGGTGATCCCCGGCTTGCGGCCGCTTTTATGGAAGCGGGATGCGGCGCTTATATCGGGCCGGCGGATTATCCGGACGGCAGCAGCGCTTTGCTGTTCTTGATCCAGCTGTTGTATGAGGTGATCGGCCAGGGCCGGGAGCTGGAAGAAGCGCTCGGCATCGCCGCGGCCAGGGACTCGTCCCTCTCCATGTACCGGTTTTATCGCCGATAGGATGACTTCGGTACGCCGCAGCATAATGATGCGAGAAAAAAGCGGCCGTAATCTGCCATATAGATGGAGGAAGATGAACTTGAGCGAATCATCGCGTATAGATGAACTATTTGAAGCCGCCCGCCTGGGCGACGCGGAACGGCTGAAAGCGATGCTGGCCGCTGACCCCGGTCTGGCCGGGGCGGAAAACAGGGACGGACTGACGCCGCTCGGCTTTGCGGCGCATTACGGGCAAGCAGCTGCGGTGGAAGCGCTGCTTGCAGCCGGAGCGGATGTAAATGAGGTGTCCCACTCCCGCGTTGCATATATTCCGTCAAACACGGCGCTGCATGCGGCCATGGCCGGCGAGCGGAGCATGGAGGTGATCCGGCTGCTGCTGGATAACGGCGCGCGTACGGATATCCCCGACAGCAGCGGGCAGACCTGTCTTCACTCCGCTGCTTATCATATGGATAGCAAGGAGCTGATCTCCCTGATAATTAAGCGTGGCGCCGACGTAAACAAGCGGGATACGAACGGGGAAACGGCGCTTGGCCTTGCCCGGAAACAGGGACATGCGGAGGCTGCCGCGGCGCTGGAGGCGGCGGGAGCGCTGGAGAGCTAAAAAGAGGAGAGCTGATAATGGGACAACGGGCAAACCTGGTCATCGTACAAAATGGTGCGTATGAGCTGTATTACAGCCACTGGCATGCCAATACGCTGCCGGATGATTTGTTTTGGGGGCCGGAGCATGCCGCCGCATTTATTGCCATGCAGCAGCGGCGGGAGGCGGACGGGTGGCTGGATGACGTCTGGGCCGAAGGCGGCGCCGTCATGGATTTGGACACCCGGACGCTGCTGCTGTACGGAGGGGAGGATCTCTGCTATGATCTCCCGCTGCGGCGTGTGTATATGGAGCTGCTGAGCTATACCTGGCCTGGCTGGAAGCTGCGGTGGGCTTACGAGGGGATTGCGGAGATGGCCGCTTATGTCGGTTATCCGGTGCAGGCTGTCCTGAACCCCAAGGAACGGGGGACGGAGATTCCCAATTTCCGGCCGCCGGAACAGCAGAACTGGATCGACCTCATCGGCAGCATCCGGTATGCCGACGGGCAAATCAAGCTGTTCCCGATGGAGGCGCGAATTGGAGATGTGCTGGATGCAGGCCCCGCGGTGCTCGGCGGAGCCGATCCTTTGATTGGAGCAGACCGGTTTGCGCCAACCGAAGCGATGGAGACGTTCCCGACGGCCGGGTTTCATCTTGATGTTCCGCAGCGCCGGCTGGACTACTGGCATGCGGACGACCTGCCTGGCGGACTGGACCGGTTCAGGCAAGCCTGGGCCGGTTGGGAGATTGACGACCATCAAGGCGAATATGAAGTCCAGCTGCGGCTTGCGGAAGGCCGTCTTGAACTGCCTACCTTGAAGCAGGAAGTTCTGCTGGAGAAGCTGGGGAGATCGCTGGTAAAAACCTCGTCGTCGAACCCTGCTGATTCCATCCGATTCCTCACCGAGCGATTGGCGATGGACGGCAAGGATGTACAAGTTAATCCAAATGCCCTCCGGTATGATCAGAAGGAGTTGACGGAGGAGACGAAGCGGGCGATTTGGGAGGATGCACTGGGGCGGTATCTGAGCAGGTAAAGGAAGACTGAGGTAAACGGATAAATATATTTTTTGGAGGATATCATGAATCAATGGGAAATCCCTGAGGCGCAGCGCGGAGACATTCCCGAACCCGGGCGCTGGACGGTTGTCCGGCCGATCCGGGAAGGCTGGTCCTCTGACCGTAAATTTTATCTGGAAGACCGGGAGGGCCGCAAAAGACTGCTCCGGCTGTCCGCTCCCGAGACGTATGAACGGAAACGGGAGGAATTTGAAGCGCTGCGGCGGTTCAACCAGTTCGGCTTTCCGATGTCCCAAGCGCTGGAGTGGGGGATGACGGATACCGGAACAGCGGTCTATACCTTGCTGACCTGGGTGGAAGGACGTCCGCTGCTGAAGGCGATGGCCGGCATGCCCGAGGCGGAGCAGTATCGGCTCGGCGTCCAGGCGGGAAAGATCCTGCGGGAAATGCATACGCTGCGCGTAGACCCGGATCCTGCTTGGAGCAGGCGGATGAAGGACAAAATGCGGACCCGGCTTGAGGCTTATGAGCGCTGTCCGGCCCGGGTGGAGGGAGACCGCACGGCGCTGGCGTTCGTCAAATCGCGAATGGATTGGATTGATGATCCGCAGCTGGTTCAGCAGCATGGCGATTTTCATGCGGCTAATCTGCTGCTGACACCGGAAGGGCGGATCGGCGTCATTGATTTTAACCGCTGGGATATCGGGGACGCCGCGGAGGAATTCTATAAGCTTCAAGTGCTTGACCGGGAACGGTCTGTGCCGTTCTCCCGAGGGCGGCTGAAGGGCTATTTTGGAGGGGAACCTCCGGAAACGTTTTGGCGGCGCCTGGCGGTCTACACGGCTTATGCCTGCCTGTATTCCATTGTATGGGCTATTCCCTACGGCGAGGCCGACGTGGAAGGGATGCAAATGCGCTGCCGGCTTGCGCTGGACGACTACGAGGGATTTACGCAGATCATTCCCCGGTGGTACAGGCCGAGCGGTTAACCGAAATTGTGAAAGGACCGCCTCATCAAGCGGCACAGCGTCCGATTGTGGATTGTGGACAAGCCGTGCATTAGGGTAAAATAAGGAATACGCCAAGTTTTAGCCAAGAAAGGAACAGGACCCTTGAATAACGAGGACAACAAACAAGAACTGCCGGAGCATTACGACCAATTGAAAAAAGCCGCGAACCGTTCGGCGGACTGGAGAGCCCGTCTGGAGGCCGTTCAGGAGCTGGGAAAATGGGAGCATCCGCAGACGATGGATATTTTAACCCGGCTGATGAACAGCGATCCCGTGTATAAAGTGCAGGAAGCCGCTTATGAGAAGCTGAGAGCGCTGGGGCAAGATGTCCAGCTCCCTTCGCCGAACAAACCGGAGCCGTTTAAAGGCCTCTCCAAGATCATGCTGCGCATTCGCAAAAGTCTGCCGCGTGAGCATACCTTCGAGGACTTTAAGGAGAAGCTGCGGAAAATGCGGATCGACATCTACGACACTTATGAAGGCATCAAAGGCGATGGTTTTGACGAGTGGCTGAAGAAGCAGTGGGAAGCCGCGGGAAAATAAAAAAACATTAGAAGCCGGAGGGACATTGTCCTGCTCCGGCTTCTTTGTGTTCTAAGGGGCTATGCTGATTTGGAATGATCCGTGTGGGGGCGCCAACTTCCTGCAACGCTGGCCAGGTATACCCCTGCAAAGACAAGCAGTCCCCCGGCTCCTTGCGCCCAGGTGACGGGATTGCCCGAAAGGACGCTGAACACGGCGGTAAAGACCGTAATCAGATTCAGATAGATGCCTGCCCGGCTTGCGCCTACAACACGGATTGCCGAGTTCCAGCATATAAACGAACCGACCGAAGGGAACAAGCCGATGTACAAGATGCCTGCCGCCGCTCTCGGACTGAGATGGAAAGAGAGGCCGGAAGCAAGCGCAAACGGGAATACCAGCAGCACGGCCAGCAGTGCTGAGACAGCTGTACTGGCGATAGGAGGCAGGTCTCGGGTACGCCGGCCAAGAATCGAGTACACCGTCCAGACTGTGATGGCGAGCAGCATCAGCAGATCGCCGGCGTTATAATTGATTTGGAAAATTCGGGAAAGGTGCCCTTCCGTCAGCACCAGAAGGACGCCGAGCAGGGAGAGAACCAGGCCAAGGCCGCGCGTTGTGGAAATCCGCTCTTTCAGTACAAGTGCCGATACCAGTACGATCAGCGCCGGGTTCATGGCATTTACCAGCGCGGCGTTCAACGACGTAGTGTATTGAAGCGCCTCATAGAGCAGGAAGTTGTATCCGGCCACACCAAGTACGGCTAGCAGCAGGAGTAGAGGCCAAGCTCTCCAAATCTTCCGCCAGTCGGGCTTTTCGATCATCTGCGCTATGGGGAACAGAACCAGGACGGCGATTAGCCAGCGCATAAACGTCATTTGTACAGGGGACAGCTCAGCGACCACATATTTGCCGAACACATAATTACCGGCCCAGAACAGATTGGCAAGAATGAGGTAGAGGTAAACGCGGGATTTGGTCATGCGGCAAGGCTCCTTTTTTCATTGATGTCGCTGCTAAAGGAATTTGAATTCACCTATAGTAGCACAGAAGCTGCCGATTATCATTGCGGTTGCGCACAAGACCCTACACTGCCGCTAGAGTAGACCTAACGCAAGCTGCGGGCTAAACTGATCTCACATAAAAACAACAGACCTTCTCAGGTCTGTTTCTGACGGGTAATATACGGGGTGACGGCAGGCGGTTTGTAGCGCGAGAACTGGTCAAGCAGACCTTCCGGCGTTGTATCGGTAAGCGCGATGGACCGGTGTTCTTCCGCCATAAATTGCTCCCTGTGCATATGATCGAGCAGCGCGACCAGCGGATCAAAGTAGTGATGAATGTTCAGCAGTCCGCACGGTTTGGCATGCAGGCCGAGCTGTGCCCAAGTGAAAATTTCAAAATACTCCTCCATGGTTCCCGGACCGCCCGGCAGTGCAATGAAGGCGTCCGACAGCTCCGCCATTTTTGCCTTGCGTTCATGCATCGACTCCACCACAATGAGCTCCGACAACGACCTGTGCGAAATCTCCCGCGTCTCCAGAAACTCCGGAATAATGCCTATAACCTTGCCGCCAGCCTCCATAACGGCGTTGGCTGCGGCTCCCATCAGTCCCACGCTTGCACCGCCATAGACAAGTGTAATCTCACGTTCCGCCAAGGCCCGGCCAAGCGCAATCGCTCCCTCCCGGTACACCTCAGAAGCGCCGTTTCTGGAGCCGCAAAATACCGCAATCGCCTTCACTAAGCACCCACCTCCGCAGGATTGTATAGCACTGATACCCCGATTATAACGCAGCTTTATCATCGGCGGCGCACCGGAATATGAAAACTGGGTCAAAAAGGGGAAACTACTCTCCGCGGTACACTCGTCCCCAGCCGTATCCCGCTTCCGGGGAGGTATCCTCCGGCATGCCCGGCAGGATCAAACCGCCGTCGACCCGAAGATTGATTCCCGTAATATACGACGCTTGATCGGAAGCCAGCCAGGCGATTGCCTCACCGATATCGGATGGGGTGCCCATACGTCCGAGCGGGATTTTACGCCCAAGCGGTTCTTCATAGGCATCCTGCCCCAGGTTGTGAACGGTCGCTCCGGGAGCCACGCAGTTCACACGGATGCCGTGCGGCGCCCATTCCAGGGCAAGTGAAGCACAGGAGCGGATCAAGGCGGCTTTCATCCCCCCGTAGATACTGTCGCCTGGATAAGCGCGTTCACCGCGGGAGGAAGTGATGAACAGGATACTGCCTGGGATGTGTCGTTCAATCATCGCTTTGGCGGCGTACTTGGAAATCATTATTGGAGCCAGGTAATCCAGGTTTACCGTAGCTGCCATATCCTCTTCTTTCATATCAAGCAGCGGGTCGTTCATGCCAGCGCCCGCATTGTTGACGACCAGATCGATTCGCCCGAACGCTTCAAGCGTCTCGCGGACAATCCGTTCCCCTTCCCGGAGGATCGTCAAGTCGCAGGCGGTCGTGTAAGGGGCCGCTCCATAAATATGCCTCAGCTCTTCGGCGACCTCGTCAATCGGCTCGGAGTCGGAATGATAGGTTAACGCGAGAATGTAGCCTTTTTGCGCCAGTACGCTTGCAATTCCCCGGCCGATGCCTTGGCCCGCCCCCGTAACAAGCGCAACCTTCCGGTTCTGTTGTTCGATAGGATGAGTCATATCCTTTTCTCCTCCTTAGTGTTAGTCAGGATGAAATGGCGTCACCTGAAAGCGTCTTTGTCCGCCGAGCCGGCATGCGCTCCCAGTGAACCATTACCCCTTTGTCCAGGGCCTGAATGAGTTTTCAGGCTGTGCCAGCGCCGTCAGATTCGGAAATGTGAAACATCGAATGAAAGGAAGACCTAAATTTTTTGTCCCTCCTTTAGCTCATAGCGGAGTAGTTACCTGTAAAATGGAAGATTATCTGGGCCAATACTCATACGAGAAATAGCCGTTTCCTTTGAATTGTTGTTGATATAATGGTTCTTTATGCCCAGTTCATGGCGGAAATAAGCTTATTTTCGGCTGAGATGGCAAAAAAAGACTGGGAGTTTAAAAAAATGAGAAATGCCCCCTTCACAAAGTGGCTGATAATGTCGAAATAGATCGTATGATGTCAAATGGTGGGGAAGCGGATGCTAAGAAAAGATCAGGATGCTGCCATACGGACACGATACGGCCTTAGGAGGAATTAAGATGAAATGGTTTGGAAATTTGAAGACGGCGACTAAAATTATCACCGGGTTCATGATTGTCGCTTTGCTGCTCGGCGGGTTTGGCCTGTATTCGGTTTCAGCGCTGGGCAAGATGAAAAATAACATGGACGAGATGTACGATAATAACTTAACGTCAGTCCGTGAGCTGTCCGGAGCGCAGGGGGATTTTCAAAACCTTCGGGTGCTGGTCCGGGACATGAGCACGGAGGAAGATAGTGCGATTATCACGAAGTACGAGCAGGATATTCAAACCGCCCGCCAAAAGACGTTGGAGAAAATTGATAACTTCCGTCCGCTGGCGACAACCCCCCGCGAGCAGGAGTATCTAGCCATTTTGGATAAAGAGATGGCGGAGTATGACAAAGTGTTCGACCAAGCGGTCAAGCTGGCAAAAAGTGATGATATCAACGCCTTTAATGAATTCAAAGGTACCCAGTTGAAAGGGCAAGGAGATAAGGTAACCGAGACGCTGGGCGTGTTGATTGACACCAACGCCCAACTGGCGGAACAAGCCAATAATAACTCCGACTCTACTTATAAAGCCTCTCTAACTGTTACGATTTCTGTTATTGTTGCAGCCGTTCTCCTCAGTCTTCTGATCGGCTATGTAATTTCGCGGTCGATTTCGAAGCCGCTGCTGAACATGGTGGAGGTTGCGAAAAAAGTAGCCGAAGGCGATTTGACCCGTACACCGGATGTTCAAACCAAAGATGAAGTAGGGCAGCTTGCCGCTGCGCTGACCCTTATGGTGGAGAATCTGAAAGTGCTGATTAACAGCATCGTCGGCAGCTCCCAGAGCGTTGCCGCTTCCTCTCAGCAGATCTCCGCGAGTACGGAGGAAATCGCCGGCACTAGCACCAATCAGTCAATGGCCGCAACAAACATTACCGAGTTGTTTAAAGAGCTGTCGATCGCGATCGACTCGGTTGCAGGAAGCGCGGAAGAAGCGGCGGAGCTGTCGAACGACACGGTCCGGACCGCCAGAGAAGGCGGGGATGTGGTGGACGCATCGCTCAGAGGCATGCAGGCCGTTAACGACAAAATGGCCCTGCTCGAAAGCGACTCCCATAAAATTGGCGACATTATCGAGGTAATTGACGACATCGCCGAGCAGACCAACCTGCTTGCGCTGAATGCGGCGATTGAAGCGGCCCGTGCAGGAGAACAGGGACGGGGATTTGCGGTTGTTGCCGACGAAGTGCGGAAGCTGGCCGAGCGCAGCAGCGAGGCGACCAAAGAAATTACAACGATCATAAAAGCGATGCAGGAGAACACGAAACAGAGCGTTCAAGCTGTGGCGGACAGCGTGAAGCAGTCATCCCGGACCGGCGAAGCGTTTGACCAGATCGTCAGCATGGTGAACAGCTCTTCGCTTAAAGTAAACGAAATTGCGGCGGCGTGCGAGGAAGAAGCAGCCCAGGCGGCCGAGGTCATGCGTTCTGTGGAGTCGATTGCCGCCTCCAGCGAGGAATCGGCTGCAGCTTCGGAAGAAACCGCGGCTACCTGCCAGAACCTCGCCCAATTGGCTGAAGAACTGGCAAGCTCGGCTTCCGTCTTCAAGACTCACTAATCCCGGATCAAAAGAGGTGAAGAGATGACGTCGCTGCAGCAGGATCAATATATCGAACTGGCCGTCGGTGCGGAGACATGCGCCATGCGGATTGAAGATGTACATGAAATTATCAAAATGCTTGCGATTACCGACATTCCGTTCAGCCGGCATGAGGTGAAGGGCGTGGTCAATTTGCGGGGGAAAGTTGTCCCGGTCATGAGCCTGCGCAATTTGCTCGGCATGCAGGACGAGCCTTACAACCGGGCGACACGTATTATTGTGGTCCGGTTCAATGAGGAATTTGTCGGGCTGATTGTGGACAAGGTGAACCGGGTAACGACCTATGCGGAAATTCACCCGCCTGCCGGGCGGGAAGAGGGTTACCGGGAAGGTGTTTTTCTCGGAATCGGTCAACGTGAGGACAGACTTGTGGGCATTTTAAAGCTGGAAGGCATTCTCGGCGGTTAGGCCAGGAAGGAGAACGGACTTAGATGATGGACTTATCGGCCTACCGCGATATTTTTATTGAAGAGATGAACGACCAGCTGGAGCGGATGGATCAGACACTGCTGGCGCTTGAGCGTTCGCCTTCGCCGGACCTCGTGCAGACGCTGTTTCGAATTGCCCATACGGTCAAAGGATCGTCTTCGACCATGGCGTTTAAGGAACTAAGCGATTTAACCCATCAGGTGGAATTTGCGCTGGAATGGATCCGTGAGAAAAAAACCGCGCTGACCGCAGGTCTGATCGACCTGCTGTTCCGCGCGATGGATGCGATGAAAAAGCTGCGCGACGAATATGTCGCCGGCGGTTCTTATTCGGACAGCGCGGCCCTGGCAGCGGAAATTCAAGCGATGCTGGGGCAGAACGCGCAGGCAGCGGCGGGCGCATCCTCCCCGGCCCGCAGTCTGCCGCTGCTCGGCCCGGGTGAACGGCTGAGAGCGGAAGAAGGCGCGGCTGCGGGGATGCGGCTGCTGGCCGTGCGCGTTACGCTGAAGGGCGACTGCCTGATGAAAGCGGCGCGCTACCAGATCATGCTGCGGCGGATCGAAGATGACGGGGGCAGCATCATCGCCTCCAGCCTGCCGCTTGGCGAACTCGCCGTAGGCGACGAGGACGGGCTTTTCGGCGCATTTACGCTGATCGCCGCCGTGCCGGAGGAAGGCTCCGCACTGCAGAGCAAGCTGCTTGGCCTGACAGACACTGAATCCGCCGAAGTGGAACCTTATCGGCTGGAAGCGCCCGTGTCTGCGCAGCCGTCAGCGGAACCGGCCCGGCAGTCTGCCGCGACTGCGGGGGCGGCGGCTGCCGAAGGGGGAAGCCGGCAGGAGCCGCTAAACGCCGCTGGCGGAGCGGGCGGAGTTGGCGGCGCAACAGCAGGGGCAGGCGGTGCAGCGGCAGGCGGTGCAGCGGCAGGGGGAGCAGGAGCAGCCGCGGCCGCAGGGGCCAAAAGCGCCCCGACGGTCCGGGTCAGCGTCGACCGCCTGGACCACCTGATGAATCTGGTGGGCGAGCTGCTGATTGACCAGACCTCTTTGGCTTCGCTGAAATCGGCCGGAATGCGGAAAGACCCCGCCAAGTCGCTGCAGGCGATCGACGGGGTATCGGACCATATGGGACGGGTGATCAAGGAGCTCCAGGAGGGCGTCATGAAGACGCGGATGCTGCCGATCGACCAGCTGTTCAGCCGGTTTCCCCGGCTGGTGCGGGATTTATCGCAGAAGCTGGGCAAAGACCTGGATCTGGTGATCCAGGGCGGCGAAACCGAGCTGGACCGGACCATTATTGAAGAACTTGGCGATCCGCTGATTCACTTGATCCGCAACAGCGCCGACCACGGGGTTGAAAGCCCGGCGGAGCGGGCGGCTTTGGGCAAGCCGGCCAAGGGACTGATTTCTTTGACTTCTTTTCACGAAGAAAATCATGTGGTGATTGTCCTAAAGGACGACGGCAAAGGCATCGACGCCGCACGAATCACCGAATCGGCGCTGCGCAAAGGGCTGATTACGGAGGAAAAAGCCGCCCGGCTTACGCCATCTGAGGCGGTAAACCTGATTTTTGAGCCGGGTTTCTCCACAGCCGCGCAGGTCAGCGAGGTGTCGGGCCGGGGCGTCGGTATGGATATCGTACGCAGCCAGATCGGCCGGCTGAACGGGATTATCGAGATCGATACGGAGCCGGGAAAAGGAACGTCCTTTACGATCCGCCTGCCGCTTACCCTGGCGATTATAAAAGGCCTGCTGGTGAAGGTGGCCGGTCGGTCCATGGTCATTCCGATGTACAGCGTTGCTGAAATCGTCCGGATTCCGCCGGAGGACATCCAGACGATCCAGGGCGAAAAAGCAATTATCAACCACGGGCGGATTGTTCCGCTGTACTGGCTGCATGACAAGCTCCAGTACCCGCGGGGCGGCCGGACGGGCAAATCGGTGCCTACGGTGATTATCAAGTCGGTGGAAAAAAGCGCAGCGTTTGCGGTCGACGAGATCATCGGCAACCAGGAGGTCGTCATTAAATCGCTGGGGTCCTATCTCGGCAAAATGAACCATCTCTCCGGCGCAACGATTTTGGGCAACGGGCAGGTAGCGTTAATCCTTGAGGCATCTTACCTTGTAAGCTGATTGGACTTCTTAAAGTGAAAACCGGACCAGGAAGGAGAGCATCCTTGCCAGTCCGGTTTTTTTGTCATTGGTGTGCTATCGCAGAGGAAGGGGGAACTCCGCCGGATGAATTTTTGGCAGAATCAGTCCCAGTCCCGCGGATAATTGATTTCCATGATGTCCATAAAAGGAACCTTGGTAATAACGCCATTATGCTTCATATGGACCTTCCCCGTACGGGAGTCCATCGTGTCGATTTGCCCGCGAACCGTTTCTTCCCATCCCCATACCGTCAGCACAATTACCGATTCTTCCCGGTAAGCCTCCGTCAGCTGATTTCCGAGTTCTTCAAGGACAAATTCATCTCTCGTCGGTCTTTTTGCAACTTTAGGTTTCGCCATGATAAATCCTCTCCGCTGCCGGTATTTGCAACTATCCTTCCATGCACGGATATTCCTGCTCGACAACTCTCTTATCCTATGATATCTCTAGTTTAGCATAGCGGCGGCCTCAAGGTGCAAAATTACCCGATAAAATAAGGGATATATTCATGCATTTTACGGCGGTCATTTTCCAAATCCCGCATCTAAAGGAGCGAATGCAAAATGAACCAGGAAGTCACCGATTTTATCGGCGCAATTCAGGAGCCTTGGCAAAAAGAGCTGGCGGTGTCTCTGCGTGAGGTTGTCCGGCAAGCCATCCCTGATGCGAGCGAGCGCATTCAGTACAAAAAACCGCATTTCCTTAAAAACGGCAAATACGCTGCCGTTATTTCGACCTCGAAGGACGCAGTTAGCTTCACGATTTTCAATGCTGCCGGGCTGGAGCTTCCCGAAGGGAAGTTTGAGGGTCCTCCGGAACGGAAAACGCTGAAGCTCCGCAAAGGGGACACGTTTGATCCCGGCCAGATGGCAGCGTGGGTCGGACAGGCTTCCAGCTCTTTGTAGAATAGGAGTGGCAGCGGTAGATGAAAGCGATGCTGCAGAGCTATTGCTCCCGGCCGCGTTGGCGTTGCTGCAGATAAGAACCTGCGGCAGCGGTGCCAGCGGTTTTGCATTAGAGTCTGTACGCAAACTTACTTCAGCCATAACCTCATCGAAATCAACGCCAAAAAAGCCTTGAACATGCTCGCTGTCTTTTCTTCGTCTGATCGTTTGCTTGCTTTGCCCCTTGCGCCGGCCCCATGCTGATGGACTCGGACTAGGATGGTATCCATCATCATCTGCTCAAAGTCAGGCTCAATGGTAACGTGCTTCAGGATTTCATCCCAGATTCCCGCCTTTTGTAGCCGCCAGAGAAAGTAGGGGTACAAGTGTACGGACTCAGGATGCCTTATTTGCTGATTATTCCGTGTTTTGGCAAAGTTTCGGACTCAGATTCAGTTATTTACGCGGAGAAACCATAGTTTGCAGGTTTTCGGTACGAATAACGGATCTGGAGTCCGCAAGGCAACCCAAAAGCCCAAGAATTCCAGAAATAACGTCCGCTGGGTCCGGAAAGACCTCCGTATCGCGTACTGCGGTAATCCGCTGCGGGTCTGTTACAGGAGAAGATTCGTAGTCAAGGTGTGCCATTAGCAGCTGCGTGGAACCTGCATGAAGCTGCACAAAAAAGCACAGAGATATGCAAAAAGAGGACCTGTCTGCATGATGCAGACAGATCCTTTTGCTTTAACTGCCGTTTACTCGGCGGCAACGGGCTTTTTCCACAGTCCGAGGATCAGGCCGGAAATAACGGCTCCGATCAGCACGGCCAGCAGGAACAGCAGCGCGTTGCTGGAGAGGGCGGCGACGAAGATGCCGCCGTGCGGCGCCGGAACGTTGATGTGCCACAACTGGGTCAGACCGCCGGCTATCGCTGATCCGAGGATACAGCTGGTCAGCACGCGGAGCGGATCGGCCGCTGCGAACGGGATGGCGCCTTCCGTGATGAAGGACAGGCCCAGCACGTAGTTTGTGATGCCGGATTTGCGTTCCTCTTCGTTGAACTTGTTTTTAAAGAAGGTTGTAGCCAGGGCGATAGCCAGCGGAGGCACCATGCCGCCCGCCATAACTGCCGCCATCATCAGGCCGTTTGTGTTGCCGCTGCTGGTGAATACACCGATTGCGAAGGTGTAGGCTGCTTTGTTGAACGGGCCGCCCATGTCGATCGACATCATACCGCCCAGGATCAGACCAAGCAGCACGGCGTTGCCGGTGCCGAGGCCATTCAGGGCGTCGGTCAGGCTTGTGTTGATAGAGCTGAACAACGGGTCGAACAGGTAATACATAATCGTGCCGGTAATCAGCAGGCCAAACACAGGATACAGCAGGATCGGCTTCAGACCTTCCAGCGTACGGGGCAGACCGGCAAATACTTTGCGCAGCCCGATGATAACATAACCCGCCAGGAAACCGGCTGCCAGACCGCCGAGGAAACCGGCGTTCGAGTTCAGGGCCATAAATCCGCCGACCATACCCGGCATAAGCGCCGGACGGTCACCGATGCTCATCGCGATGTAACCGGCCAGGATCGGGATCAGGAAGTGGAACGCCCCTTCGCCGCCGCCAATCGACATCAGCAGCTTGAATACCGGATTGTCTTCACCGGCCAGCTGCTCAAAAAGGAAGGAGATCGCGAGCAAAATACCGCCGCCGACGACAAACGGCAGCATATGCGAAATGCCGTTCATCAGGTTTTTGTAAATCTGGCTGCCGATGCTGCGGTTGCCGCTTTCGGCCTTTTCCTTAGAGGAAGCCGCGCCGGTGCTGCGGTAGATCGGCGCATCGCCGCTGACCGCCTTGCGGATCAGTTCTTCGGATTTGCGGATGCCGTCGCTGACCGGACGCTGGAGCACCGGTTTGCCGTCAAAACGGTCCATCTCCACGTTTTTGTCGGCGGCGATGATGACACCTTTGGCGCGGCGGATTTCATCCGGGGTCAGCACGTTTTTTGCGCCTTCCGAGCCGTTTGTTTCGACACGGATGTTGATGCCCAGCTCTTTTGCTTTCTTTTTCAGCGCGTCCTCTGCCATAAACGTATGAGCAATGCCGGTGGGGCAGGCGGTAACGGCTACTACAAAATCCTCTGAAGCCGGGTTGCCGACGATCACCGCTTCTTGTGCGGCAGGAGCCTGCTTCTCTGCTTCTTCCTTCGCTTTGCGCGCTTCTTCTTCGGCCTGCTTCGCATCAAATAGAGCGGTAACTTCGTCCGGTGTGCGCGTATCCATCAGCTTCTGAATGAAATCGCTGTCGATCAGCAGCCGGGACAGTGCGGCCAGCGTACGCAGATGCGTGTTGCCGGCGCCTTCCGGCGCGGCAATCATGAAGAAGACGCGGGCCGGTTCGCCGTCAAGCGATTCAAAATCGACGCCGCCGGCGCTTTTCGCGAAGACAACCGTCGGTTCGTTAACGGCGCGTGTTTTGGCATGAGGCATTGCAATACCGCCGCCGATGCCGGTGCTGGACTCGGCTTCACGCTTCAGAATCATTTCTTTAAAGAGGACGGGATCGTTGATCCGGCCGCTGGCGGCAAGGCTGGCGATCAGTTCGTCGATCGCGGCTTCTTTGGTTGTGGCCCGCAGGTCCATGATCATTGTTTCTTTTATCATCAGTTCAGTAATTCTCATTGTTCTCAACTCCCTGGTTGACTCGGATGCTTTGCGGCTGGTGAGGCCGCGGATAAAGCGGGTGCAAATTTCGGCGGTCAGGCCGCGGGTAGAGCGGATGCTAATTTCGGCGGCAAAGCCGCAGGTAGAGCGGAGGCTGTTTCGGCGGTGAGGCCGCGGATAAAGCGGGTGGGTACAAAGGCGGCACGGTGCAAGCGGCGAAGCTCGGCACCGGCCGTTTTTTGTTACAGAGCGGTAACCGTTACCTGCGGACGCAGGCGCTCAATATCCTCGCGGGTGGCCAGGTCGTCGGAGAACGCGGTGGCGCTGCCTGAAGCAACACCGGCGCGGAAAGCGGCCTGGACATCTCCGGTTAAGGCCAGCGTGCCGACGAAGCCGGCGATCATCGAGTCGCCTGCACCAACGGAGTTGCGTACCAGGCCGGCAGGAACGTTGGCATGATACACCTCAGTATCGGTGATCAGCAGCGCGCCTTCGCCGGCCATGGAGATCAGCACATGTTTGGCGCCGCGTTCCAGCAGCTTCCGGCCGTAGTGGATGAGTTCCTCCCTGGAGCCAATGGTTACGCCAAACAGCTCCGCCAGCTCATGATGATTTGGCTTCACAAGCAGCGGGCGCTGATCTAGGGCGTTCAGCAGCGCTTGCCCGGTTGTATCGATGACGAACTCGGCGCCGCTGTGGACCACAGCCTGGATCAAACGGCTGTAATAGTCAGGTCCAAGCGATGGGGGAGCGCTTCCCGCCAGGACAACGACGTCGCCTTGACTGAGGCCGGAGAGCTTCTCCAGCAGCTTGGCCGATTCGGCGGCCGTGATGGCCGGTCCTTGGCCGTTGATTTCCGTTTCTTCCCCGTGCTTGAGCTTGATGTTGATCCGTGTGTCCTCTTCAATGAAAACAAACTCGCTGTCCACCGAATGGGCTCGCAGCATATCTTCAATGTAACGGCCGGTGAATCCGCCGAGAAAGCCGACCGCCCGGTTTTTTACTCCCAGCTCGTTCAAAATACGCGAGACGTTGATTCCTTTGCCTCCCGGGAGCTTCAGATCGCGTGTCATCCGGTTCAGTTCCCCAAGCTTCAGCTCATTGACTTCCACGATGTAGTCGATTGAAGGGTTAAGTGTTACGGTATAAATCATGATGATCCCTCGATTATTTTGGTTTTCTTGCTGATTGGCGTCCGCATCCGTTCCGGCACGGCGTCCGTAATCAACACGGCTTCGGACAGGTCGAATAATTTGGCGAAGGTGACTTCGCCGAATTTGCTGGAATCGGCCAGAACATAAGTCTGTGCCGACAGCTCATGGGCCCGGCGCTTGATCAGCGCTTCTTCCGGATCAGGCGTGGTGTAACCCAGCTTTGGATCAACCCCGTTGGTTCCCAAAAAGCATTTATCAAACCGGAAGTTGTCCATATTCTGCAGCGCAATGCTGCCGATGACGGCTTTGGTATGACTTTTCATCATGCCGCCGAGCAGATAGCTGCGAATCTGGTTGCCGACAAGCGACTCCACATGAGACAGTCCATTGGTAACAACGGTGATGTTATCCGCAGTCAGATATGGAATCATTGCCAATGTAGTAGTTCCCGCATCCAGGTAAATGCATTCGCCCTCCCGCACTTCGGCGGCGGCTAAACGGGCGATGCGATTCTTTTGCTGAATGTTTTTGGAGGTTTTTTCGTCCATTCCCGGCTCTAGGCCCTTTTGGCCGGGCAGCGCGGCGCCCCCATGGACCCGCTTCAGCTGGCGTTGCCCTTCAAGATCGATCAAATCCCGTCTAACGGTGGATTCGGATGCCTGCAGCAGCTCAACAAGCTCCTGCAGCTTTACAACGCCTTTTTCTTGTAAGCGCTGTAAAATTAGTCGATATCGTTCTTCGGTCAGCATTTGATTTCCTCCTGACATCCTTATCGTATCATATTTTTCACAAAAAAACAATCATAATAATCCAAAAACATTCAAAATATTTCATGTCGTATGTAAGTCTGCATACGGTCACTGCCGCGGCTCCTTTACGAGTATACCGCAGAGCGCCTAAAAACCACAGATGAAGGATGTTAAAGGTTGTGAAGGATTATGAACGGGACTAACCATGCTTCAGGCGGAAGATGTTAAATGGAAAGATGCGCCGAGCCGTTATAATGAAGGGAAAGAAAAAAGGCTCAAGTGGCGGGTGCGGACTAGCCATGGCGGGAAGCCGGAGCATGACTTACCTTGGAGGCAAAATCGAGCCATAAGAGGAGGAGGATGGATTTGTGACGGTGCTGGAAACGGAGCGTTTGACGCTCAGGCATTACCGGCCTGAGGACGCTGCCGGGATGTTCGCCGTCTTCTCCGATCCGGAGACGATGGCTTATTATCCCGGGACGTTCAGCTTGCGCCAGACCGAGGAGTGGATCCAGCGCAATATCGGCCGCTACGCGGCCGACGGCTTCGGGTTGTGGGCAGTAAGTCTGAAAGCGTCCGGTCAGCTCATTGGGGACTGCGGTTTGATCCGGCAGATGGTAGAGGGGGTCAGTGAAGTGGAGGTCGGTTATCATATCGGCCGTTCCTGCTGGAACAGAGGGTATGCGACGGAGGCCGCGGCCGTATGCGCGGAATACGGCTTCCGAACGCTTGGACTTTCCCGGCTGTGCAGCATTATCGCACCAGGCAATACCGCTTCCATCCGGGTCGCCGAAAAAATCGGGTTTGTCAGGGAGCGGGAGATACGGATATTCGGCCGGGACCATGTGCTTTATGCCGGATCGGGCGACAAGGAAGGGAAATAGGCGGAAGCGAAATCGGCGAACGCCTGCTTGATTAGCCGGTGGCCGTCTGCGTTCGGATGAATGCCGTCGGAGCACATGAGCTGTTTGTAATTCGCATGGTCCAGAAAAAGGGAGCGGACGTCGACGAACAGGCTTTTTGTCTCATAGGCAATCTTGACAATGGTATTGGAGTACAGCTCCTGGTAGCGCGCAATCCGCTGCACATCGCCGAGCCAGGCGCGGATGCAGGCTTTATCGACACCCTTCAAAGAACTGAGGAAAGCAAAATATTTATCTGCATCGACGGGCGGCAGCGACATCAGAATGGGTGTAATCTTCAGCTTCTTCAGCTCATGGATCATCGAACGGTAGACCGATTCAAACCGTGTTATTGGTGTACGGGGACTATGCTCCGCTTCCGGCGTGCCGGATACCTCGTCCCAGGCGTAGTTGCAGTCGTTGCCGCCAAATTCAAGCAAAGCCATCGTGCAGTCCAGCCCTTTGGCAATGGCGGCGCGCAGGCGGTTATAGCCTTTGTCAATCGTATAGCCGTACACCGACTGGTTGTTCACCTGGACGCCGTACCGGTCCTCCAGCGGCTGCAGCGGTCCTTCGGGGAGTGTGCGGTACTTCCGGGCTGCTTCGTCGAAGATGCAGCCTTTCATGATGGAGTCGCCGAAAATGTGAATTTTGGTCGCGGAATACATAGGATAATCCCTTCCCTTTCTTGGATAACACGACATCTAGTTATTAAAACCATATTATATAATTTCCCAACAGACGTCAAGGTGTTATAATGAGCCTATCGAGCTAAGAGAAGGGAGGGCCTCTATGGAGGAGGACAACAGGCGTGAACTGAACGAGTGGGCAGACCGGCTTGCGGCCGCCGCACTGCCGCGGTGGGAGGAGCTGCCTGACATTGAGCTTTATATGGACCAGGTGGTCGCGCTGCTGGACAAGCATTTTGCCAAATTTCCCGGCGAAGAAGCGGGGAAGCTGATTTCACCTTCGATCATTAATAATTATGTGAAAATGGGCGCCGTCCCTCCGACGATCAAAAAACGTTATTCGCGCACGCATCTTGCCTATCTTATGATCATCTGCATTTTGAAGCCGGTGCTGCCGATTGCGGCGATCCAGGGCATTATTGAAGCCCAGCTGCGCAGCCGGGCGCTGGACGAGGTGTACAACCACTTTTGTGAAGAGCAGGAATCCGCCGCCAGGCTGATCCGCGAGCAGATTCAGGGCGGTGAGCCGACCGCAGGAATGCTGGTGGCGACGGGAGAACGGCTGAGCGACCTGTCGCTGCGGATGGCGGTGCTGGCCAATGCGGGCAAGATTTTTGCCGAAAAAATCGTTGCACTGGAGCAGCCCCCTGAAGAGGCGGAAGCCAAGGAAAAGGGGCGCAAGCGCAAGTAAAACGCAGCATACCCATCAAGTTAGATAATTGGAAACGGAGTGAAAGCAATGAACCGAATTGAAGCAGCAACATTTAATGTCCGGCTGGACGCGCCTACCGACGGCCCCAATGCCTGGCCGCACCGCCGGAAGTATGCCGAGAAAATGCTGAGCTATTATTCGTGGGATCTGATCGGGCTGCAGGAGCCGTTTGCCCATCAGCTGGAGGCCCTTGCCGGAGTACCCGGCTATACTTCGGAAGGAATTGGCCGCGAAGGCGGAACAGCCGGAGAGTTCAGTGCGATTCTCTACAAAACGGAGCGTTTTGAGCGGCTGGACGGCGGCACCTTTTGGCTGTCGGAGACGCCGGACCGGCCTTCTCTGGGCTGGGGGGCGGATTATCTGCGGATCTGCACCTGGCTGAAGCTGCGCGACCGCTTGAGCGGACAGCCGCTAGTGGCCATGAACACTCATCTCGATCATATGAGTGAGGAAGCGCGGCTGCGGGGAGCCGAACTGATTTTGTCCCGGATCGATGAAATCAGCGAAGGCGCACCTGTCATTTTGACCGGCGATTTCAACGCGGCGGCAACCGACCCGTGTTGTCTTGTGCTTGGCGAGCGGCTTGCTAACGCCCGGCTTGAAGCGGGCGAGCGGCATTACGGACCGGTTGGCACGTTCTCTAATTTCAACGGCACGCTGCCTTGGGACCAGCTGGAGCCGATCGACCATATTTTTGTCAGCCGCGATGTCCGTGTTGTGAAGACCCGGACGGTGACGGACACCTTTGATGGAGCCTGCCCGTCCGACCACTATCCGTTTACCGCGACGCTGGAGCTGTAGTACTCTTATAGTTAGGCCGTATTCGCTTGCCAGCGGATACGGCCTTTTTGACGATGGAAAGGAAAGCGCTTCGTCCGCATTGACAGTAAAAGTTCGGATATGGTATATAAATAGAAGAATTAGCACTCTAAGGATAAGAGTGCTAAAGAATAGGGCAAACCCCTGTTCATATTATGAGCGATCGAAAGGAGATTCATCTGCATGGCGAAGAAAGAATTCAAGGCCGAATCCAAACGGCTGCTGGAGATGATGATTAACTCCATCTATACGCAGCGGGAAATTTTTCTGCGGGAGCTGGTCTCCAACGCTAGCGATGCCATTGACAAAATCTACTACAAAGCGCTGACCGACGACTCCCTTGTATTTAACAAGGAAGATTATTATATCAAAGTGACGGCTGATAAAGAGAACCGCACCCTCACCGTCTCCGATACGGGGATCGGCATGACGCGGGACGAGCTGGAGAACAACCTCGGCGTGATCGCCAAAAGCGGATCGCTTGCCTTCAAGAATGAAAACGAAGCCAAAGACGGGCATAACATTATCGGACAATTTGGCGTCGGCTTTTATTCGGCGTTTATGGTGGCGGATGTTGTCACTGTAATCAGCAAGGCGCTTGGCGCGGATGAAGCCTACAAGTGGGAATCCGAAGGAGCCGACGGCTATACCATCGAGCCGTGCGATAAGGAAACGGTTGGTACTGAAATCATCATGAAGATCAAGCCGAATACCGAAGAGGATAACTACGACGAATTCCTTGAAGAATACCGCCTGCGTTCGATCATCAAAAAATATTCGGACTTTATCCGCTACCCGATCAAGATGGACGTGAAGAAGCAGCAGCTAAAAGAAGGCAGCGACAACGAATACGAAGACGTGCAGGAAGAACAAACGATCAACAGCATGGTTCCGATCTGGCGCAAAAACAAAAGCGAGCTGACCGACGAGGACTACGAGAACTTCTACAACGAGAAGCGCTACGGGTTCGACAAGCCGCTGAAGCATGTGCACATCAGCGCGGACGGCGCGGTGGTGTACAACGCGATTTTGTTTATTCCGGAGAGCACTCCGTTTGATTATTACACCAAAGAATACGAAAAGGGCCTTGAGCTGTATTCCAACGGCGTGCTGATCATGAACAAATGCGGCGATCTGCTGCCGGATTATTTCAGCTTCGTCAAAGGGATGGTCGATTCCGAGGACCTGTCGCTCAACATTTCACGCGAGATGCTGCAGCATGACCGCCAGCTCAGCATGATCGCCAAAAACATCAAAAACAAAATCAAATCCGCGCTCCAGAGCATGCTCAAGGATGAGCGGGAGAAATACGAAACCTTTTACCAAGCGTTTGGACGCCAGCTCAAGTTCGGCGTGTACAACGATTACGGCATGAATAAGGACACGCTGCAGGATCTGCTGATGTTCTATTCCTCCAAAGAGAAGAAGCTGGTGACGCTGGACGAATACGTATCCAGAATGCCGGAGGATCAGAAGTATATCTACTACGCATCCGGCGATTCCATCGAACGTATCGAGAAGCTGCCGCAGGCGGAGCTGGTGACCGACAAAGGCTACGAGCTGCTGTACTTCACCGACGACATCGACGAATTCGCCATCAAGATGCTGATGAGCTACAAGGAAAAAGAGTTCAAATCGGTATCCAGCGGAGACCTCGGCATTGAGCCGGATGAGAAGGACAAGGCGGCTGAAGCGGAAGAGACGGAGAACAAGGAATTGTTTGACGCTATGAAAGAGATTTTGTCCGGCAAAGTGAAAAACGTTAAAGCGTCCAAACGCCTGAAATCCCATCCGGTCTGCCTCTCCGCCGAAGGCGAGCTGTCGATCGAAATGGAGAAGGTGCTGAGCGCGATGCCAAACGGCCAGGACGTGAAGGCGGACAAGGTGCTGGAGATCAATGTGTCGCATGAGGTGTTCCAGTCGCTGAAGAACGTTTTTGCGTCGGACAAGGAGAAGCTGGGCCTGTACACCAACCTGCTGTATAACCAGGCGCTGCTGATCGAAGGGCTGCCGGTAGGCGATCCGGTGGAGTTCACCAACGATATTTGCAAAATTATGGTGTGAGGCGTGCGCGCCTTCATAGGGTAAAAGTGTAAAGCGGCCGGTTTGGCCGCTTTTTTACGTTCTGATTTGGGTCTACGGGGCGGCCGGATACCTATAATTCCGAGAGGATTGCGGACAGATTTTTCTTCCAAACGATTCGTGCTATACTATGGTCGTTAAAATTTTTAGGAAAAACCGAAACTGCGTACATATCCAAACGAACGGGAGGATGTACCCTATGGCTATTGCCACAACGATCATTATCCGGCTGGAGATTCAGATTGCAGAGACGTCTTTTGGGGAAGTGGCTTCGCGCATCGCGGAAGCGGGAGGAGATATCGTCGCGATTGACGTCATCCGTTCCTCCAAAGGTTCGACCACACGCGACATTACAGTGAATGTGCAGGATGCGGGCAACGAAGAGGTGGTCAGAGTACTGTCGGACATGCCTGGCGTCAAAGTCGTCAATGTATCGGACAGCACCTTCCTGGCCCATCTGGGCGGCAAAATCGAGGTATCCCCCAAGCTGCCGATTAAAAACCGCGAAGATTTATCGCAGGTGTACACCCCCGGCGTCGCGCGCGTCAGCATGGCGATTCATGAAGACCCCGGCAAGGCGTATACGCTGACGATGAAGCGCAACACGGTGGCGGTCGTAAGCGACGGAACGGCGGTGCTGGGCCTCGGCGATATCGGACCGGAGGCGGCGATGCCGGTGATGGAAGGCAAGGCGATGCTGTTTAAGCAGCTGGCAGGAATTGATGCGTTTCCCCTCTGTCTGGACACCAAAGATCCGGAAGAAATCATCGCGGTTGTGAAAGCGGTTGCTCCCGGGTTTGGCGGCATTAATCTGGAAGACATCGCTTCGCCCCGCTGCTTTGAAATCGAACGGCGTTTGGCGGACGAGCTGGAAATCCCCGTCTTCCACGACGATCAGCACGGAACAGCGATTGTAGCGCTGGCGGGACTGTTGAATGCGCTCCGGGTTGTCGGCAAAAATCTTTGCGATGCGCGCATTGCCATCATCGGCATCGGCGCGGCGGGCGTTTCGATCTGCACGCTGCTGCTGGCGGCGGGCGCGCGCCGTATTGTCGCCGTGGACCGGCACGGGATTCTGCGGCGGGAAGCCGAATACACGAATCCCGAATGGCAGCGTTTGGCGGAGGCGACCAACCCGGAGAACGAAGAAGGCGGGCTGACGGAAGCGGTCCGGGGCGCAGACGTGTTTATCGGCGTCTCCGGCGGCGGGCTGCTGACGGTAGAACATGTGCAGAGCATGGCACCCGACCCGATTGTGTTCGCGATGGCCAATCCCGTTCCCGAAATCGATCCGGAAGCGGCGGAGCCGTACGTGCGTATTTTGGCGACAGGCCGGAGCGATTATCCCAATCAGATTAACAATGTGCTTTGTTTCCCCGGTATTTTCCGCGGCGCGCTGGACTGCCGGGCCAAGTCGGTTAATCTGGAAATGAAGCTGGCGGCGGCGCGTGCGATCGCCGGGGTCGTTCAGCCGGAAGAACTGAATGAGCAGTACATCATCCCGAGTATTTTTAACGACAAAGTGGTGGAACAGGTGCGGACAGCCGTGATTGAAGCGGCGATTGCCACAGGCCAGGCCCGGCGCGTGCCGCCCGATTTTCGGGTATAATTCGAGTAAGGCCAGTTTTCGGGTGCAGCGCGAAGGAGCCGGATATCTTTTTATCATGGAGAAGGAGGCGGATAATCATGATGACTTCACCGGAGACGCCTCCGTTTGTGGTGCGGAGAGGCGGACGGAAATCGTGGCTGATGGTGCTGGGCTGTCTGGCTTTTATCGCGGCAGGCGTCTGGATGATCTCGGAATACTGGAGCGGAGAGGAAAGCCTTCTGACGGCGGTCGTAGGTTTGGTCAGCATCGCTTTTTCCGGCACCTGTCTGGTCTTGTTCCTGCGCGGGAGCGCCGCCGGGGAGCCTGCCGTTGTTCTGGATGACCGCGGAGTAACGGACCGGTCTTCTTATACTTCGGGAGGATTTATTGAGTGGGCGAGCATTGCAGAGATGCTGCTTTATGAACTGGCGGGACAGAAAATGATCGGCATCCGAGTGAAGGATCCTGCGGCTTATTTGAAGCAGCAGCGCGGCGCGAAGCGGAAGCTGATGCAAATCAACGAAGGTATGGTCAATTTTCAGGTCAGCATACCCGAAGCGGCGATCGGCATCCGGATTGAGCAGCTGTACGAGGAAATGCTGAAGCGGTATGAACGGGCAGCCGGGAACGGCCGTACCTGAGCATCAGGCAATAGGCGAAATAACAAATAGGCAGCATCGACTGCGGTATAAGAACGCCGGGACGGGCAAACCGTCCAGCCGCAGCGGTTCATGGCGTGATGCCGTTCATGCCGTAATGCCGTAATGCCGTCCAACAAAAGTTGGCAGCCTCGGATTTGGGAAAACATCCGGGCTGCCGACTTTTTTCGTCTTTTTTTTTGCTTATTCGCCGTGCAGATGATGGAATAGGGCGAAAAATGCTGTCATGCAGACAGACCTCCCGCTTTGAGCCATTAAGCCGGGCCTGTCCGCGTGGCTGAGACTATTTTTTGGTGCCGTGCTGTTTGGTTGGAAGCTTGTCGCTTGGTGTGCCTTTTCCTTGATGCTGCTTGTTTTTTTCGGCTTTGCGCTGGGTGTCATGAAGCTTCTCCACGAATTCATGCGTGTCCACTTGGCATCCTCCTTCTTGGCGAACTTACAGAGTAGGGTTCCCTGAAATACCTAATCCATGTGCGATGGTTTGTGCTGCAAAGTGCCTATAGTGCGGGTATCCATCTTATGGTAATATGGCACTAATGGTATACATAAAAGCCGCTGTCGAAGTTACACACATACATAAGGGAGTAACCGATTGATTAGGCCAAAGGGGGAAAGGGATGGCTGTCATATTCATGAACCGGGCGGGGGAACGCCAACGTGGAGGAGAGCGGCCGGACGCTGACGGATGGAGGCGGGCGGAGCTGAACGCACAGACGAGAATCGGCGAATTGGCACGGCAGCTGTCCGAGCTGCACAGGCTGCAGGAGGAGGCCAAGCTGCGCATAAGCGGATTGGCCAGAGAAGCTGTGAGGGCGTCGCAGGTAAAAAGCAGAATGCTCGCCAAGCTGTTTACCTTGGTCCGGGGAGAATCTGCGTACGAGCTGTACGCTTCAGGTCTGCTCTCGGCAGTCCGGATGCAGACGCTGGAACTCAAATTTCCGGCGGGTTTATGCGGGGAGCTGAGAAGCATTTTGTTCGGCATCATGGAAGACCAGGTGCCGGAAGTCATCCGGCTGCGGCTGGCCGAGACGTGGGACACCGCGGAGTTGGACGAAGCAGCAAGCCGGATCGCTTACTGCCGCAGCCGTTTGCCGGAGCAGGTGGCCCGGCGTTTTGAACAAGCGGCCCGGGAGCTTTCTGGCGCTGTCCAGTGCCTGTACGAGCTGCGTGTGCACGAAAACGGCATTCGCAGTGAATTGCGAACTTTATATGCGGTATAGGACCGTTTCAGACTGTTTTTTTATTATAACAGTCTGAAACGGTCTTTTTTCGACAAGCCGGAGCGAGCGGGATTGACGGGGCTGGCGCGGCTTGATGGTAGTTTGGGTGAAAAATCACCCAAACAGGAGGGCGTATCTGCCAAGTCTCAGGCTGCGCTGCCGAATCCCAGGCTGCGAAAGTTGAGTTATTTAAGAAAAGCCGCCGGGACCGTTAAAACAGCGAAAATAGTTCAGAACTATAATGAGGGCAGATGAACCGAAAGGAGCAATCATTTGTGGATACACGCGCTGTCCGGGCCTGGATTTTGTATGACTGGGCCAACTCGGCCTATGCAACAACCGTGCTGGCAGCGGTCCTGCCCATATTTTACAGCTCAGTGGCCGCTGACGGTTTAAGTGAAACAACGGCCTCTTCCTATCTGGCGTACACCCATTCCATCGGTATGGCGATCGTCGCGCTGCTGTCTCCTGTGCTGGGAGCTGTTTCGGATTTAACCGGCCGCAAAACGACACTCCTGACCTGGTTTGCCCTGCTAGGTATGGTGTCGACAGCCGGTTTTTCGCTGGTTGGCCAGGGCGATTGGCTGCTGGCTTCCGCGCTCCTTGTGCTGTCAACCGTCGGTTTCTCCGGCAGTTTGACCTTCTACGATTCCATGCTGCCTGATCTCGTTCCCTCTGCGCAAAGAGACGGCATCTCGGCTAAAGGTTATGCCTACGGGTATATTGGAGGCGGCATTCTGCTTGCGGTCAATCTGCTGATGATTCAAAAGCCGGGCTGGTTTGCCCTGGCCGATGAGGTAGCGGGTATCCGCTGGTCCTTTTTGACTGTCGGGCTTTGGTGGCTGCTCTTTTCGCTGCCCATTATGCGTGCCGTCCCGAACCGTCCCGCCCGGGCACAAGGACTCGGCGCAGCCGGGTATATCCGGACAAGCCTGCGGCGGCTTGCCGGGACGTTTCGTGACGCGCGCCGGTACCCGCAGCTGTATAAGCTGATTTTAGCTTTCTGGTTCTACAATGATGGAATTAATACTATCATCCTGATGGCAACGATTTACGGCGCCGGACTCGGCATCGGTACCAGCCATCTGATTATCGCGCTGCTGATCACCCAGTTTGTCGGATTTCCGTGCACCATTTTGTTCGGCCGGGCGGCGCAGCGGCTGGGCGCAAAACGTATGCTTTTAACTTCACTAGGCGTTTACGTGCTGATTGTTGCGTTAGGATATTTCATGACGAGTGCGCTGCATTTTTACCTGCTGGCCACAATGGTGGGCTTGGTGCAGGGCGGCAGCCAGTCCATTTCCCGGGCCATGCTGAGCGACCTGATGCCCGCGCACCGGACCGGCGAGCTGTTTGGTCTCGTGAACATTACGAGCAAGTTTTCTTCTATCTTCGGCCCGTTTGTGTTTGGGCTGATCGGACAGATCACCGGCAGCACCCGTCTCGGCATTTTGTCGCTGGTGCTGTTTTTTGGACTCGGTATTGTAATTCTGCTCCGGGTCGATGTGGAGCAGGGCAAACGGGATGCGCTCCGGGAGGACGAAACGGCAGCGGGCCTGGCTCCCGCACCGGCGTTTGCGGAAGCGAAAAAATAACCGCCTGCCAGCTTCGGCTGCCGCAGCGCGCCAGCCCGTTTTTTGCGGGGAACAACATAAAGCTTCCGGTCTTGCCAAATGGCAGAACGGAAGCTTTTGTTGTTTCTGAGAAGCGGCAAGTAGACTTAGAGGCAATCCGTCCACAGCCTTCAACCTACACGCCCGCAGACCAGATGGGACGGGAGTATTTGTTCTCGAGTGCAAGCTCGCAATTTTTTCCCGTATCGTAAGAACGATTGCCTAAGACACGGCGAAACCGCTCGCGCAGCGCCGCCGTCTGCCCAGCTCCTGCTTTCAGCCAGTCGGCCAGAGCGGGCAAAACAAGCCGGGCATCCTCCATTGCCTGCTCCCACAGATCCCACACGCTGGCCGTGCTTTTTTCCGCCGGATCGGCGGAGTGGCACCACTCTTCATGCGCCTCGTTCAAAAAATCCAGCCGTTCCTCCATCGGGTTAAGCGGGCGGGACAGAAGCCGGGCGGCCAGCCCAAACGTCAGCCGGTTTTTCCACCCGGAAGGATCGTAGAGCAGCCGCTGCGCGGAAACCATATCCCGGTAAGACTTCTGCCAGCACGAGGCAGAAAGGGAGGCGGATTCGGGGTACCAGCGTTTGGCAGACTCCAGAATCCGGACGATGATTTCAGGCAGCCGTTCGCCTGCGTAAATCTGCCGCCAGGCGGGATGGCGCCATGTTTCAAAACCTTTTTTGCGTTTCATAAATACCGTATCAAGCATAATTTCAAACCGCTGGTGATCGCGCCCCTTGTATCCGGCTCTCCAGTTAACGTACGGATGAAAATTGCGGTCCAGCAAATGATGGGTCAGGAAGCCGAAAAAGTACACCTGGGCGGGCGTCCGTTCTTCCGGCGGGAGTTCCAACGTACGTTCCCAAAAGGTCATCATGACCGGTCCGCACTGTTCCGTGTGCATCAGATTGCCCAGCGCCACCGAACCGTCATCTCCAAGCCACGGCCAAAATCTGCGGTACAGCAAAAAGTCCGGCCCCTGGCACCCCAAACGAAAAAGAGGGGCATGGGTCCGCAGCGCCTCGGCAAACGGCATGGCCCCGCCGAAGGTTTCGGCCGTCTCCCGGCCGTATTCGATATGCATCCAGAGATTTGGCATGTCGATCCGCTCCTTTTTTTCGATCCAGTGCCTTCATAAATAAGCATAGACGTGAAAGATTACGGCAAATCAAAAAAGCGGGCCGTTCTATGTAAACGTACCGGTCGTATCCGCCTGCCGCTGTGCTATAATATACTCTACATCAAAACGCCCGCAGTTCCCAGACGGACGGCGGGCGTTCGTCCGGTCTCCCGCATGCAGGCAGGTTGGCAGCGGCAGGAATGGCCTTCCCTCAGCGCCTCCAAAGAAGGGGGGGGGGGCGCACGAGGCGGCCACAGACGGCAGGCTCGCCTCCCTTCCGTGCCTCCGCAAAAGGTGGAAACATACGCAGACGGCCGCAGACAGCAGGCTTGCCTCCCTTTACGTCTGGCGTAAAAGGCCGAGACCGCAAAGGTGTGCCTGCATGGTCACTGCCCGGACGAAACAGAAGGAGGTCGAAGCAATGACAGGGAGCGACACACCCAGGGACCGGCTGAACCGGCCGCTCCGCGATCTGCGGATCTCCGTAACCGACCGCTGTAATTTTCGCTGTCCTTACTGCATGCCGGCCGAGCTGTTTGGCCCGGATCATGCGTTTTTGCCGAAAAGCAGTCTGCTTACGTTTGAGGAATATACGAGGCTGATCCAGATTTTTACCGGGCTTGGCGTGGAAAAAATCCGGATCACCGGCGGCGAGCCGCTGCTCCGGAAAGGCCTGCCGGAGCTGATCCGGATGATCTCCGGTATGGAGGGAATCCGGGACATCGCACTTACCTCCAACGGCTCGCTGATTGGCCGCCATGCGGAGGAACTCAAGCGCTCCGGCCTGCACCGGCTGAATATCAGTCTCGACAGTCTGGATGACGCACGGTTTGGCCGGATGAACGGGATCGGCTTCCGTGTCGGCCCGGTTCTTGAGGGGATCGACCGTGCGGCAGCGGCGGGACTTCCCGCCAAGATCAACATGGTGGTCAAAAAAGGCTGGAATGACGCGGATATTTTACCGATGGCCCGGTATTTTAAAGACAAGGGGCTTACGCTTCGCTTCATTGAATATATGGATGTAGGCAATTCGAACGGCTGGAAGCTGGATCAGGTGGTGCCCAGCGCGCAGGTTCTGGAGACCATCCATGCGGAAATGCCGCTGGAGCCGCTGGAACCGAACTACCGTGGAGAGGTGGCGGTCCGCTATCGTTACCGGGGAACGGAGACTGAAATCGGATTGATTTCCTCTGTGACGGAGGCGTTCTGCGGCTCCTGCACGCGGGCCCGCCTATCGACGGAAGGTGTGCTGTTTACCTGCCTGTTTGCATCCGCTGGCTACGATCTCCGCACCCCGCTGCGGGAAGGCGCGGACGACCGGGAGCTGGAAACGATGATCCGGGATATTTGGAACGGGCGGACCGACCGCTATTCGGAGCTGCGGCTTGAAGACACGCCCGGGCTGCCGCGGCGTAAAGCGGAGATGTCATATCTGGGCGGCTGAGAAGCAGCCGCTGACGGGGGACGAGAAAGTGAAGACCGACAAGAAACAAATCATGATTTTGACGACGGGCGGCACCATCCTGTCCGTTTATGACCCGAGTCAAGGCAGCATTGCGCCTGGATTGACCGGGGAAGAGCTGCTCAAGCCGCTGATGGACGCCATGGCTGGCGTGGAGCTTCACGTGAGCCGGTTTGCCCAAAAGCCGGGGCCGCATCTGACGCCCGAGCTGGCGCTTGAGCTGGCGGAAGCAATTCACGCGATGAGCGGACAGTACGATGGTTTTGTCGTCATTCAGGGAACCGACACGATTGAGGAGTTCTCCTATATGATGAGCCTGATTTTGCCTGCCGGGGTGCCGGTAGCGTTTACGGGTGCAATGAAAAGCAACAACGAATATTATGCGGACGGGCTGGGCAATATCGCCTCGGCTGTATCGGTCGTCTGCGCGGAGTCCACGCGGGGCCGCGGGGTGCTGGTTGTATTTAATGAAATGATTTTTTCGCCGGAGCATGTGATCAAAATGCACACCCGGACAACCGGCTCGTTCCAGGCGCCGGATACCGGACCGCTGGGGACGGTGCACCACGGTCAAGTTCATTATTATTATTCACCGGAGCCGCCGGAAACGCTGCAGCCTTCCGCGGATACGCGGGTTGAACTTTTGAAGGCGTCGCTCGGCAGCGGTTCGCTGCTGCTTGACGCCTGTATCGCTGCGGGTGTTCCGGGCGTCGTGATCGAAGGATTGGGCGCAGGCAATCTGCCTCCCGCCTGGGCTGAAGCGGTAGAGCGTGCGGGAAATGCCGGCATTCCCATAGTCATTGCCTCACGGTCGCCGCAGGGGAGCGTCGGACCGGTTTATGAATATACCGGCGGAGGCAAGCAGCTGGAGCGGATCGGGGCGATTTTTGCCGGAACGCTGAGCGGGCCAAAGGCCAGAATCAAGCTGATGCTGCTGCTCGGCCAGACGCCTCCGCTATCCAAGGAACAAATCGCGGCTGCGTTTCGCTGATCCGGGTAAGCCGAGGGGAAGTGAGTGTACAAACGAATTACTCAACTTTCGCAGCTGGAAAAATGGCTTAGACCCTTGAGTGAGTAAGAAAATTCAATAAATTTACTTGTATTGTCAAAAAAATCGGAGGCCTTTAGAAGCAGCTCTGCATTGACCTCCCCTATA
>NZ_JBHOFD010000025.1:0-120006 GCF_046543445.1 Paenibacillus nanchangensis
CCGGGAGTTCGAATCTCTCAGGGCGCGCCATTTTCATAACGGGATGTAGCTCAGCTTGGTAGAGCACCTGGTTTGGGACCAGGGGGTCGCATGTTCAAATCGTGTCATCCCGATTTTCTTTTTACGCGGGTGTAGTTCAATGGTAGAACTCCAGCCTTCCAAGCTGGTAGCGTGGGTTCGATTCCCATCACCCGCTTTCTTAGACTGCAGAGGAATCTGCGGTTTTTTTTGTGTTTTCTTTACGGTTCTTTCTCTTCCTTCGGCGGTTCGTCTATCAACTGGTAAACCTGTTTTTTCGAAAAACCGTTGACAGCCCTGTACGAATAATGGTAATTTTATAAACACAAAATCCAATCAAGTTACTATGAATTAAATCACAAATCCGACTGTACCGACAGAGGTTTTGCGTTGAATCGACGCAATCAACCTCTGTCTTTTTTTTGTATGAAAAAGCAACAAAGGAGGATGGACAATGGGAGATGCGCTGCTGGCCATATCCAATCTGAACAAGGCGTTTACGACTTCAACCGGGCAGGTGCAGGCACTGCAGGAAGTGCAATTGAGTGTAGAAGAAGGGGAGTTCATAACGGTGATCGGGCCCAGCGGATGCGGGAAGTCCACCCTGCTGCGGATTGTGGCCGGACTGGATTCCGGCTACACCGGGACGGTGACGCTTGGAGGCAAAGCGATAGAGGGGCCGGGCATTGATAAGGGTTTTATTTTTCAGGAACACCGGTTGTTTCCGTGGCTGACTGTTGAAAAAAATATCGCCTCCGATCTGTCGCTGAGAAATGCCGACGTCCGGCAGAGAGTGAATGAGCTGATAGCCCTAGTGAAACTGGAGGGCTTTGAACAAGCCTACCCGCGTGAGTTGTCCGGCGGCATGGCTCAGCGGGTGGCGATTGCCCGGGCGTTGCTGCGCAGTCCCAGGATTCTGCTGCTGGATGAACCTTTTGGCGCATTGGATGCATTCACCAGGGCGCATATGCAGTCTGTTTTGCTCGATATCTGGAGCACTAAACGGACAACGATGATTTTCGTAACCCACGATATTGATGAAGCCGTGTTTCTCGGCAACCGGGTAGTCATTTTGGAGCCACGGCCTGGACGAATCCGCAAAATTGTACCGATCGACCTGCCTTATCCGCGTAAGAAAGCGAGCACTTCGTTCCAGGAGCTGCGGCTCCGCGTGCTGAACGAGTTTGAAAAAGTGGAGGAACTGGAGCTGACGGACGGGGCCGGGATTTGACACCGGCACGGAAGACGAAATGAGAACAGGTAAAGGAGGTGTTGCAATGAGTAACCGAACCGCTGCGCTGCGCTCCGTATCCCGTCCTAATAAAACAGCCGCTGCGCTGCTCGGGATGGTCCTTCCGGTCACTCTCCTTGCGGCTTGGCAGACGCTTGGGCACTACGGAGTGATTTCGGAGCTGCTGTTCCCGACACCGTACAGCATTGGAGAGGCGCTGGTGTCGCTGGCGGCATCGGGCGATTTATGGATGCATTTTCGCATAAGCGCGATCCGGACGGGACTTGGCTTTTTGCTGGGAGGCGGGCTGGGTTTGCTGTTAGGACTGCTGGTTGGACTGTTCCGGCGTTCGGAGAAACTGCTGGACCCTTCGCTGCAGATGATCCGGATGGTTCCCAGTCTTGCGGTCGTGCCGCTGTTCATTCTCTGGTTTGGTATCGGCGAAGAGTCCAAGGTGCTGCTGATCGCAAAAAGCGCTTTTTTTCCGGTTTACATCAATACGTTTATGGGGATCCGCGGCGTTGACAACAAGCTGTTTGAGGTATCCCGCGTCCTCGGCTTCAGCCGGGTCAAACAAATTGTAAGACTTGTGCTGCCGGCCGCGCTGCCGAATGTGATGCTGGGTGTGCGCCTGTCGCTGGGCTTGTCCTGGCTCGGACTGGTGGTGGCCGAACTGATCGCCTCATCTTCGGGAATCGGCTACATGATGTCTGACGCACGGCAGTTTGCGGATACACCCGTTGTGTTTGTCGGTATTCTGGTGTTTGCGGCGGCCGGTCTGCTGACGGATTTGGCGGCCCGCTTCATAGAGCGGCGCTTGCTCCGCTGGAAGGATCAGGCGGCAGGATAAGAGAGGAGGTTGCGTGTATGAGTAAAGGCGTTGAAGCTGCTGTGCATCCGGCACAACCCGTTCGCGGCAGCCATCCCCGGCCCGAACCGGCACAGATGACAGTTTCACCTAGCAGTACTTCGACTAGCAGCTCTTCCGCATTTATGATTGGCGGCGGGAAAGGGACCGCTGTAAACTCTCCTGCAGATCTATCCGAACCCCGTAAGGGAGAAACGGCTCCCAAAGCTGCGGGCCGAAGTGCGGAGCGCTTGAGATCTTGGGTGTCCGGCCTGGCGCTAGGCGCGGTGCTGCCGGTCACGGCGCTGGCCGTTTGGCGGATTGCGGGAAGTGCGGAATGGATTTCGCCTGAATTTTTGCCCGCTCCCGCTTCAATTGCCGGCGCCCTGCTGGAACTTACCGTGTCGGGGGAGTTAGCTCATCATCTAGGAATCAGCGTCTGGCGTGCCTTACTGGGGTTCCTGCTTGGGGGAGCCTTCGGCTTGGTGTTTGGAATACTGACCGGCCTGTTCCGGAGCGCGGAGTATTTGCTGGACCCCAGCTTTCAGGTCTTGCGGCTTGTACCGCATCTGGCCATTGCGCCGCTGATTATTCTCTGGTTTGGCTTTGGCGAAACCTCTAAGGTGGCCATTATTTTAAGCGGTGCGTTTTTTCCGCTCTACATCAATACGTTTACCGGGATCCGGGGAGTGGACAACAAGCTGTATGAGGTAAGCAAAGTGCTTGGTTTTAGCCCGATGAAGCGGCTTGTACGGCTGGTACTGCCCGCCGCGCTGCCCAGCATTTTGCTCGGCTTGCGTCTGTCGATGGCGGTAGCGTGGATTGGACTGGTGGTAGCCGAACTGATTGGCTCCCAATCCGGCGTCGGATTTCTTATTAATGAAGCGAAGCAGAATTCGGATACCCGTATCATTTTTGTCGGCATTTTGATCTTTGCGGTTGTCGGCAAGCTGATCGATTCGCTGTTCCGGCTGCTGGAGCGCCGCATGTTGTCCTGGCGGGACAGCTACAGCGGTTAACGTGCATACGGCAGATTATCAGATAACGGTAGATAACAGCGGATAGTAGGGATAACGGATTGGACCCCAAACCTAAAAGGAGGCTGGAAAAAATGGTGGATACGGCAAAACAACCGCTTCATCTGACGGCAGACGTGTTGATACTCGGAGGAGGCCCCGCCGGAACATGGGCTGCCCTCGCGGCGGCGGCCAAAGGAGCACGTGTGGTGCTGGCCGATAAAGGCTACTGCGGATCAAGCGGCGCAACGGCGCCTTCGGGAACGGGAGTCTGGTACGTCCAGCCCGAAGGAAAACTACGGGAGGAAGCTAAGGCGAGCCGCTTCAAAATGGGCGGAGAACTGGCCGAACACCGCTGGATGAACCGGGTGCTGGACCAAACTTACGAGAACATGAACCGCCTTGGCGTCCTCGGTTATCCGTTTCCGGTCGACGAATTTGGCAATCCGCATAAACGGGGGCTCCAGGGACCGGAATATATGCGGCTGATGCGCAAGCTGGTGAAAAAGGCAGGGGTTAAAATACTGGATCACAGCCCCGCGATGGAACTGCTGGCTGACAGCCATGGTGTTGCCGGCGCGGCGGGCGTCCGGGTACAAACCGGCGAGCCGTGGAGCGTCGCCGCAGGGGCGGTGGTCCTTGCTACTGGCGGCTGCGCATTCCTCAGCAAGGCATTGGGCTGCAACGTCCTGACGGGCGACGGCTATCTTTTCGCCGCAGAGGCGGGGGCGGCGCTTTCGGGCATGGAGTTCTCTAATGCGTATGCGATTTGCCCTACTTTTTCATCCGTTACCAAAACAGCTTACTACAGTTACGCCAATTTCTACTATGAGGACGGCACGGTGGTGGAGGGGGCCGGCTCCAAAAAAGGACGTTCGGTCATCGCCCGCAATCTGCAGGCCGGACGGCAGGTCTATGCCCGGCTGGACCAGGCGCCGGAGGATGTGCAACCGCTGCTGCGGACCGCGCAAACGAATTTTTTTCTGCCGTTTGACCGGCTGGGCATCAATCCGTTTAAAGATCTGTTCCCGGTAACGCTGCGGCTGGAAGGCACCGTCCGCGGAACCGGCGGCATCCGGCTTGCCGGCGAAGACTGCCGCACGGATGTGCCCGGCCTGTACGCCGCGGGCGATGCGGCAACACGCGAACTGATCTGCGGCGGCTTCACGGGCGGCGGCAGCCACAATGCGGCCTGGGCGATGTCCTCCGGATCGTTCGCCGGGGAAGGCGCTGCGGACTACGCCCGGTCACTGGGCCCTAACGCCCTGAACCGTGAGCCGGTAGGCTTGTCTTCTTCTCCGCTGTATCATGGCCGCGCTTCAGCGGGTGAGTCAGTTCGGACGGCAGAGTATACCTCTGCGGTGCAAAACGAAGTGAAGCCCTATGACATCAATCTGTTCCGGACGGAGCGGCGGCTGGCCTCATCCTTGGGCTGCTTGAACGGTCTGTGGCGGGAGCAGCGGAACCGGAACCTTCCGATAACGCCCGAGGGAGTCAAAGCGCGCGAAGCCGAAGCGATGACCGCAACCGCCCGCTGGATGTACGCCTCGGCGCTCGAACGGACCGAAACTAGGGGGATGCACAAACGGGAGGATTTTAAGGAAGCCGACGCCGGCCAGCACCACCGCCTGATCGCCAGCGGACTGGATGAAATTACGATCAGCCATGAAGAAGTGGCGAAGGAGGGCATTCTGCTGTGATTGAAGTCGTAAGCGAAACACGGTGCATTCAGTGCGCCCAGTGCATCTCGGTATGCCCTACCAATGTCTTTGACAAGGGAGACAACGGAATCCCGGTCATTGCCCGCCAAAATGACTGCCAAACCTGCTTTATGTGCGAGCTGTACTGCCCGGTTGACGCGCTGTATGTGGCGCCCGAGGCGGAAGGAGCGATGCCGGTGTCCGAGCCGGAGCTGGCGGAGGCGGGACTGCTTGGCGGCTATCGGGAAAAAGTGGGCTGGGGAAAAGGGCGGCGGCCTGTGGCGGCCCATGAATATTTGATTCAATTGTCGCGCCGAGCGGGATTTTAGCGGAGCCGCTGGAAGTTGTAGCGGACACGTTGCCGCTTGCGGGAAACCGCTATGATTTTTTGAAATCAGGGGGACTATACATGCCGAATCAGACTCACAAGAAAAAAGGCAGCAGGTTGCCGAATGCGCTCAAAGTTATCCCGCTGCTTGCAGCGGCCTTGTCGATACTGATGCTCGCTGCCTGCGGATCAAATGGAAACGGGAGTGCCGGACCGGCTGGCGGCGGGGAAAAAGCGGAAGCTGTCAGCGCGGGAAAGGATGGCGGTTCGGGCAGCGGAAGCGTGCCTGCCGTACTCAACTACGGGTACATTGGAACCAACGATTTGAATCTGCCCGGCGGAGCGGAAGGCTGGGGGCTGTACAAGGGCATCATTCAGGAAGAATTAAAAAAACACGGCATCACGGAAATCAAACTGACCGGCTTCCCGAACGGGCCGGACCAGACGGAGTCGCTGATCAGCGGGCGGTTGGATTTTGGCAGCCTTGGCGATACGCCCGCCATCATCGCTTACGCCGGAGGTGCAAAAACACGGCTGATCGCGCAGGGGTCGGTCGGCAATATCGGCTATCTGATCGGCAAAAAGGACGGCCCCAACAGCGTCAAGGAGCTTGAAGGGAAGACGATCGCGACGCAAAAAGGCTCTTTTATGCACCGGTATCTGGTAGGTCTGCTGAAAAAAGAAGGCGTCACCGACTATAAGCTCGTCCACATGCTGATCCCGGACGCTTCGGCTGCGCTGGCGCGCGGCGACATTGACGCTACCACCAACAACGGCGTACAGGCGCTTAAGCAGATTGACGACGGGTATCCGCTGCTGGATGATGCAAGCAAGCATCCCGAGCTGCTTGGCTCCAGTGCAACAGTCGTTTCGGAGGCGTACCTGGAAAAGTACCCTGATTTTCCGAAGGTATGGAATGAAGCCCGCCAAAAAGCGCTGGCCGATCTTAAGCAGCACGAGGACGAATATTACGAGTTCCTGGCTCAAATCAACAAAACAACGCCGGAGCTGGCAAAAAAGGTCAGCCCGATCAGCGACCTGCAGGAGGAGCGGTTTACGGACGAGGGGACGAAACTGCTGGAGGGCACGAAGTCCTTCCTGGTGGAGGAGAAGCTGGCGCGGAAGGATTTTGATATCGCGGATTGGCAGACGGAGTAAATACTCCCGCAAAACTAAACGATTGCTTTCGTAGCAGTTTGGCTGCGAGGTCATAACAGTGGAGACTATAGGCTCATTGGCCATCTATTCCATGTTTTATCCGCAACCGCAGAGGTAATCTGCGGTTTTTTTTGCGTATGCGGTTGCGTCTCTTCTGCAGCGGCTATTATCGGCCCCTTCTGCAGGGGCTATTCCCGGGACCTTTTGCAGCGGCTGGGTCATCATTACCTTCGGCTGGCCCGGCTGCCCATCCGCTCCCTTTTACTGGAATGTTGATGGAAGTATAGGTGACACACACGTGAGAAAGATGAACCGCGCTTCACGATCTCCTTTAATTTGGACAGGGAATATTTAAAATGAACTCTATTTGAAAGTGTTTACATTCTATATGTTTAAAACAGCCTCCCGGGCAGGGAGTTCGCATGCTTGCAAACATTACATAGAAAGGAGCCTCGACTTTAGAACCGAAGACGAAAGGATGACTTACCCGTAAGAACACCAAATCCCATCGAAGCAGCAGGAGGAGGAAGGATGAAAGGTAAAACAGTTCGCAAGCGATTCTCTTCTAAAGTATTGGCCGTCGCGCTTACATCCGTGATGCTCAGCCAGGGGGTTGCCGCTCTCGCGTATGCGGGCGACACGCTCCCGTATAAGGGCGAAAGCGCCAAAGGGCCCAACCAGCCTTATCAGCACGGGTACACAAGCATGGATATTTTGAAATGGACGCCGGAAAGCGACCCGTACGGGGACATGTTGAGATCCAGGGTGCCGCTGCAAAAACGCATCGCTCCTTATGCCGCCACGCAGGCTTCTCCCGAATTAAGTCCGGAAACGCAAATGTTTGCGCTCAGCGGGGACTACGGGAATTCCTTTTTCGACAGCTATTCGTACACCAACGAGTTCAGCCAGTATCTGTTTAATTATTGGCAGTACACCGATTACTATTCGTATTGGCACGGAACGCCGACGGCGGGCACACCCGAGGAACGGTATGATCCCACCGCGGACTGGCGGGAAAAATGGTTTGAGTTCGGCATTCTGAACATTCCAAATCCGGGTTATACCAACGCTGCGCATAAAAACGGGGTGCTGTCGATCGCCTGTATTTTCTTTTCCGACAATGACCGGGGCCCGCAGACGTATACCCAAATGCTTGTACAGGATAAAAACGGCGAGTTTCCGGTAGCGAAAAAGCTGGTGGAAATGGCCCGTTACTACGGCTATGACGGCTACTTCTTTAATCAAGAGGAGGCCTCCAAAGGGGTTGCTCCAGCCGACATTCCACGCTACAAGCAGTTCATGAAATACCTGAGAGACCAGGGATTGTATGTGCAGTGGTACGATTCCACGAACAACCAGACCGGCAAAATCCAGTATCAAAACGAATTTAATGCGGTCAACAGCCCGTTCGTCAAGGACGCCGTTTACGGCCAGGTGTCGGATTCGATGTTCCTGAACTATTGGTGGAACGCCGATAAACTGACGAAGTCGAAAGCGCATGCAGAAAGTCTCGGCCTTGATCCGCTGGAGACGGTATTTGCGGGCGTGGAAGGCGGTAACGGCGATTTTGGGCGCTGGAAGCAAAAATATGACCTGCGGCTAAATCTGGATGCGAATGGACAGCCGATGAACAGCATTGCAACGCTTGGCGCAGATTTTACACATAACGCGCTGGATGAGGAAATCGGCGGAACGGACGAAAACCGCCGGGCTGACGATAAATACCAGTGGATGACCTTTATCCGCGACCGCGCTTGGTGGTCAGGACCCAACCAGGATCCGTCCGAGGCCGAGCGCAACCCGAACGCTCCGCTGTCGGATGTGTATGCCTCCGGCGCCAACTGGGACGGCATCGCCGCCTATATTACCGAGCGGTCCGTCATTAACGGCTCAAATTTCCAGACCAGCTTTAACACGGGGCACGGATTGGAGTATTATGCGGACGGAGCTGTCTCCAATCCGAAGGAATGGTCCAATATTAACATCCAGGACATTCCGGTGACCTGGCAGTGGTGGATTGACGCGGCGGAAGGCGAACAGCTGTCCGTGGACTTCGACTACGGGTCAAAATATGAACAAGGCAGCCGGTTCAGCTACAAGCCGGTAGGCGCGTACGAAGGCGGCAGCTCGCTTGTCGTAAACGGAAAGCTGGCTTCGGAGAACTTCCTCCGACTGTACAAGACGGAGCTGGATGTAAACAAAAACTCCAAGCTGTCCATAACGTACAACAAGCCTTCGGGCAACGACTCGTCTGTGATGAGCGTCGGGCTGATTTTCAAAGACAAGCCGGAAGAAGTGGTGAAGCTGGAGCTGCCGAAGTCGGGCAAGCGCACCAAAGGCTGGGTTGAGGAGAAGCTGAACCTCAAAGGTTATGCCGGACGTACGATCGCGGCGATGGGACTGGTGTTCGACAATCCGAAGAAAAAAGCGATCGAGAACTACCAGATCAACATCGGCCAAATCCAGCTGACGGACGGCAGCGCGGCGAAGCCGCAGGCGCCGGCAGGCCTCAAGATTGAAAAAGCGTTGACGGATACCAATGAGATGACAGTATCCTGGAACATGGAAGATTACAGCAAGGTGAAGCAGTATAACTTGTATGTGAACGGCAGCTATGTCGGCGGTATTTACGACTCCGTGTATTACATCAAGCAGCTGCCCGCCCGTTCCGGCAAGCTGTCCTTGACGGCGGTTGGTCCTGACGGCACCGAAAGCAAACCGGCTGTGATTGATTTTGACCTGAACAAAGGCGTCAGCGGCGTTAAAGTTAACCACACGCCGGACGGCGCAGTGCAGGTCAGCTGGAACAACCCGGCCAAAAAGGCCGGCGCCGCCACCTTGACCCTTGAATCGGAATACAGCGACCGTCCGTTCCGTGCGGTAGTCAAGGCGGAACAAGGCGCAACTTCGGCTGTATTTACCGGCATCCCGACACAGGGCGACCGGTACGCTTTGACCATAGCGCTGGAAGGCGGACAAACGGTCGTTCACCGGGGCAAGCTGCTGGATACGATCGTGGAGCCGTATGCCAAAGAGCTGGTTACCGTAACCGGGGATACCTACACGCTGGCGCTTCCGGCCGCAAAGGATTGGGACCGGCTGTATGTATATGAGAACGGCGAACCGAAGTCCTATGAGGTCACTTACTACAGCAAGGCGGAGAAGACGCTGCCGTATATCCAGCGCGGCCGGGCCAAGCTCAAAGGGCTGACGCTGACGCCTTCGGCGCAGGACAGCACGATCAAGCTGGTGCTCCAGGATTACGCGGGCAACCAGGCGACAACGCTGCTGCGCGGCCAAACGGAGCAGACAGCAGTGGAGATTAAAGGCGGAGACGCTTTGAACACAGGAGCGGAGGCCCAACTTAGCGCCGAAGCTAAAGGCGAAGGAACATTGACTTATACTTGGTACGCCGACTATGGACATGGTTATTTTGGTCCGCTGGGTTCCGGTCAGACACTTCGGGTACCTCATGTTACGGCGGCAATGAACGGCCACAAATATAAGGTGGTTGTGACCGACGAAGCCGGCGGACGTGCGGAGGCGGAGACGACGCTGCGGGTCCAATCGTAGCCGAAACGACCCTGCGGGTCCAATCGTAGGCCGAAACGACGCTGCGGATTCAGCGGTAGGCGGAACGTAACCCGCGGCCCGCAAGAAGGCTGAAGCAGGACGCGTTTCGCCCGCCCGCAAGGGGAATACACCCTAGAATTTACAGACGCAGGACAGCTAATTCAAGCGCCCCGTTCCATCCTTACAGGAGCGGCGGCGCTTTATGTCGCTGTTAGCGGGGTTGGCTGATTTTACTATGCCGGCCCTGCATTATCGACATGATATACTTAATTTCGACAACTCAATTGAAGCCAAGGGAGGGGTGGCGTTGCGCCAAACAGCCCTGTACCGGAAATATTTTAAAAACAATGTCTTTATGCGCTTTATTCTGATCTTTTCGGTTATCTCCATTGCCACGATTATTGCTTTCTCCACTCTGGTGCTGCTGCTGATTTCGCAGTCTTCGGTGCAGCGGCAGATGGACATTCAAAGACGCGTTATGGAAAGCATCAGTCTCTATATTGAAAATAAATATGAATCCGTCCAATCCATTGTCCGGGACATCTACCGGGACGAAGGTTTGGCGGGCAACACTTCCTATCTGCTGGAGAATCCTTATGCCGATTATGTCAAATACAGACTGGACCGGTTTTTTGCGGACAATAAGTCCAGCTCCGATGTGGTGCAGTTCTTCAAAAACAAAGTGGAGGACGATCCCGATATCCGCAGTCTGATCCTATACAGCGCCAATCAGCAGACGCTTTATGCTTACAACAGCGTCAAGCAGTTCGAGATTATTCCGACCAACGCTTCCCGCTCCTATGTGCCGGACACGATGTACCTGGACGAAGACAATTACGTATCCCTTCCGAACATTTGGGTCCGCCAGACAATTGGCCTGGATGAAGCTCCGATGTTCTCCGTCCGCCTGCCGATCAGCAACAAGCTGTATTTGCGCAATATCGGCCAGATGCTGGTTTATTTCGACTCCAACGCTGTTTGGGAAAGCGTCACCAATTATAAAAATGATTTTAAAGGCACGCTGCTTGTGCTGTCTTCCAGCAACGATGTCCTGTTCGATACGTCAGGTAAATGGTACGGGCGCAAATATCCCTACTTTCAGTCGACCAACGCCTCTTTTGAGGAGCGGATAGAGATGGACGGGAATATTTTTACCCGGCTGACCCATGGCCAAGGCGGCTTTACCGTCGTCAGTATGGTTCCGAAGGAAGAACTGGCAGCCTCTTACCGGGGCGCCCGCAACACCATCGCCGTCATCGCCGTGCTCTGCATCCTTGTTGCCGTCCTGCTGCCTTCCTTGTTCATCACCAGCTTCGCCAAACGGACGCATCAGATTATCCGGTTCACCCGCAAGGTCAAAAACGGGGACCTCGGCGCGCGGATCACCGATAGAAAAGAAGATGAGCTGGGGCAAATCGCCAAAAGCTTTAACGATATGCTGGATGAGCTGAACCAGTACATCGACCGCGTCTATAAAGCCGAAATCAAGCAAAAGCACACCGAAATTGCCGCGCTTGAAGCGCGGGTTAATCCGCATTTCCTCTACAACACGCTGGAGGCAATCCGCATGCGGGCGATTTCGCAGGGAGCGGGGGATGTGGGCGAAATGATCTACAGCCTGTCCGTCCTGTTCAAAAGTTATGTGCGGCAGAAGCCGCATTACACGATGAAAGACGAGCTGGAAGCCTGCCGGCTGTACCTTGAATTGTTCCGCATCCGCTACAAAGACAGAATATCGTACGGCATCCAATGCGAACGCGGATTGGAGGAGCGGACCACGCTGAAAATGTCGCTGCAGCCCATTATCGAAAACTACATTTTACACGGAATGCGTACCGACCGCAGCGACAACCGGATCGATATCACAGTGATCGCCGAACAGCGGAACATCAAGGTTACCGTGCGCGATAACGGCCGCGGCATTGAGGCCGAGCGGCTGGAGCTGCTGCGGGCGAATCTGGAGGCCGAAGGCGGATTGTCCGAGTCGTTTGGACTGCGCAGCATTCATGAACGGCTGCGCCTGATGTACGGCAAACCTTATGGGCTTGAAGTGGACAGCAATCCGGGAGAAGGAACGACGGTGACCGTTCTGTTCCCCGATCCCGGGAAAGGGGAGATTTAACGAATGTACAATGTGTTCCTGGTGGATGACGAACCGTTTATCATTGAGGGTTTATACGATATTGTGGCCTGGGACGAGCTGGGCTTCGGCATTGCAGGCCATGCGGAAAACGGCCGGGATGCGCTGGAGAAGCTGAAGACCATTCCGGCGGACCTGCTGATTACCGATATCTCCATGCCGTCGATGAACGGCCTGGAGCTGATCCGGCGGGTCCGGGAGTTCCAGCCGGACCTGAAGGTCATCGTCCTCAGCGGTTACGACGAATTTTCGTATATCAAGGAAGGGCTGAATCTGGGGATTGAAAACTACCTGCTGAAGCCAATCAACCTGGAGGAGTTCCGCCAGACGCTCAAAAACGTAGCCGACAAGCTAAACGCTACGCGGGCCGATGAAGAATGGAGCCGGTACAGCACCGCCGTGCTGAAAAACAACGTGATGCTGCGCTGGGTGCGCAGCCAGATCGGCTGGGAGGAGCTGAAGGAACGGGCGGGACTCTTGGAGCTGGATGTCAACCGTGCCTGCCTGCAGATTGCCTTGATCTCTACCGGCGGGAAACCGGAGGTATGGGAAGACCGGCTGTCCGTCCTGCCGACGGCCAATAATGTCCTGTTCCGGGATGCGGATGATAATCTCGTTGTTGTCCATCTGTTCGATGATCCCGCAGACGGAGCCGCGGGCATGCAGCGTCTGATTGAAACGGTAAAGAGCGGAGACAGTTCCGGCAGACCCCGGATCGCGCTTGGCACCGTCGAGGAAGCGCCGGCTGGCGCGGCGGTGAGCTATGAGCGCGCGAAGCGGGCGCAGGAGTATTTTACGGTGTACCCCGAGCGGACAGTACTCCGGTTCGAGGAGCTGAAGTTCGGGAGCGGCGAGCTGAAGCGTTATCTGCCGGCGGATTGGCGGGAGTATACCCGGTTGGTGATGGCCAAAAATAAGGAGGAGCTGGCGGAAAAAATCGGCGGGCAATTTTCGGGGGAGAACATGGAGGGTCTAACTCCGGAGCTGCTGCGCGAAATTGCATTGGAGTGGACGGTCTATTTCCGTTCCCTCATCAAGGAGATCCGGCCGGGAGGGGAAAACGATTCAGTGACCGAATCCTTTGGTTTTGTTTTGTCGGCGGAATCAGTGCGGGAGCTGGCCGAAGCCGTTTTTTCAGCGGCCGTACGCGCCGTTGATCTGCTGGAACGGGAGGTCAAAAGTCCTGTCGTGCAGCAGGTGCTGAACCATATTCACACCTCCTACAACGAGGATTTGTCGCTCAAGACGCTGGGAGCGGAGTACCATATTCATCCCGTGTACCTGGGACAGCTTTTTCACAAGGAGATCGGCGAATCTTTCACGGAGTACATGAACCGGTACCGGATCGAAAAAGCGAAGGAGCAGCTGCGCTCCACCCATTTGAAGGTCCATGAAATCGCACGAAACGTGGGGTATTGGGAGACGGGGTATTTTTACAAGCAGTTCAAAAAGTATGTGGGCATTTCGCCCACCGAGTTCAAAGGACTTGTCTAGCTCCCATGGGCAGGCAGGTTCTTTCTTTATTTTGTACCTGATTTATTTAGTTTCTCTTCTATTTGAAAATGCTTTCATCCTATACAGTTAAGGTAGTCCTTACGAGACAGATGGCCGAGAAAACCGCGGCGGACCACGGATTCCTGGCCAATCAAAAGGGAGGTTATGAACTCGCATGAGCAAAAAAAGAAAACGCTTTTCTCTGCTTCTGACATCGCTGCTGACCCTATCGCTTGCGCTGAGCGCGTGCGGAGGCGGCGGTAACAACGCCTCGACGAATGGTGCGGCTGGTGGCAACGCCTCGCCCGGAGCCAACGCCGGAACGGAGACCAAATCCGACGAAAAACCGGTAGAACTGATCTGGTACACGATTGGCGCGCCGCAGAAAGACCTCGACAAGGTAGTGGAAGAAGTCAACAAATACACGCTTGAAAAAATCAACGCAACGATCGACATGAAAATGATCGATTTTGGCGACTACACGCAAAAAATGCAGGTCATGGCCGCTTCGGGCGAACCGATGGACATTTTGTTCACCAGCTCCTGGGCTTTCGATTATGTGCAGAACGCGCGTAAAGGCGCCTTCATGGAACTGGACGATCTGCTGGAGAAATACGGCAAAGGCATCAAGGAAACGATCGATCCCGCCTTCCTGGAAGGCTCCAAGGTTGACGGCCACAACTACGCCATTCCAGCCAACAAAGAGCTGCCCGCACAGGAAGTGTTCCGTTTCAACAAGGAACTGCTCGACAAACATAAACTGGACATCAGCACTGTAAAAACGATGGCGGACCTTGAGCCGATGCTGAAAACAATCAAGGAAACCGAGCCGGGCATCACGCCTTACGCCATGGTAAAGGATTTTATGCCGATCATGCCGTTCGACTACATCATCGAAAAAATGCCGATGGCCGTATATCTCGATACCAAAGACTACAAAGTGGTCAACATTCTCGAAACGCCTGAACTGAAAGACGCGCTGAAAACAGTGCGCAAGTTCTACCAGGCCGGCTACCTGTCTCCGGAAGTTGCTACCACAACATCGGTAGACGATCTGTACAAATCCGGCAAATGGTTCACCGACCGCGCGGCTACCCAGCCGATGGCCGATAACCTCTGGTCCGCAAGCTACGGCTATCCGGTTGTATCGACACCTGCCGGTAAACCTTACATCTACAACTGGTCCGTAATGGGCTCCATGCAGGCCATCTCCGCGAACTCCGAATATCCGGAAAAAGCGATGGAATTCCTGAACCTGCTGAACACCGATCCGGTGCTCCGCAACATGATCGACTCGGGGATTGAAGGCGTGCACTACGAAAAAGTTAATGACAACATGATCAAAAACCTGCCGGACGCTAAAAACTACGATATGCCGACCTTCTCGCTCGGCAACATCATGATCACGTACCTGAACGAAGGCGACCCGGAAAACAAATGGGAAGAGTTCAAGAAATTCAACGACGCCGGCGTCAACGCGCCGCTGCTCGGCTTCAACTTCGACACCTCCAAGGTGACTAACGAAATCGCAGCCGTGCAAAACGTCAAAGAAGAGTTCTGGGCATCCCTGATGACCGGTACGGTGGAGCCGGAAGAATATCTGCCAAAAGCCAACGAGAAATTCAAAGCCGCCGGCCTGGACAAAATCATCGCCGAAGCGCAGTCGCAAATCGACGCCTGGAAAGCGGAAAACAACAAGTAACGCCATAGTATCAAGCAGGCAGGCATGAACCAAAAGATCGGGCGGGTGATGAGCCTCATGCCCGATCTTTTTTTAAATGGAGGAAGGTGCGGTTCAAAGACTTCTTCCGGTACAGGAGGGATGATAACCATGGGTATGGTTGGACGTTTTTTCAAGAATTTATCGCGAAACAAAGTGCTGCTGTTTATGGTTTTGCCCGGGGCGTTATGGTTCCTGTTCTTCTCCTATCTTCCAATGGTAGGCACCGTCATTGCGTTTAAGGAATACCGCTTCAGCCGTGACGGGTTCTGGGCAAGCATCGTAAAAAGCGACTGGGTCGGCTGGGACAACTTCAAGTTCCTGTTCAGCACAAACGACGCTTATGTGATAACGCGCAACACACTGCTGTATAACCTGGCTTTTATCGTGATCGGACTGCTCTTATCCGTGCTGCTTGCGGTCATTTTGTCCGAAATTGCCAATAAAAAGCTCGCCAAAGTATACCAGACCGGCATGTTCCTGCCGTATTTTCTGTCCTGGGTCGTTGTCGGCTATTTTGCGTTTGCCTTCCTGAGCTCGGAGCGCGGGCTGCTGAACCAGCTGTTTGGCGTGTCGGTCTCCTGGTACTCCGAGTCAAAATACTGGCCGTTTATTCTGATCTTCGTGTACTTATGGAAAGCGGTTGGCTACAACAGTGTCGTCTATCTTGCGGCGATTATGGGCATCGACAAGTCGCTGTATGAAGCGGCGATGATCGACGGGGCCAGCAAATTCCAGCAGATCCGCAACATTACGATTCCGCTGCTGACGCCGATTATCACGATTATGACGCTGCTTGCAATCGGCAAGATTTTTTACGCGGACTTTGGACTGTTCTATCAGGTGCCGCGGGATTCGGGTACGCTGTACGGCGTCACAAACGTTATCGACACCTACGTATACCGCGGATTGAAAACAACCGGGGAAATCGGCATGAGCACCGCGGCCGGCCTGTACCAGTCGGTGGTCGGATTCATTTTGGTGATTACCTCGAACTATGTTGTGCGCAAATTCGACAAGGATAGCGCCCTGTTCTAAACACACGGAAAGGAGTGAATCACATGTCTGCCAAAACCATCAAAACACGCGATTTTCACCAGCTGTCGCGGGTGTGGAACATTCTCTTCAATCTGGTCGCGGGACTGTTCGCCCTGCTGTGCGTGTTCCCGTTCCTGTTCGTCGTAATCCTGTCCTTTACGGATGAAAATGCGCTGGCAAGAGACGGCTACCGGCTGATTCCGGCCGAATGGAGCCTGGAGGCGTACCGCTACGTGTTCCAATCCGGCGATACGCTGCTGCGTTCGTACGGTGTTACCATTTTTGTAACCATTGTGGGCACGATTGTCAGCCTGCTGTTTATCGCGCTTTACGCTTACGCGATTTCGCGGAAAAGCTTTCAGTACCGTAATTTCTTTGCGTTTTTCGCTTTCTTCACCATGCTGTTTAACGGCGGTCTCGTCCCGACTTACATTATTGTGACACAGCTGCTTGGACTGAAGGATTCCATCTGGGCGCTCATTCTGCCGCTCGCCGTAAATGCCTTCTACATTATGATTTTGCGTACGTTCTACAGCACAAGTGTGCCTGACGCCATCATCGAATCCGGTAAAATCGACGGGGCGGGCGAATTCCGCATTTTCCTGACGCTGGTGCTGCCGCTGTCGCTGCCGGGTCTCGCCACCATTGCCTTGTTCAGCACCTTGGGCTACTGGAACGACTGGTTTAACGCCCTGCTCTACATTGACAATCCGAATCTTGTCCCGCTGCAGTCCATGCTGATGCGGATCGAAACAAGCATGCAGTTTATTTTGCAGAACTCGCAAAACAGCTCGCTCAGCCTTGAGGCGCTGCGCTCCATGCCGCAGGATACGTCCCGGATGGCGATGGTCGTGCTGGCGACCGGACCGATTATTTTTGCTTATCCGTTTTTCCAGCGTTACTTCATTCAAGGTCTGACGGTTGGCGCGGTTAAGGAATAAGTTTTGAGATGAGAGAAGCAGGTTTGGCGATAAAGGTAACTCCGTTGGTTACAAGCAGGCCATTCATAAAGAAAGAACCTCCCGCTATAGACTGAAATTATTGAATGACAGGAAAGAGGAGATGTCGCGGAGGCAATTGTACAGGAAAGCGAGTGGAGAACGATGATCTACAAAGACCGTACGAAGCCTATAGAAGAGCGGACGGAGCATCTGCTTGGGCTGATGACGCTGGAAGAAAAGGCCGGCCAGCTGATCCAGCCGTTCGGCTGGCAGACCTATGAATATAAAGACGGACAGCTGACGTTGACCGAATCGTTTAAGCGCATGATCCGCGAAGGCGGCGTCGGCTCACTGTACGGCACGCTTCGGGCCGATCCCTGGACCGGCGTCACGCTGGAGACCGGACTCAGCCCCCGCGAAGGGGCCGAGGCGGTGAACGCGATCCAGCGCTACGCAATGGAGCACTCCCGGCTCGGCATTCCGGTGCTGATCGGGGAGGAATGCTCGCACGGGCATATGGCGATTGGCGCGACGGTGTTCCCGGTGCCGCTGTCGCTCGGCAGCACCTGGAACATCGACCTGTACCGCGAGATGTGCCGGGCGGTTGCGCTGGAGACGCGCAGCCAGGGCGGCGCGGTCACGTATTCGCCCGTACTGGACGTCGTGCGTGATCCCCGGTGGGGACGCACCGAGGAGTGCTTCGGCGAAGACCCGTATCTGATCGGGGAATTCGCCGTCGCTTCGGTGGAGGGCCTGCAGGGCGACGGACTGGACCGGGAGACGAGCGTTGGGGCGACGCTGAAGCATTTTGTCGCTTACGGAAGCTCCGAAGGCGGCCGCAACGCCGGTCCTGTTCACATGGGACGCAGAGAGCTGATGGAGGTCGACCTGTACCCGTTCCGCAAAGCGGTGGAAGCCGGGGCAGCGTCGGTCATGCCGGCTTACAACGAAATCGACGGCGTTCCCTGCACGACGAACACGGAGCTCTTGCAGCGCGTGCTGCGCGAGGAGTGGGGATTTGACGGCATGGTAATCACCGACTGCGGCGCAATCGACATGCTGGCGTCCGGGCATGACACCGCCAAAGACGGAGAGGAAGCGGCGGTGCAGGCAATCTCCGCCGGTGTGGACATGGAGATGTCCGGCGAAATGTTCGGGAAGCATCTGGTGAATGCGGTCCGGTCCGGCCGGTTGGACGAAGCGGTGCTGGACACGGCCGTGCGCCGGGTGCTGACGCTGAAATTCCGGCTTGGCCTGTTCGAACGGCCGCTGGCCGACCCGGACCGGGCCGAAGCGGTCATCGGCAGCGAAGCGCACAAGGACCTTGCGCGCCGGATTGCGGCGGAAGGCATCGTGCTGCTGAAGAACGGCGGCGTGCTGCCGCTTTGCGCCGGCTCCGGCACCCTGGCGGTGATCGGGCCAAATGCTGACGCCGGCTACAACCAGCTCGGCGACTACACGTCTCCGCAGCCGCGCGCCAAGGTGGCGACGGTGCTGGACGGCGTCCGGGCCCGGTTCGCGGATGAGCCGGAGCGTGTGCTGTACGCGCCGGGCTGCCGGGTGAAGGACGATTCGCGCGAAGGCTTTGCTTACGCGCTGGAGACCGCCGCCCGGGCCGACACGGTCATTATGGTGCTCGGCGGCTCAAGCGCACGCGACTTCGGCGAAGGCAGCATTGACCTCAAGACGGGCGCGTCGAAGGTAACGGGCAACCACCTGAGCGATATGGACTGCGGCGAAGGCATCGACCGGCTGTCGCTGCGGCTGTCGGGCGTGCAGCTTGAGCTGCTGCAGGAAATCCGCAAGCTCGGCAAGCCGGTGGTTGTCGTCTACATCAACGGCCGGCCGATTGCCGAACCTTGGATCGACGACAATGCCGACGCTCTGCTTGAAGCGTGGTATCCCGGACAGGAAGGCGGGCACGCGATCGCTGATATTTTGTTCGGCGATGTGAACCCGTCCGGCCGGCTTACGGTATCGGTGCCGAAGGATGCGGGACAGCTGCCTGTGCATTATCTTGGCAAGCGTTCGCGCGGCAAACGTTATTTGGAAGCCGACTCGCAGCCGCAGTATCCGTTTGGATTCGGCTTGAGTTATACGACATACGATTATTCCAATCTGAAGGTGGAGCCCGCCGCCATAAGTGCAAACGGCACGGCCACGGTGACCGTGGATGTCCGCAATACCGGCAGGGCTGCCGGGGCTGAGGTTGTGCAGCTGTACGTGTCGGATGTTGTGAGCCGGGCAACCCGGCCGGCTAAGGAACTGAAGGGCTTCCGCAAAATATTCCTGCAGCCGGGAGAAAGCCGGACCGTCACCTTTACGGTGGGCGCCGAGGAACTGCAATATATTGGTCCCGATTATACGCCTGTTGTTGAACCGGGCGTCTTCCGGATCGGAGTGGGACGGCATGTGAACGATACGCTGGAGACGGAACTTACCGTCCGGGAGGAGTAGAGCATGGAACGGATCAGACGGTTTATCCGCGAGCTGTCCGAGCGGCAGTGGCTGGAAGCACGGGACATTACAGCATGGAGCGTGCATACGTCAGAGTATATCAAGCAAGGCGAATACGGCGAGGCCGCCGCGTTCAGCGGCAGCGAATCCTTTGACCTGTTCCCGAGTGTGCAGGGAACGACGTATTTTTTCCGCGCCGCGGCGGAGCTGCCGGAGGAATGGCCCGAAGACGATATCGGCCTTGTGTTTGAATCCGGCGGAGAAGGGCTGCTGCGGGTGAACGGGGAGTCCCGGCAGGGGCTGGACCGCAACCACACGTTTGCGGTCCTGGATCCGCGGACGATGGGCCGGCGGCCGGAGCTGGAGATCGAGCTGTACGACCCGATCCCCGAGCCGGTCGACCCGCTGAACCAGCAGGCGGTCATACAGCCGCCGGTGCGGCGGATTATCAGCCGGCTCGTCCGGGTGAACCGGCCCGTGCGCTCCCTCATGTACACGGCCGTTATCATCCGTGACTCGGCGGTGCTGCTGCCGGAGACGGATTTCCGCCGGACGCGCCTGATTGGGGCGCTGCATGAGGCGATGGACGCGTTTGTCCGCCTAAGCCCCGGGGGGACCGAACGGGGAGAGGCTATCGCGGATATCGAAACCCGCCTGCGGGAGCGGACCCGTGAAATCGGCGGCAACGCCGAAGGCCTGATTCACATGGTCGGCCAGTCGCATATCGACATTGCCTGGTTGTGGCCGGCACGCGAGACGGTGCGCAAAACAAGCCGCACGTTCTCGACGGTTAACGCTCTAATGGACGAGTATCCCGAATACCGGTACGCGCAGAGCCAGCCGCTGCTGTTCGAATATTTGAAGACCAACGATCCCGTGCTGTACGAGAAGGTGAAGGCGCGGATCCGGGAAGGACGCTGGGAGCTGGTCGGCGGCATGTGGATCGAGCCGGATCTCAACCTGCCAAGCGGCGAATCGCTGATGCGGCAGATGCTGTACGGACAGCGGTTTTATGAGGAGGAGTTTGGCCTTCGTTCGGATATCGAGTGGCTGCCGGATACGTTCGGCTACAGCGCGTCGCTGCCGCAGATTTTGAAGCACGGCGGCATCCGTTACTTTATGACAACCAAACTCGGCTGGAATGATACAAATGTGTTCCCTTACGATCTGTTCCATTGGGTCGGCATTGACGGCACGCCGATGCTGTCGTATCTCAATCACGGCGTCAATGAAAATACGCTGCCGAAGGATGTGCATGATCACTGGCAGTCGTTCCGCGAAAAAGAGCGGCATGCCGAGCAGATGCTGCTGTACGGACACGGTGACGGAGGCGGCGGCGTCACCCGGGAGATGCTGGAGTACATCGACCGGGCGGACCTGATGGTCGGCCAGCCGGTTTCGCAGTACAGCACGGCGCGGGCGTTTTTTGACCGGATTGAGGAGGCGCAGCCAAAGCTGCCGCAGTGGCAGGGGGACCTGTACCTGGAGCTGCACCGCGGCACGTACACGACGCATGCCCGGAACAAGCGGCATAACCGGAAAGCCGAGATTTTGTACCGGGAAGCCGAGGTGTGGCTGACGCTGGCCGTCGCGGGCAATCTGCTTCCGGAGACGGCGGCGTCCGAGGTGAAACGGGAGATTCATGACGGCTGGAAGCTGATTCTGCTGAACCAGTTCCACGACATCATCCCCGGTTCGGCGATTACGGAAGCGTATGAGACGTCGGAAAAAGAGTACAGCGAGGTATTCCGGCTTGGTTCGTCCGCCCTTGGGGCCGGACTCCAGGCGCTGGCGGCTTCCATTGATACGGCCGGCGAAGGCACGCCTTACGTGGTGTTCAACAGCCTGGGCTGGCGCCGGGACGCCGTTGTCGAGCTGCCTCAGACTGATGGAGCAGCCGCGTCCATATATGACGCGGACGGGGCGCTGCTGGACAGCGAGCCCGTTCCGGGCGAAGCCGGAGCCATGAAGCTGCGTGTACGCGTGCCGGATGTCGCCGCGTTTGGCTACAAGACGGTGTGGGTGCGCAAAGAAACCGCTGCAACTGGCGGGCCAAGTTTGGAGCATGCGGCCCGGCAACTGGCGCTTGGCGGGGTAGAGGAGAAAGGCACGGGTGCGCAGTCGCTGCCTGCCGAGGTTGGCCTGGAGCCATCCGGTGCACAAGCGGCATCCTTTGCGGCAGGGAGCGATCTGGGCGACAGCTGGGAGACACCGTATTACAAGCTGCGGTTTAATGACCGCGGCGAAATCGTCAGCCTGTTCGACAAGGCGGCGGGCCGGGAGATTGTGAAGTCCGGTGAGCGGGCAAACCGGTTTCATTTTTTCCATGACCGGCCGACGCTGTGGGATGCCTGGGACATCGACAGCCGTTATGAGGAACAGCCTGCCGGGGAAGCCGAGCTGCTGGAGAAAAAGCTGGCCGGATCGGGTCCGGTGGCGGATACGCTGTTGTTCCGCTGGAAGCTTGGAGATTCGGAAATCCGTCAGGAGCTGGTGCTGTACCGCCGCGACCGGCGGATCGACTTCCGCACGCAGGTATCCTGGAATGAAGCAAACAAGCTGCTGAAGGTCGGATTTCCGATTGATGTGGTCACGAGCAAGGCGACTTATGAAATCCCGTTTGGCGCGCTGGAGCGGGTAACCCACCGCAATACGAGCTGGGAGCAGGCGCAATACGAGGTATGCGGCCACCGGTTCGCGGATGTTTCCGAATACGGATACGGTGTCAGCCTGCTGAACGACTGCAAATACGGATACGACACCCAAGGCAGTACAATCCGGTTGTCGCTGCTGCGTGCGCCAAAGTGGCCCGACGTGACGGCGGACCTTGGCGAGCATGAGTTCACCTACTCGCTGTATCCGCACGAAGGCGACTGGCGTGCGGCCCACACGCTGCGCAAGGCGGCGGAGTTGAATCACGAGCCGGCGGTATGGCCGGTAGTAGGGCCTGCTGACGGCGGTCCGGTAGTAGGGCCGGCTGATGGCGACCCGACAGTAGAACCGGCTGATGGCTATCCTGCGCGAGATGCCGGGGACGGTACAGGAAAGGTATCGGCTGGCGGTTCGCAGGCTGCTAATGCGAAAGCGCAGGTCCTTGGGACAGGAACGCAGGCTGCCAATGCTGCACCGCAGGCCCAAGGAAATGGGACGCAGTCTCCCGGAACCGGTTCGCAGGCCCTTGATGCGAGTGCACAGGCTGCCGGAGCCGGAAACGCAGCCGGTTCAGCACTGCCTGTCCGTCGTCCTGCCGACGACACGCTCCTGCCGTTCGAAGGCGCGCATGTGGTGCTGGATACCGTCAAGCCCGCCGAAGACGGCGAAGGCATTGTACTGCGGCTTTATGAATCGTCCGGCGGACGGGAGACGATCCGGCTGAACTGGCCGCAAGCGGATGCCGGAGCTTGGGTATCCAACGCACTGGAGGAGACGCTGGAGCCCATCGCCCGGGATGAGCAAGGGGGCTGGAGTCTGACGTTTGCTCCGTTCGAAATCAAGACGATCCGCATCCGTTCCTAGTCCTGACGAGGAACGGTTCAACCTTTATAAACCTTATATCGTTACCGCAAAGGAGTGTCCCGACTTGGAACAATTCAGACTACCCAAAATCAGCATGCCGGCGCTTGAGCTGCCGGCATCCATCCAGCAGGTGCTTGCCGAAGCCGACGAACGGCTCGCCGGCCGGCCAAAGCTGCGCCAGCTGTTCCGCAACTGTTTCCCGAACACGCTGGAGACAACAACCAAGCTGCTGGACGACGGCACCACCTTCGTGATTACCGGCGACATTCCCGCCTGCTGGCTGCGGGATTCGGTGGAGCAGGTGATCCACTACGTGCCGTTTGCCGCGGAGGACCCGGAGCTGCAGCGCATCATCGGCGGCCTGATCAAGCGGCATACGCAGTATGTGCTGATCGACCCGTACGCCAACGCTTTTAACGAAAGCGCGAACGACTGGCACTGGAGCACGGGGGATCAAACCGACATGTCCCCATGGGTATGGGAGCGCAAGTTCGAAATCGACTCGCTGTGCTTTGTTGTCCGGCTTGCTTACACCTACTGGAAGGAGACGGGATTAACCGACTTTTTCACGGCCGATTTCAAACGCGCGCTGCGCGTCATTTACGACCTGTTCCGCACGGAGCAGCATCATGCTGAGCGGTCGCCGTACCGTTTTGAACGCCGCAACGGCATTATGGAGGATACGCTGCAAAACGGCGGGCTGGGTATGCCGGTCAATTACACGGGCATGATCTGGTCGGGTTTCCGTTCCAGCGACGACGCTTGCGATTTCCATTACAACATCCCGGGCAATATGTTTGCGGTGGTCGCCCTGCGCCAGATGCAGGAGTTCGCCGAATGGGTGTACCGCGACCTCGAATTCCTGGCGGAGCTGAAACAGCTGGAGCTGGAAGTTGATCACGGCATCAAGCTGTACGGCATTTACCGGCATCCCGAATTCGGGCCGATTTATGCGTACGAAACCGACGGGTACGGCAACTACTGCCTGATGGACGACGCCGGTACGCCGGGTCTCATGTCCATCCCTTACCTTGGCTATACCGGAGCGGACGATCCCATTTACCGCAACACGCGGCGTTTTGCGCTGAGCAAGGAGAACCCGTTTTACTTCGAGGGAAAAGCGGCCCGCGGCATCGGCAGCCCGCACACGCCTCCAGGCTATATCTGGCATATGGCGCTGTCCATGCAAGGACTGACGGCAGCGACCAAGGAAGAGAAGCTGGAAATGATCTCCCTGCTCGAAGCAACCGACGCCGACACCGGCTATATGCATGAAGGCTTTATGGCGGATGACCCGAACGTGTTTACGCGAAAATGGTTTGCCTGGTCAAACAGCCTGTTCTCCCAATTGGTGTACCGGGCGATGAAAGAGGAGCTGCTGTAAGCGGCGTGCAAACCCAGATATTTTTAACCATCCAACTTATCAGCGAAAAGGAGACCTGATCATGACGAAAATTATTGGCGAGTCCCTGAAAAATATACCGTGGCAGGAAAAACCGCAAGGCCTGAACGCGCCGGTGTGGCGCTATTCCCAGAACCCGATTATCGAGCGCCATGCGATTCCAAGCTCCAACAGCGTGTTTAACTCCGCGGTCGTGCCGTTTGGGGACGGGTATGCCGGCGTGTTCCGCTGCGATTCCAAGTCCGTGAGCATGGATATTTTTGCCGGATTTAGCGACGACGGCATCAACTGGAACATCAATCACGATCCGATCCAGTTCGAAGGCGATGAGGAAGTAACCAAGCGGGAATACCGCTACGATCCGCGTGTCTGCAAAATCGATGACCGCTACTACATCACCTGGTGCAACGGCTACCACGGCCCGACGATCGGGATTGCGTACACCACCGATTTCAAAACGTTCCACCAGTTGGAGAACGCCTTCCTGCCTTATAACCGCAACGGGGTCCTGTTCCCGCGCAAAATCGGGGAGCGTTACGCGATGCTCAGCCGTCCGAGCGATACGGGGCATACACCGTTTGGGGATATTTTTTACAGCGAAAGTCCTGATCTGACGTTCTGGGGCAAACACCGCTATGTGATGGGAACGGTTAACGGCGACGCATCTGCCTGGCAGTCCAAAAAAATCGGGCCGGGACCGGTGCCGATCGAGACCGACAAGGGATGGCTGCTGATTTACCATGGCGTAATCAACACCTGCAACGGATTTGTGTACCGGATGGGCGTTGCCCTGCTGGACCGGGATCAGCCGTGGAAAGTGAAAGCCCGGTCGCGTTATTACATTCTTGGACCGGAGACGCTGTATGAGTGCGTGGGCGACGTTCCAAACGTGACTTTTCCGTGCGCCGCGCTGACGGACGCCGATACCGGCCGGATCGCAATTTACTACGGCTGTGCGGATACCGTGACGGGCCTCGCCTTCACGACGGCCGACGAACTGCTGGAGTATATGGAGAAATACCCGCTGGAAGCGGAAGCTTAATATTTTTCCAAAGAAAGCGGGGAATCGCATATGACGGACAAAAAAAGAACAGCCCATATCATCTCCCACACCCACTGGGACCGGGAATGGTATCTGCCGTACGAAAAACATCACATCCGGCTAGTGCAGTTGGTGGACGATCTGCTGGATAAGCTGGATCAAGGGCCGGAATTCAGCAGTTTTTTCTTCGACGGACAGACGATAATCATTGAAGATTACCTGCAGGTGCGCCCGGAGAACAGGGAACGTCTGGAGCGCCATATCCGCAGCGGCCGGATTTTTATCGGACCTTGGTACATCCTTCAGGATGCGTTCCTGACAAGCTCGGAAGCCAATGTGCGCAATATGCAGATCGGCCATAAGGACTCGGCCGTGTACGGGCAGCCGTCCAAAATCGGTTATTTCCCCGACACCTTTGGCCTGACCGGCCAAATTCCGCAGCTGATGCGGCAGTCTGGCATTACCAACGCCTTTTTTGGACGGGGCGTGAAGCCAACCGGGTTTAACAATACGGTCTCCGATGACGGGTACGAATCCTCTTATTCGGAGCTGGTTTGGGAAGGGCCGGACGGCTCGAAGGTGCTTGGCATTTTGTTCGCCAACTGGTACTCCAACGGCAACGAGGTGCCGGCAGGGGAAGCGGAGGCCCGCGTTTTTTGGGATCGCAAGCTGGCGGACGCGGAAAAATTCGCCGCAACAAATCAGCTGCTGTTCATGAACGGCTGCGACCACCAGCCGCTTCAGCTTGACCTGCCGGAGGCGATCCGGACAGCGGAGAAGCTGTATCCGGATACGGAATTCAAGCACTCCAATTTTGCGGACTACGTGACTGCGGTGGAGCGCGCCATTGAAGGCCGCGAGCTGTCTTCGGTCAAAGGCGAGCTGCGCAGTCAGCGCACGGACGGCTGGGGAACGCTGGTCAACACCGCTTCGGCGCGCGTCTATCTGAAGCAGATGAATCAGCGGGGACAGGCCATGCTGGAAAAAGTAGCCGAACCCCTGGCCGCGCTCGCGTCCCTGCATGGCGGCAAATATCCGCATCACCTCTTCACCTATGCGTGGAAGACGCTGATGCAAAATCATCCGCACGACAGCATCTGCGGCTGCAGCGTGGACGAAGTGCACCGGGAGATGGTGACCCGGTTTGAAAAAAGCAGACACGTGGCCGAAGGCATCGTGGAGGAAAGCCTGCGCACGCTGGCGGGAGCGGCTGATACGTCGGCGTTTGCCGCGTATGGCGAAGAAGCGCTGCCGCTTATCGTCGCCAACACAAGCGGCTGGAGCCGCAGCGGCACGGTAACCGTCGAGCTGGACGCCTCCCGCCTGTATCTGCGCGAAGGGTACACGCTGGAAGAGACGGCCCGCCGGATGAAGGCGTTCGACTTGTCCGGCCGCGTGCTGGTCGACGAACAAGGGGAGCCGGTCGCCTGCACAGCGGAAGACCTCGGTTTGTCCTTCGGCTATGACCTGCCAAACGACCGGTTCCGCCAGCCGTTTATGTGCCGCCGCGTACGGCTCACCTTCCAGGCAGCGGATATTCCGGCGCTTGGCTTGCGGACCTACGCTTGGGTGAAAAGCGCACGGCAAACCCCTGAGCAGCCGTCCCTGCTCAGCGGAGCGCGCGTGCTGGAGAACGGTATTTTGCGCGCCGAGATCGCGGACGACGGGTCGTTCACTCTGACCCACAAAGCCAGCGGCCGCATATACACCGATCTCGGTGTATATGAAAATACGGGCGACATCGGCAACGAATACATGTACCGCCAGCCGGAGGGCGAAACAGCCCTGACGACGAAGGGGCTCACTGCAAGTATTCATGTGCTGGAAGATGCGCCTTACCGCGCGGCTGTGGAAATCGTGCATGAATGGGAGATTCCGGCTTCGGCGGATGAATGGCTTGAGGAAGAGCAGCGCGCGCTGGTGTATTATCCGGAGCGGAAAGCCCAGCGCTCTGCCGAAACAGCCAAGCTGACGCTGCGCACCGTCCTTTCGCTGGAGCGGGACGGCGAGGGGCTGCGGATTCAATCTTTTATAACCAATACGGCCAAAGATCACCGGTTGCGGATGCTGTTCCCGACGGACTTGGATACCGCGTTCCATGCGGCGGATTCAATGTTCGAGATTGCCAAGCGGCCAAATGAGCCTGCGCCGGAATGGGCCAATCCAAGCAATACACAGCATCAGCAGGCGTTCGTAACCGTGAGCGAAGCAGAAGCGGCCGGTCTGACGGTGGCTAACCTGGGGCTCAATGAATACGAGGTTATGCGGGATGGCCGCAATACGATTGCGGTTACGCTGCTGCGCTGTGTCGGCGAGCTGGGCGATTGGGGCTGGTTTCCGACGCCGGAAGCACAGTGTCCCGGCGAGCACACCGCTGAAATGCTGCTGATTCCGCATCAGGGCCAACCGGAGCAGTCGGGCGCTTACGCCGCGGCTTACCAGTTCCAGATTCCTTGGACGGCCGTCCAGGCCGAACTGCAGGAAGGCACGCTGCCCGCTTCTTACGCGCCTATCCGGTGGGCAGGCGGCAACCTTGCTTTTTCATCGCTGAAACGGAGCGAAGCCAGCGGGGACCTGATGCTGCGCTGGTACAATATGACGGGTTCGGCGTCTGCGCTGCGGCTGGAGACCGGGCTGCCGGTCAGCGGTGTCTACAAATCCGACATTCTGGAGTCTGCCGGCCAGGCACTTGCAGCGGATGGAGAGGCGGCAGCATCGCTGCCGGTTGGAGGCTGTGAAATTGTGACGGTTGGCCTGAAGCTGGGATAGGTACTGGGAGAGGACACAGGAGGGAGATAGATAAAACCGGGACGGCGCGTAAACGGGTCTTTTGACGAACCGTTCCACGCTGTTTTCTTCCCTGAAGGCACCTGGATATTTTGAAATAGTACGACTTTATAACAAGGGTTGTTCCTCGCCATGTTTATGGCTGGAGCGGCCCTTGTTTTGTTATATACAGGAGCGAGGGAATAAGGAACAGGAGATATGGATTAGGGAGCAGCAGGGAGAAGGGAGTAGGAGGGATAAAGGTAAAATTGTACAAATTATCGATAAGTTTTGTAAAACATAAACATAGAAAATTAAATTTTATATATTTATTTTTTAAAACTCGTAATTTGTCGATTCAAGCCGGTGGAAAACGGATATATAGGAATAAAGGCACAGATAACATCCTACGAAGGGGCTAGATGGAATGAAAATAGGACACAAAATTACATTGAGTTTTGCCGCGGTTCTGATCATCACGTTGATGGTGGGATTGATCGGAGGGTATGAGTTAAACGTGGTAAACGCTGCTTATCAGGAGATGCTGCGGGACAGAGTAACCAAAATCGTACAGACGCAGGAGCTGAAAAACGACGCGTCTGAGCAGAGCAAGGACGCGCGGGGATATTTGCTGACCGGCGATCCGGAGCATCTTGAACGGTACCGGACGGGACGCGACCGGTTTGCGGAGACGCTGGCAACGTTCCGCGCCAGCCTGAAAAGCAATACGGCCCGTGAGTTGGCCGATCTGCTGGGACAGCAGGAGAAGGAATATGCGGCGGTTATAGCGGAGTTAAGTACATATAAGGAAAACGGGGACAATGCCCGGATGATTCAAGGGATCGAGGAAAAATGCGTACCTTTGTCCCGGGCGATGACAGAGACAGCGGACCGGTTAACCGAATACCAGCGGCAGCAGCTTGACGCTTCCCAAGCGGAGACGGCAGCAAAGATTGGAGACATCCGGATGATTCTCGCCGGGGCGGTAGGCTTGGCTCTTGTGCTGGTGGCGCTTCTTGCCTACCTGCTGACCCGTATGATTGCCCGTCCCGTCCGCCGGGTTGCGGCAGCCGCCGGGCAGATCGCCGCCGGCGACTTGACCGGTGCGGATGTGGACGTCCGGCAGCGTGACGAACTGGGAGAAATGGCGTCCGCATTTAATAAGATGAAGCACAACTTAAGGTCGCTTTTGCTCGCGATCCGGGAGAACGCGGATCATGTCGCTGCCGCTGCCGGAGAGCTGGCCGTAGGCGCCGGCCAAGCCGCTGAAGGCTCAACGGATATCGCTGCGGCTGTACAGGAGATTAGCACATCCTCCGTCAACCAGACGGAACGCCTTGACGAGAACCGCCAGGCGCTGCAGGAGAGCGCAGCGGGCCTAAGCCGGATTGCCGAAGCGGCGGCATGGACCGCGGATGCCTCGGCATCGGCGAAGAAACGGGCGGACGACGGCAAACGGCTTCTGGCCGAAAGTACGGGACAAATGCATCAGGTGGAGGAGCGCATCCGTGAATCGTCCGGCATTATTTTTGAGCTGGGCGAGCAGTCGGAGACGATTCAAAAAATCGCGGAGTATATCCGGGAAATTGCGCGTCAGACAAACCTGCTTGCTTTGAATGCGGCCATAGAGGCTGCAAGGGCGGGCGGGCATGGTGCCGGATTTGCCGTAGTGGCCGGCGAAGTCAAAAAGCTGTCGGAGGAGACAGAGCAGGCATCGGGCCAAATCTCCGCTTTTGCGGGGCGGATCATTGCAAACATGGAAGCGGCGGTGGCCTCGATGAAGACGGGAACGGACGAGGTCCAGTCGGGTATGGAGAAACTCGCCCGGACCGAAGATGCGTTTGATGGAGTGCTTGACTCTACCCGGGCATTGGCGGAGCAGGCGCAGGAGGTATCGGCGGCAACGGAGGAACTGTCCGCTATTGCTGAACAGCTGCTGCGCTCGGAGACCCAGCTGGTGACCCTGTCGGGGACAATCTCCGGACAGTCCCAAAATGCCGCAGCCGTTACGGAGGAGCAGCTGGCCGTTATGGAGGAAATGACCGCGTCGGCCGAGATGCTCAGCCGCATGTCAGATGAGCTGAAGCAGAGAGTAGGCGGGTTCCAGACTGGAAAAGACGAGGAGGCCGCTCCCTTAGCTCCGGTGTCCGGCGGCGAGATGTCCGCTCCGGTGCTGTTGGATAAGGCTTCGTAATGACAGAGCTCCTGCCCCGACCCACAAACCGATAAACCCTAAACAGATAAACCGACAAACAGATAGACCGACAAACCGATAAACCGACAAACAGTAGACCGACAACCGATAAACCGCCAAAAGATAAACCGGACGATCCTTACGGACTGTCCGGTTTATCGGTTTGTGCAGCTTGAAGCGTGCGGAGTTTATCGGGGTTCACGACCAGATAAAAGGAGCGGAGGCGCTCCTCATCCTGCGGTATTTCGAGGCAGAGCGCTGCATGGATGATGCCGTCCTCACCGGCAAAAACCACCTGCGCTTCGCCGTTTAATACGGCAATTTGCGGGCGGAGGCCGCGAAGCTTGGTGAGCACCCGGCGCGAAGTCAGCAGCGCAAGCACGCCTTTACGTCCATGCATCGGCCTGAGCACGGAATGCACCTGGCCGCCGCCATCGGCGGTAAACACCGGTTCGTCGGCCAGCAGCTCCAGCATGGCGTCCACATCATGAGCAAAAAACGCCGCAATAAACCGGTCCAGCAGCCTGCGCCGGGAGGCTGACAGCTGGACGGCGGGCATAGTCTCCATGCCCGACGGAAGACTGCGGCGGGCCCGGCTGAAAAGCTGCCGGCAGTTGCTTTCGGATTTGTCTACGATTTCGGCAATTTCCGCATATTCGTATTCAAATACCTCGCGCAGCAGCCAAACTGCCCGCTCCGCCGGCTTCAGCCGCTCAAGCATAACCAGACAGGCGTAGGACAGTTCTTCGCCTAGCTCCAGGCGCTCCCCGGGCGATCCATCCGTTCCGGCCGCTTCGTTCAACGGCTCAGGCAGCCACTCTCCCGTGTAGACTTCCCGCTGCTTACGGGCGGAGGAGAGGAGATTCAGGCAGCGGTTGACCGCCATTTTGGCCAAATAGGCTTTAGGATTGGCGACCTGTTCGAGCGGTCTGCGGCGAAGCTCCAAAAAGCAGTCCTGCACCGCATCCTCCGCCTCCGCAGCCGTACCGAGCATCCGGTAGCAAACCGCAAAAACATAGCGGCGGTACTCCAGATACCACGTCTCCCACAGGCCCGGGGCCGTACTGTCACCAGCCGGCTGCCGTTGTCTCATCTCCTCCATCCTCTACTCCTCCTTAATGGGCTGCAGTACGGTCAAAACAGCCTGGATACATGCCTGTTGCAATTGCAAGCCGGTTCCAGGAACCAATCGTATTCACGGCCATAATCAGATCAACATATTCTTCTTCGCTAAAAAACTCTCTTACCCGGCTGTACAGCTCATCCGGAATCCCGCCGTCGCTAATCCGCGCCGCCGCTTCGGCGAACTCCAGCATAACGCGCTCCCGTTCACTGAAGCAGGGGGCTTCGCGCCACACTGGCAGCAGCAAAATGTGAGCCGAATAATCGCCCAGTTTCATCAGGTCCTTTGCGTGCATATCCAGGCAAAACGCGCAGCCATTAATCTGGGATACCCGGATCTTCAGCAGCTCATAAAGTACTTTGTCCGCGAACCGGCGGGATACCGCCTGCTCCATCGCCATCATCGTATCATACGCCGTCCGGTTAACCGCCTGGTGGTTCATTCTAAGTTTCATCTTAATCCCTCCCTGTTATTGTACATACAGAAGACAAGGAAGCGGACCGTTCTGTGACAATTTCTCCAAAAAAATAAAACCCCGCTCTTGCGGGGGATAAAACGCCTGCGGGCAGTTAGCCTGCTGCGTTCAATCTTACGCCAAGAGCGGGGCTTCTGTATACTGTGCCGTTTTGCTGTCCGGCCGCCGAACTTCAAGCCTTAAGGCAGCACGTTCCCCGCGGCGCGGTAAATGGCGTACCATTCTTCGCGGGTCAACGTAATCTCGGCGGCACGGCAGCAGTCTTTCAGCCGCTCAAGGTTCATGGTTCCGATCACCGGCTGCATCTTCGCCGGATGGCGGAGGAGCCAGGCGATTGCGATGGCGGTGGCGCTGACGCTGTATTTTTCAGCCAGCTTATCGATTTCCTGGTTCAATTCCGGGAACTTATCGCTGCCGAGGAATACGCCTTCAAAAAAGCCGTATTGGAACGGAGACCAAGGCTGGATCGTGATGTCATGGAGCCTGCAGTAATCCAGCACGCTGCCGTCGCGGTCAACGGCCGCTTCATTTTCCATGTTCACGTTGATTCCGTTCGAAATCATGGTAGCGTTTGTGATGCTGAGCTGAAGCTGGTTGGCGACCAGCGGCTGTTTGACTGTTTTGGCCAGCAGCTCGATCTGCATCGGCTTTTGGTTGGACACGCCAAAATGGCGCACTTTGCCCGAGCTTTCCAGGCGGTCGAACGCTTCCGCGACTTCCTCCGGTTCCACCAGCGCGTCCGGACGGTGCAGCAGCAGCACGTCAAGATAATCGGTCTTCAGCCGTGACAAAATGCTGTCAACGGAGGAGAGGATATGCTCTTTTGAAAAATCGAACATGCCCTGCCGGATTCCGCATTTGGACTGGAGAATGAGCTGTTCGCGCACGCTGGCATTCATTCCGACCGCTTCTGCAAAAATCTCTTCGCAATCCCCTCCGCCGTATATGTCGGCATGGTCAAAGAAATTGGCGCCCTGCTCCAGCGCGGACCGTACGAAACGTTCCGCCTCCGGCTTGTCCAGCGAATTGATGCGCATGCATCCCACCGCCACTACGGGCACATCAAGGTTGCTGCTTCCCAGCTTGATCGTTCTCATTTTTGATTGGCCTCCTCTTGTATGCATCTTGTTTGATTGTGACACAAGCAGGCAAGCGTTATCAAGAGCCTAGAAACACCGCTGGCGGTTCATTGGATAACATGCATCGGGTAACTGGTTCTGAAGAAGAGGTTGACGCCAAGAGGCAACAAAAATTCTGCTTAAATTAGAACAGCCGCTTCCTGTGGGGGACAGGAAGCGGCTGTTTGCTATGTCAAAGTCCCCGAAGAGACTGAGTCAGCTATAGGCGCTGTAAAAGGGACAAGGGGTGGACTTGATTAAAATCCCGGACAAGCCGTCGGTTTATTCTTCTGTAGGCGCCGGCAGTCCAAGCCCTTCCGCCACGCGGCGGCCGTATTCCGGATCAGCTTTAAAGAAATGGCCGATCTGGCGCAGCTTGATATCGTCCCGTTCGACCGGACGCATTGCGCCGACAATGTTGCGTACAAGCCGGCTGCGTTCTTCTTCGCTAAGCAGACGGTACAAATCGCCGGCCTGCGTGTAGTGGTCGTTGTGATCGTAGGCGACGCTGTCCGCCTGGCCGGTCACCTCAAACGGAGCCGTACGGTGAGCGGGGGATTCCTGCGGTCCGCCAAAGCTGTTCGGCTCGTAGTAGACGGAGCCGCCGCCGTTGCCGTCGTGGCGCATCTGGCCGTCGCGCTGATAGTTGTGCACTTCCGCCTTCGGCCGGTTGATCGGCAGGCTGTTATGGTTGGCGCCAACCCGATAGCGGTGAGCGTCGGAGTAGGCGAAGAGGCGGCCCTGCAGCATTTTGTCCGGCGACGCTTCAATGCCAGGAACGAACGAGCCCGGCGAGAACGTGGCCTGCTCCACCTCGGCAAAGTAATTTTCCGGATTGCGGTCGAGCACCATGCGGCCCACTTCGATCAGCGGGTAATCTTTTTGCGACCATACCTTGGTTACATCAAATGGATCAAAACGGTACGTATTCGCGTCTTCCAGCGGCATGATCTGCACGTACAGCTTCCAGGACGGGAAGTCGCCGGAGGCAATCGCGTTGAACAAATCCTCGGTATGGTAGTCGGGGTTCTCCCCGGCAATTTTGGCCGCGAGGTCCACATCCAGGTTCCGGACGCCTTGTTCGGTTTTAAAATGGTATTTCACCCAGACGGCCTGCCCCTCCGCATTTACCCACTTGAAGGTGTGGCTGCCGAAGCCGTGCATATGGCGCAGCGTCGCCGGAATCCCCCGGTCGGACATCAAAATCGTTACCTGATGCAGCGACTCGGGAGATAGCGACCAGAAATCCCAGACCGCGTTCGGGTTTTTCAGATGGGTCTGCGGATGGCGTTTTTGCGTATGAATGAAATCAGGAAATTTGATGGCATCCCGGATAAAAAAGACGGGGGTGTTGTTGCCGACCAGATCGTAGTTGCCTTCATTTGTATAAAATTTCACCGCAAAACCGCGGGGATCGCGGACGGTATCGGCCGAGCCGAGTTCTCCGGCAACCGTCGAGAAGCGGATGAACATCGGGGTGCGCTTGCCGGCTTCCGAGAACAGATCCGCCTTGGTGTAGGCGCTCATTCCATTGGTTACTTCAAAATAACCGTGCGCCCCTGCACCTTTCGCATGCACAACACGTTCCGGCACCCGCTCCCGGTTAAAGTGGGCCAGCTTCTCAAGCAGATGGACATCCTGAATCAATGTAGGACCGCGGGAGCCCGCGGTCATCGAATGCTGGTTGTCGCCGACCGGCGCTCCCCAGCTGGTAGTTAAATGGTTGTTGTGGCTCATAATTTACTGTCACCCCGTTAAATTGATTTTAGATTAAGTATAAGTATCATAGTAAATAAATATGTAGAAATCAATACTTTTTTATAATTATTATAAACTACAAATTTTGGTGTTGAAATTTTGCATAGAAAACTTGGCGAAAAGTGATGACAAGAAAACTTTGCATAGTTATAATGATGATAACAAGTTTTCTTGTCATCATCCGTGAAACAGAGAGGAGATCTTTGTATGAATAAGGATGAAGTATTGAAAAAAAGCAGGGAAGAAAAAAGAGATGAGGGAAAAGAATTTGCCTTAAGCAAAGGAAGAAAAAGTGGAGTCATTGGCATGGCAGGGGTATTTCTACTATTGGCGCTTTTTAATCTGTACAATGATTTACAAGAAACAAACTTTGCATTAATAGCCCTGTTTTTTGGCTACCTTGGGTGCGAAGGTCTTGGACTATACAAGGTTACCCTTAAAAAGATAGATTTATTGAAATTCATTTTCGGAAGCATTATAGGCCTTTCCTTTGTAATTCTTTATATTTTCGGAGTGAAGAATTAGCATGAGTGAACAGCTGATTTTAAAAAATAATCTGCGGGAAGCGCGTGCGGAGCTTAAACTGTCGCAGGCACAATTGGCTGAGATGGTCGGGGTATCGAGAAATACTATAAGTTCCATAGAGACGGGGCAGTTCAATCCTACCGCGAAATTGGCATTGATCTTATGCATTGCACTAGATAAGAAATTCGAAGAATTGTTTTATTTTTAAGTGTTAATAAAAAATCCCAATCTGATGGTTCGAGAAAAGTCGCACGTCTTAAAACCCTCGCTCGCTTCGCGGGCGAGGGTTTTAAGTTGCGTAAAAATCGGATCAAGTTATAAAGATCTGGACAGAATTTTGGTTCCCGTGTGACCCCGGGTGTATAAGCAGATATTTACTCTTTCATGTACATCTTGTTATAGTATTCCTCCAGCATCCGGCGGGTGGCGAAGGCTTCGCGGGTAGTCTGGATGCTTCGCTTCATCATCCGCACCCACTGCTCGCGGTCGTCGTAGTAAACTGGAAGGACGCGGTTCAGCAGCGTATCGAATAAGGCGTCGCTGTCATGCTTGTCGAGCACTTCAAAGTCGGTCGTTTCGAACCCATCTCCGATCTGCCAGCCGTTTTCGCCGTCGATGCAGGCTTCCGGCCACCAGCCGTCAAGGATGGAGCAGTTCAGCACGCCGTTCATTGCGGCTTTCATTCCCGAGGTGCCGCTCGCCTCCAGCGGACGGCGCGGATTGTTGAGCCAAACGTCGGAGCCGCGGGTCAGCATGGCGCCAATGGTCATATCGTAATTCTCCAGGAAGACAACGCTGTTCGGGTATTTGCGCATCATCGCCACCAGATTGCTGACAATCCGTTTGCCGGTATCGTCGAGCGGATGGGCTTTGCCGGAGAAGACGATCTGGATTTTGCCGCTTTGCAGGTAGGGCTCTATCACTTCCGGCTGGGAGAAGATCAGATCGCTGCGCTTATACGGAGCCGCCCGGCGGGAAAAGCCGATCAGCAGGTGATCCGGATTCAACTGCGTGCCGGAGCGCTGCTCGATAAAGTCGATCAGCTCGCCCTTGATTTCGGTATGGGTCCCCCAGAGATCGCCGTCCGCCTCATACGCCCGGGTGATCCGTTCGTCGACCCAGGTTGGCGTGTGGATCGCATTGGTGATGGCGATAATGGGCGACCGACCGGCAACTTCTTTCCACATTTTATTTGCCGTAACCGCATGCAGCTCGGCAACGCCGTTTGAGATCCGGGATAACCGGAGCCCGGCGACTGTCATGTTAAACGGCTCGCCGCCGATGCGCTCCATCTGGCTGCGGGTCAGCCCGTTAAAAGCGCCCATATACTCCAGCCGATCCAGCGGATGAGTTTCGTTGCCCTCTTTGATCGGCGTATGGGTGGTGAACACCACTTCCTGGCGCGTCGCTTTCCAGGCTTCTTCGAAGGTGCTGCCGCCGCTCATTTTTTCGCGGATCAGTTCGATTGCGGCCAAAGCCGCATGGCCCTCATTAAAGTGATATACGTCGATCGGGATGCCCAGTGCGCGCATAGCTTTGACGCCGCCGATGCCAAGAACAATTTCCTGCGCAATCCGCTCCTCGCCAAACCAGCCGTACAGCTGCCCCGTAATCCAAGTGTCGCCGTTCTCGGGGATGTCCGTGTCGAGCAAATACAGCGGATTGTTGCCGAACCGGTCGGTCTTCCACACTTTACAGACGACATCGGTTTTGCGAATCTTCACGGTGACTTTAACGCCTGTATCCTCCAAAAAATCATACTCGTAATTATGATAGGAATCATAAGGCTTGCCGTCCGGGCCGATTTGCTGGTCCGTATAGCCCTGCTTCCATTTTAAACCAATGGGGACGATTGGCGCGCCAATGTCCTTGGCTCCCTTGATGTAGTCGCCTGCTAGAATGCCGAGCCCTCCAGCGTACATTTTGAAATCGGAATGCAGTCCGTACTCCATGCTGAAATAAGCGACGGTTGGCTTTTTCTTCTCACTCACTTGATCAAACCTCCTGATCCGTATTGGTAAGGCGGAAATGATGCTTCGTGTGCGGATTCATGCTGCAGGGACGCCGGGTTGCAGGCTGCCGCTAAGCGGTTCGGATGAGCAGGAAGCAAGCAGCAGGCAGCAGAAGACAGCGGAAGACAGCAGCAAGCAGCCAGGGCCGGATGCACCGGATAGTGCCATCTGTCTGGTAGATAGATAATCAAGCGCTTTTGCTGTTTGTGCAATCGTTTGCTCAAACGGCTGTCGGACATCCCTCTGTAAGCGATTTCGGGTCTATCATAGCATATCCTGATATTGGTTGTATAGCCGGTTTCTGGCGCCGGTGCAGGTCCGGGTAAAAGTGGGGCTATCCCAAACATGCATTTCTTGCTGTACAACCCCGGCCTGCGCTGAATGGGCGAGCGGCCGTTCAGCGGTTGCAGAGCGGGGCTTCTCAGCACGGGATCCACTGAGCCTTAATAGAATAAGAGGGCGTAGCACTAGTAGGATAGGAGGGCTGAAGCCTGGTTGGATGAGATTCGCCGCTTGCGGAAAGCGGATGGGATATGCCGCTGAGCTTATTAAACACTCAACAGGGTAGTCATGTGCTTTTCAGGGGTAATTTCCGACAAATTCCGATAGGTTCGGCAAGTGAAAAAAAGCACCTGCATAAATGCAGGCGCTTTTCCTCACAACATTCCCGGATTATATAATTGTCCAGCCTCCGTCAACAAATAATGTTTGCCCCGTAGTATAGCTGCAGGCATCCGAAGCAAAATACAACACAGCACCATTCAGCTCACCGGGATTGCCGGGACGGCCCATCGGGCATACGGCGTTGTACATTTTCAATGCCTGCTCCGAAAAAAGCGTATGCTCCGTCATTTCGCTCTTGAACAGGCTGGGTCCGATCGCATTGACCGTAATTCCGTGTTTCGCATAGGTTGCTGCCACCCCGCGGGTCAGGTGAATCACTCCGCCCTTGGCTGCATTATAAGAATGTGTCGGAATGGACGCCGAAGCGGTCAGCCCCAGCATGGAGGCGGTATTAACAATCCGGCCGTATTTCCGTTCCTTCATATGGCGGATTACATGTTTGGACATCAGGAATACACCCTTCAGATCGGTATCAAGCACCCGGTCCCAGGCTTCCTCCTCCAGCGCCTCAATCGGCACGGAATCGACTACGCCGGCATTGTTCAGCAGGATGTCGATTTTGCCGAACTCCGCGATTACTTTTTGAATCGCAGCAATAATTTGGACTTCTTTCGTTACGTCGCATTCAATGGGGATAATCCGGCGTTCCGGATATTGCGCCGTAATCTTCTCAGCCACCGCTGTCAACTTGTCATATCTTCGGGCCATTATGGCTACATCCGCCCCTTGCTCCGCAAGCATTTCCGCAAACTCCACACCGATCCCGCTGGATGCACCCGCCACAATCGCTGTTTTACCCGTTAAGTCAAAAAGATTGTTCATCACAAACCCTCCTGAATTCGTTTGGTAATCCGGTTCTGCTAATGCCGTGTTCCCGGCTTATAAGGACGATGGAGTATATTCCGGCTGCAGCTTGTTCTCCCACCAGTCCCAGCGGAGATAACAATAGGGCAGGAACTCCATCGGATGGAGCTGCTCCAGCACTTTTCCTTTTTCCAGCACATTTGTGCTGACGGTATAGACTGCTCCCAGCATGTTCACGACTTCAAGCTCACTCCATGGATCATGCGGAGACTCACGGAAGGTAATCGAAGCCTCGGCAGCCTTATACACCTTGACATCACTGGCCAGCCGCTGGGTCACCAGCGCAGGCATGAGATCAAATCCGCTTCCGTCAACCGCATTGGCATACTTGATGTTGTATAAAGGAATGTCCTTGCCGTAATATTGCTCCAGAATCCCTCCAGCCTCGCCGTCATTGAAGCGGTCCTCCATAACGGCTTTTACGCTGAAAAAGTCAATGCCATGCCGGCTGATCCCCCCTTCGAAGGTGTGTTCCGAACGGTTCAGGCTGATCTCGGCCATCTTTTTGGGCAGTCCGCAGACTTCGCGGCCCATTGCCATACCGATATCGCTCGTTATCGGCATGGACAGACAGTAGTTGCCCAACTGTCCGTTGTAATCGGCGAGTACGAACAATCCGGCTTCACGGTAAGGCGGGCAGAAGTTCGTTGCCGGATAGTCAGCCACAAACGCATTGACGAGCGGACGGCTGGCAGGCTTCAGCGGCTTCGGCAGCAGGCGTCCGATAATCTCCGGGTTCGTCTCCCAATACACCGTAAGCATCTCTGCATCATAGAACGTGGTCGGTCTGCCTCCGTACTTCTTGATATCTTCGAAACTTTTCACAAAACTTCCCATCATTGATCCTCCTTGAATTTAGTATCAATTGAGAACAAAAGCTGTCTCGAAGCCGGACTGAATCGCCTGCCCGATTCTGCCGGGCTTGCCGGCATCACCGATCACCTTCACCTTTGGAAGGGCCAGCCTGAGCTTTTCCGTGAATGAACGCTCAGGTGCAACTCCAATGGACAGAACTACGGCATCTGCTTCCTTCACAGAGGTTTCACCCGTGGCACTGTTCTCCAGCACAATGGCTCCGTCCTGCACTTCCACCAGCTTCGTGGAAGCCAGCAGTTCTACCCCGCTCTTTTTCAGCCGGGTAACAATGTCGATCAGGTTCGGAAGATACGCATCCGGGCCAACCCGGGGCTGCATTTCCACAACTGTAACCTGATTCCCGTGCGCGGCAAGATATTCCGCCGTCTCAAGGCCTGTCATGCCGGAGCCGATGACTACCGCCCGCTTGTTCTTGATTACAGCTGCACCGCTTAACACGTCGACAACCGTACAGACCGCCGCCTTCTCCACTCCCGGAATGGGGGGCACAATCGGCCGTGCCCCGGCAGCGACAAATACCGCATACGGCTGGAGCGATTTCAGCTGCTCCAGTGTAGGTTCCGCCGAGAGCCGGACATCCACATTCAGCTGCTCCAGCTGATGCCGCATATTGGCGATGAACCAGTTCAGCTTCTCTTTGAGCGGCGGGCGGCTTCCCAGGTCCACGCTGCCTCCCAGCACATCCCGTGCCTCAAACAGCACCGGCTTGAACTCCCGCAGCGCCAGAATCCGTGCAGCCTCCATGCCTGCCGGACCGCCGCCGATCACGGCTACCACCCTGCCGCCGCCATCTCGTGGCGGCTCGGCGAATTCGAGCTCCCGCCCGGCACGCGCATTGACGGCGCACTTGATGACCTTGCACTCCATCACTTCCTGGATACAATACAGGCAGGAGATGCAGGTTCTGATCTCGGCTTCACGGCCTTCTGCCGCCTTATTCCCCCACTCCGGATCAGCCAGCTGGGCTCTTCCGAGGGCCACGAAATCCGTATTTCCCTCCTGAAGCAGACTCTCGGCAAACTCAGGTTGGCGGATTACATCACAAGCAATTACCGGAATCTGAACGGCCTGCTTCATGGCTGCGGCAAGATGTTTTTTCCACCCTTGCGGGTAGGAGATCGGCTCAATGATCGTATTGGAAGATTCATAGGTGCCAGCACTTACATTGATGCAGTCCACACCGATCTGTTCCAGATGTTCCGCTGTGAGCAGCGCTTCTTCCAGCGTAATGCCTCCAGGCACAAATTCATCCCCGTCGATTCGCACGGATACGGGAAATCCGCTCCCGCAGGCCTGCTTGATGCCTTGAACAATCTCACTGAGGAAGCGCATTCTGCCTTCCAGTGAACCGCCGTATTTGTCAGTCCGCAGATTGGTCAGCGGACTTAGAAACTGCCCGATCAGATATCCGTGGGCACCATGGATTTCCACGCCGTCGATCCCTGCCGCCATGGCGATAACCGCGCCGAAGACGAATTTGCGGACCAGCCCTTCAACCTCTTCCATAGACAGCTCCCGGGGCATTTCCCCGATCGCCGAGGACATGACCGCGCTTGGCGCCACAATCTGCCTGCCGCCAATTATCCTCCCGTGATTCTGCCGTCCGGGATGCTGCAGTTGGAGGAAAATTTTGCTGTCATGGCGGTGAACAGCCCTCGCCAGTTTCTCCAGCCGCGGAACGAACAGCAGATCGCTTGCATTCAGCTGATTGGGGGTTCCCACACCCGTTTCGTTATCCACCCGGGTAATCTCTGTAATAATCAGGCCGCAGCCTCCGGCGGCACGTTCTTCATAGAAAGCAATCATTTCATCCGAGGCTTCACCGCTGGCCGCTGCCAGTGACGTGCCCATTGCCGGCATGACAATCCGGTTCTTCAGGGTGAGACCTCCTATTTGTCCTGCTGCAAACAGTTTCTCATATTTCATCTGCTCAGCACCTCCACCTATAGTGTAAGGCTCCGGATATATTGTGAATATATTTACAAGCACCAAAAATCACTTCTTTATAGTGCAGATTGCACTATGATCATTAGGGGGCGATACCAATGGATGTTACCTTAAATGAGCTGCAGCTTGAACGAATCGAAGTGGAGCACTATACCGCATCTTTGTTCACAGCATACATTTCTGGTGCAGGCTTGCCGGCCATTGTGAACACAGCCGCAGGGCTGCTGGGAAATCCCGTGATTGTGTTTGACGCAAGCTTCAAGATTGTGGCCCACTCCGGCGAGGAAGATATCGACGATTATCTGTGGAAAGAGAATATCCGCAAGGGTTACTGCTCATATGACTTTATTGCGGCTGTGAACCGGATGGAAAGTGTAAGGCGGGGAAAACAGACGGATGCTGCGTATGAAGTTACCTGCGAAGAGACGGCAAATACCAAGCTGATCGCCAAAATAAAAGTAGGCGGTAAGCAAGTCGGCAACGTGCTGCTGCTCGGCTGCAGGGCCCCTTTCCGGCCCAGGGATCCCGAGCTGCTGGCGGTTGCGGCCACCATCCTGGCGGAAGAGATGGGCAAGAGCAGTTATTACCGCAACGCCAAGAATATAAAAGTGGAGGATTTCATCTGCGGGCTGCTGGATCAACAGCTTCAGGAGTCCGGCATGATCCGGGACCGGATGTTATCGGCAGGTCTAAAGTTCGGCCCACAACTGGCTGTACTGCTATTTGATCTAACCCGCTATGAGGGAACAGGCCGTTATGATGACTATTTAAGAGAACGTTTACAACAGCTGTTTCCCGGCAGTCCCTGCAGCTATTACGAAGGCCGGATCGTGATGATCCATGACGGAATGTTCTCCAAAGAGCTTGCCCGCAGCAGTCAGCTCCAGCAGTTTCTGGACCAGACCGGCATCACCATAGGTCTCAGCAGCATGTTCTCCAGCCTGACCCGGTGCAGAATGCACTACCTGCAAGCCTTAAGCGCAATCCGCATCGGCCGGATTCTCTGCCCTAGGCAGCAGCTGACCTGGTATGCCGATGTCCAGCTCTATGAGCTGCTTTCTGCCGAGGCGGTAGCCGGCGGGGAGCAGGTATACCGTCATCCGGAGCTGCTGAGGCTGCAGGAATACGACGCTGCCCATCAGTCCGCCCTGTACCAGACCTTTTTTGTTTATCTTAAAAATAACCGGAACATGCAGCTCGCTTCCGACGAGCTCTATATTCACCGGAATACCCTCCGGTATAAATTGGATCATATCGCCAGACTGCTGGAGACCGATTTCTCCGATTCAGAAAAAATGCTGTCCTTTTACATCTCCTATAAAGTCGCCGATTTCTGCGAAAAGGCCAGGGAACAGCAGCAGGCAGCAGTGCGGGGCATTTAAATGATAAATCAGCATGAGCAGATCGCGGCCTTTTGCGCAGCCTTATGTGCATAGCCTTATATGCACAGCTTTATGTGTGCAGGCTTATATTCGCAGCCTTAGTGCGCAGCTTCAAAAACGCCAAGAGCCCCCTTCTTCAGACGAAGAACGGGGCTCTTGGCGTTTATAATCACCGTTGCTGGTTAGTTAAGCCGCCAGCAGTCTGGTTTATCTGTAAAAAGCCAGCAGCTCACGCACAATCTGCGCTTTGTCATGCTCTACGACGGTCTGATGCTGCGGCATGGAGAACAGCGCGGAAATCTGCGCCGGGAACTCCTGCTTGATGCCGGTCAATGCAATCGCCTCGTCGAATTTGGCTGGATGGGCGGTAGCGAAGCTGATTGCTACTTCATCCGGACCGCTGAACGCTTCGTAAGCCGCTACTCTGCAGGCCGTATGCGGATCGAGGAGATATCCGTATTCTTTGTCGTATTTGCTGATGGTGTCAAGACACTGCTGGTTTTTGACACCCAGCGCTGCAAAGTCAGCCTGCACCCGGGCAAACAGCTCCCCGTCAATCCGGATTGAACCTTCGGATTGCAGTCCTGCCATATATTCCGAGAGCTTCACGGCATCCTCACCGAGCAGGTAGTACAAGTAACGCTCAAATTGCTCGCCACCTGAATATCCATGGACGGGCTGTAAGTACCGGTAAAGCTTCCAGGTTTGTATTCTTAGGTGTCTGGTTTGATTTGATAGGCAAATGGCTGGCTTTCCGGGCAAAAATGGGATACTTTATAATCAGTACAACATTCCTTTAAAGTAGGAGAGGGATGAAGAGAGGGAGACGTGGCTGCAGGTGAAAAAGTTAAAAATCAGGCAGGTGGCGATCGGCGAAGGCAGGCCGAAAGTGTGCGTGCCGCTCATGGGATCGTCGCTTGAAGCGGTGACAGCGGAGGCCGCGGCTGCGGCTTCGCTTGGGGCCGATCTCGTGGAATGGCGGGTTGACGCCTTCGAGCATGCGGACAATACGGAGCTTGCGATGGAGGCGCTTGGCCGCATCCGGACGGCGGCTGGCGACCTTCCGCTGATCTTCACCTTTCGTACGGCCCGGGAAGGCGGGCTCCGGGATATCGCTCCCGAAACTTATGCGGCGCTTAACCGTGCGGCCGCGGCATCGGGACATGCCGACTTGATTGATGTCGAGCTTTTTAGCGGGGAAGACATCGTGCGGGATTTGATTCATACGGCGCATGCTGCTGGAGTACATACCATCGTTTCCAGCCACGATTTTGACCAGACGCCGCCGCTGGAGGAGTTGATCTCCCGGCTGCGCCGCGCACAGGAGCTGGGCGGCGATCTGCCCAAGCTTGCGGTGATGCCGCAGAGCGCAGGCGATGTGCTGACACTGCTCGAGGCGACCCGGGTGATGACCGAGCGGTACGCGGACCGGCCCATCATTACAATGTCGATGGCCGGGCTTGGACTGGTCAGCCGGCTGGCCGGCGAAGTGTTTGGGTCCGCCGTGACGTTTGGATCGGCGGGCCGCGCTTCAGCGCCGGGGCAGATTCCGGCGGCGGAGCTGCGGGCCCTGCTGGAGCGGCAGCACAGCGGGCTGCAAGGCTAATACAAGTACACAGGCCCGGCAAGGGAGAACCTTGCCGGGCCTGTGCTTTTACCGCTATTCAAAACAATGTTCTATGCCTTCATTCCCGTATAGATGTGAACGGCATCCCTCAAAAATGCGGCCATACCGGGCTGATGTTTGTCATAGTACGCAGTGAAACGTTCGTCGTTCACGTACATTTGGGCCACGCCGGCGTGCGCTTCTTTGGTGTAGGTTTCCCAAAAAAACGTAAGCCACCGGCGGTGCAAATCGGCTGCCTGCTGTGCATGTTCGCCTGCAGGATCGCCGTCTTCCATGCCGAGCCGGAGCTGCTCGAACATCTCCGCCTCCAGACGCTGGATTTCCGCATGATCCGCTTCGGTCATATTTTTAAACTTGGCATTCGATTTCTCCACCTGTTCGTTTCCGTATTTCTCCCGGATTTCCTTACCGTATTTCCGCTCGTTTTCGTCTATTAACTCCTGTTTCAAGCCTTCGAATTTTTCTTGATCACTCATTGGTATTCCCCTTTCCGCTGCCTGAATCGTCCGGTCGACGTTTGCAATCAGCCGATCCAGCTGTTTTCGTCTGTCGAGAAGCTTGGCCCGGTGTTCCCGCAGCGCAGCGCTTCGCTCGAAGCCGGGATCGTTCAGAATGTCCCGGATCGTCTCCAGCGGGAAACCGAGTTCACGGTAAAACAAGATCTGCTGCAGCTTGTCGACCTCGGTCCCCCCGTAAATCCGGTAACCCGAAGAATTGATCCGGGCCGGTTTCAGCAGCCCCAGCTCATCATAATAACGGAGCGTCCGGGTGCTGATTCCGGCGAGCTGTCCCAGCTTCTGTACGGTGTATTCCATGGCTGTCACCTCCTGACTTCTTCACTGTACACCTTTACGTTGCGTTAAGGTCAACAGGTGTTTTTAACATAAGGGCGGGTGAATTTTAAAAAAACACTACGGCGCGCGAGAGGGCTTGGGCGGCGTGAAGGGGATGGACACGAAGTGAGGGTGAGAGTGGCTTTGGCTGTAGGCGACAGCGGACGGCAGGGTGTGGCAGGGTGAAGACGAAACGCCTGACGGCATGGAGGCAAAATGGCGGCAGCCAAAAAGGCTACCGAGATCTACTCGATAGCCTGGCTGCTTTCCGGGATTATTAATGCGCAGCATCCGGCTGCCCAGGTTCCTGCCCGGCTGCTTCTCCGGGAACGGCCGCTGCACGGGACTCCTCGCTTCCTGGCTGCGACGGATCAGCTGTCCCGGTGCCTTCGCTCCCGGCCTGTCCAGCCCCGGCTGCCCGGGCTGCCTCGCCCCCGGCCTGCGCGGAACCACCCGCCCGGTCTTCTTCGCCCCCTGTCTCAGCCGGGCTAGCCGGCGGCCGCTTCGGCGGAACCGGGCGGTGTTTCGCCAGCTCCCACTGCGCGTCAAAATATTCGCGCAGCTCGTTTTCCTTCCGGGGGTCGTCCAGCGGAATTTTGCCGGCAAAATAATGTTCGGCAATCATCGGCCAGGTCGGCACCAGCTTTTGCGATTGAATCGCTTTGATCGCGGTCTTCACCAGCTTTCGTTCCCGCGCGTTGGAGTAGGTATCCTTGTATTTCTGGATGCGGGTGAAATCGAGCCGGTCAAACACTGCCTTAAAAATCTCGCCCGTCATCACGGCATCATCCAGCGCCCGGTGGGCCGAACCCTCCGCCGGGATATCCAGCTGCTGCAGCGCCGCTTCCACGCTGACGTCGTTCGAGAGCTGCTGCACACGCAAATATCCTTTCAGCAGATCGAAGGTATCCACCGCCAGCCAATAGCTGTCGTCCAACTTATGCATACGCGTATCCTGCACGATCCGCTTCAGGTCTTCGCCGCCCCAGGTGATCAGCAGCACACCGTCTTCGCTGCGGTCCAGCCAGCGGCGGAACTCGCCGATGACTTTGGGGAATCTGGGCGCCGCATCGATATCGGGCTGCGGGATGCCCGTTTTTTTCTTGATAAACGAGTTAAGCTTGGAAAAATAAACGGGCCGGATCAGTGAAGTGAACGTATCTTTCATCTGCAGCGAGGCGTCCAGCCGGACCGCCCCGATTTCAATCACTTCCATCGGGAGCTCGCTGGCGAATTTGCGCCCGTTAAATTCAATGTCGAGTATAATGTAATCCATGTTGCCTGCCTCCGTTCGATGGCCTGTACCGCGTGTGTGGCGGGCGGCATCCGGGTTTCCTCGGCGGGAAGCCCGGCAAGCTCTATTTTAACAAATTGGCGCACGTAAAGGAAAAAAAAAGAAAGCAAACCTGCCTGGCCGCCTGGATGCAAAAACGCGAGTTTCAGGCAAACGCCAAAAAATATTCCCCAAAATCGGCATGCTGCAGCCTCGGGAAGGGCGGAGAGTCCGCGGAGCGGCAGGGAAAATGCGCGGCGGCGCACAGCGGGAAATTGACTTCCCTACCGGGTAACCCTACAATTAGATTCACCATAAAAGGCAAACCCATGCAAAACCTGCATTTTTTCCGTGTGCATCTGTGTGAGCGGCTGTCCCTTTTTTACAAGACGGATCTGAGACAAAATGAGGCGCGAAGCCGCGCCGACAAAGCGGAGGAACCCATCATGGCTATGGAAATCGAACGCAAATTTCTGCTGCCGGAATACCCCGGACAGTTATTCCAAGCAGGCGAATTAAAAATTCTGAGCGAACAGATGATTGACCAGACCTATCTGGCGATTGACGGAGGCGAGGAGCTGCGGGTGCGCAAGCTGCGCGATCTGCAGACGGGAGAGGTGACTTACACCCATACCTACAAAAACGGCAAAGGCATCAGCCGCGAAGAAATCGAATACGGGATCTCCGAAGGGCTGTATGTGCAGCTGACCGAAGCGCTCCGCCTGATCCCCCTGATCAAAAAACGCATTACCGCCGACTGGAACGGCGTCACGGTGGAGATTGATGTTTACACCCAGCTTGAACTCTCTGTGCTGGAGGTCGAATTCGACTCGCTTGCGGAAGCGGAGGCCTTTGTTCCGCCGGACTGGTTCGGACGGGATGTAAGCGAAGAACGCCAGTACAGCAACAAAGTTGTCTGGAAAGCCCTGCAGGAGCAGCCTTCGGAGCAGCTGCCGCAATAACGGGCAGACAGCTGGGCACTGGTGAGCGGGAAAGGGTGAGAAAGAAGCCCTCTTTTTGCAAAAGATACGGACTTTAACGCTTAAACGTGGTACTATAGAGGATAATATTAACGTGACGTGGCGCGTGAGAAGGCCGGCGGCCGCTCCGGCAGGCCCGGACAAACCGCTTATGCGCGTGTTTTCAGGAGGATGGATATGAAGTATATAAGCACAAGGGGTCAAGTGGAAGCAAAAGGCTTTATCGATACGTTTCTGATGGGACTCGCCGATGACGGCGGACTGATGGTGCCCGAGCAGATTCCAACCGTCACACCGGACGTGCTGGACCGCTGGAGATCGCTTGAATATAAAGAGCTGTTCCTTGAGATCTTCTCTTTGTACACAAACGGAGAGATCCCAGCCGACGATTTGCACAATTTGGTGGACAAGAGCTACGCGGCCTTCCGCAGTCCGGAAGTGGCTCCCGTCAAGCAGCTGAGCGAATCGCTGTACGTGTTGGAGCTGTTCCACGGACCCACTTTTGCATTCAAGGACGTCGCGCTTCAGTTCATGGGCGAGCTCTACTCCTATGTATCCCGCAAACGGGGCAGCACGATCCATATCCTCGGCGCTACCTCCGGCGACACGGGCGCTGCAGCTATCCAGGGAGTACGCGGCAAGGAAGGCATCAAGATCTGTATTTTGCACCCGCACCAGAAAGTCAGCAAGGTTCAAGAGCTGCAGATGACCACGGTCGACGACGCCAACGTGCTTAATTTGTCGGTGAAAGGCAATTTTGACGACTGCCAGCGCATTATTAAAGAGCTGTTCGCTGACCTGGACTTCAAAAGCAAATATCATTTGCGGGCGATCAACTCCATTAATTTTGTGCGGATTTTGGCGCAGGCTGTGTATTATTTCTACGCCTACCTGCAAATTCCGGCGGGAACGGCGAAGGTCAACGTCAGCGTTCCTTCCGGCAATTTTGGCAATATTTTTTCGGGATATCTGGCGAAGCGGATGGGCCTCCCGCTGAACAAGCTGATTATCGCGACCAATGAAAACAATATTTTGGAGCGTTTTGTCCGTACCGGCGAATACCGGCCGGGTGAATTCCGCAGCACCCACAGCCCGTCGATGGACATTCAGGTGGCGAGCAACTTCGAGCGTTACCTGTATTACCTGACCGGAGAGGATGCCGGCAAAGTATCGGATTACATGGCGAAGCTGCAGGCGGAAGGCGAAATCCGCATCTCCGGCGGGCTGCTGGAGCAGGTGCAGTCGGATTTTTCCGCGCTGGGTGTCTCGAACGAACAATGTTTGGAGACGATCGGCAAATACCGGGCGGAGCATGAATATCTGCTTGATCCGCATACAGCATGCGGAGTAGCGGCTTATGAAGCGTTCAACGAGCCGGGCGAAACCGGGATTTCGTTTGCGACGGCCCATCCGGCAAAGTTCAATGAAGCAATTTCGCTGCTGCCCATTGAACAGGCCTTCCCGGCGGAGATCGAAGCGCTGTTTGCGATGCCGCAGCACCAGACGGTGATCGAACACAGCAAGGCGGAGGTCGTCCGGGAGCTTCAGGCGTTTTTTGGCCAATAAAACGGTAATTACCCGGTCCGGCAGGACTCGGCGGCTCCGGAAGGGGACGCGGAGTCCTGTTGTTTTTTGTCGGCGGGCGTCGGATGCGGACGGATTTTACCGGGAAAATACGGCAGAATTGTGGACAAGGGTAGGAGAGAGTGAGACAATAACAGCTATGGGCATATCACAGCAAAGGACGGTGTCGACCTATGACGGTACGTTTTGGCGTCATTGGAACCAACTGGATTACCGACCGCTTTATTCAGGCGGGGATGGAGCATGATCATTTTCTGTTAACTGCGGTATACTCCCGGTCGGAGGAGAAGGGCCGGGCGTTTGCGGCTAAATATGCGGAGCCGGCGGTGTACACTGATCTGGAGTCCATGCTGGCTTCGGATCAGGTGGACGCCGTCTATATCGCCAGCCCGAACGTACTGCATGCCGAGCAGGCAATTGCCTGCATGAACCGCGGGAAGCATGTGCTGTGCGAGAAACCGATGGCGGCGAACAGCCGGGAAATCCGGGCGATGATCGCAGCGGCCGAACGGAACGGCGTGGTGCTGATGGAGGCGCTGAAATCCACCTTGATGCCGAACTTCGGCGTCATTAAAGACAATTTGTACAAGCTGGGACAAATCCGCCGTTATTTTGCGGCTTATTGTCAATATTCCTCGCGGTACGATGCTTTTCTCCAGGGAAATGTGCTGAATGCGTTCAGACCCGAATTCGCTAACGGCGGACTGATGGATCTGGGCATTTACTGTTTGTATCCGATGATGGCGCTGTTCGGCAAGCCGGACAGCCTGAAGGCCCAGGCGGTTATGCTGTCTTCCGGCGTGGACGGACAGGGAAGTCTGGTGATGCGGTATGAGGAGGGGATGGAAGCTAACGTCCTGTACTCCAAAATTTCCGATTCCAGTCTTCCCTGCGAAATTCAAGGCGAAATCGGCACGATGGTTATCGACCGGATCAACCAGCCTTATGAGGTAAAAATCCGGTACCGCGACGGAAGCATAGAGGAATTGACGCTGCCGCAGGTATTCGAGTCCATGTATTATGAGACGGCCGAATTCATTTCTCTTATTGAGTCCGGCGCAAAAGAGAGTACGGTGAATTCCCATGCCGTATCGCTCGCCGTGGCAGAAGTGATGGAAGAGGCCCGCCGGCAGATCGGTCTGGTGTATCCGACGGACTAAGTTAAAAAAAAGAACGGGTGGAGAGCGGAGCTTGAAGACATTTAAAAAGGTATACATCGAGGTAACCAGCGTCTGCAATTTAGCGTGCAGCTTTTGCCCGCAGACGGAGCGCAAGGCAAGCTTTATGAAGCCGGAGGCGTTCAGCGGCATTCTGGACCAGCTCCAGCCGCACACCCACCACATTTATCTGCACGTTAAAGGAGAGCCGTTGCTGCACCCGAAAATCGGCGAGCTGCTGGACATCAGCCACGCCAAGGGTTTTAAGGTCAACATTACGACCAACGGGACGCTGATCCGCAAGGCCGGACCCAAGATCCTTGGCAAGCCTGCGCTGCGGCAGATGAATTTCTCCCTGCACAGCTTCGACGGCCATGAAGGCTCCGAAGACCGTGAAGGCTACCTGCGGGAGATATTGGCGTTTGTGCGTGCGCCGGAGTCGCAGAAGGTGATTTTTTCGTTCCGTTTGTGGAACCTGACCCCGGACAATGCAACCAACGCCCAGCGGCAGCGGAACCGCGAAACACTGGCTGTGCTGGAGGAAGCGTTTGACCTGGATTTCCGGATTGAGGAAAAGGTTACGCCGGGCAGCGGTGTGCGCATCGCCAGCAATGTGTATTTGAACCAGGATTACGAATTCCGCTGGCCGAGCTTGTCCGCCCCGGCGGACGACGGCAAAGGTTTTTGCCATGGGCTGCGGACGCAGGCCGGCGTTCTGGTGGATGGAACGGTGGTGCCATGTTGTCTCGACGGCGAAGGCGTTATCAATCTCGGGAATGTGCATGAGACGCCGTTTTCAGACATCGTGGAGGGCGAGCGGGCGAACCGGCTGTTTGACGGCTTCTCCCGGCGCGAGGCCGTCGAGGAGCTATGCCGGCGCTGCGGGTACCGTCAGCGGTTTGGCACCTGACGGCATGGCGGACTGCCGCCTGCGGCCTCAGCACCTGATGGCAGGGCGGACTGCCGCCTGCGCCACGAGCACCTGACAGCATGGCGGACTGCCGCCTGCGGGCCTCAGCACCTGACAGCAGGGCGGGTTACCGCCCGCGCCACGGGCACCTGACGATAGGGCGGATTCCCGCCTGCGCCGGGCACCACGCGGCAGGTCAGGCCACTGCCTGCACCTTTCTTGGGTTTCTGCACGTTTGGTGTTTAATCTCACCCAAAAAATCCGCCGGGCGGTCCTGTTTGAGGACGCCGGCGGATTTTTTGGCGTGGTGAGACGCGTGGGCGTAGAGAGGCGCAAATGTAAAGTTTTGGGCCTGACAGAGCACCTCCAGCGCAGCGCGCGACAATTCTAAGCGGCGCGGTTACCGTCAGCCCGTGTACCCGGCTCTGGCTCCGGGTGACGGCGGCTGATATAAAGGTAAATCGGCAGGCCGACCAGCGTAATCCCGATGGCGACCATCGAGTCGGTGAACGAATGAATCAGCGTGCTGCCGACAACAAACGCCGAGCCAAGAATGGCCGCGACCGGAACATACGGATACAGCGGCACGCGGTACGAGCCGCCGCCCGGATCCCGGCGGCGCAGCAGGAAGACGGCTGCAAAAGACAGAATGTAGAACATGTAAATGGCGAACACGGCCATGTCCGACAAGTAGTCCGGGTTGCTCAACACCATTACCGTGACGGCCAGGGTAATTTCTACCGCCAGTGCCGCTACCGGGACGCCGGACCTGGACCAGATTTTGGACAGGAACCGCGAGAACGGCAGCTGACGGCGTTCGGCCATTGCCAGCATGATTCGAGGGAAGGCCAGGATTTTGCCGTTCAGACAGCCGAAGATGGAGATCAGGATGCCGATGCTGACAATTTTTCCGCCAAGTCCTCCCAGCAGGGTGGTTGCGGCCGTACCTGCGGCGGATGTCCCCAGACGGACAATTTCGTCCGCAGGCAGGACATGGAGCATCGCCACGTTAATAATGACATAGGCCGCTGTTACGATGGACAGTCCGCCAACGATGGCGATCGGCAGATGCTTGGCCGGGTTTTTCATTTCACCCGCTACAAAGCCAACCAGCATCCAGCCGTCGTAGGCGAACAGCGTCGCCAGCATGGCCGAACCCATTCCGGTATGCAGCATGGAACCGCTGCTGGCGCCAAACACCTGCTCATTGCCTTTCCACAAGCCAAGGACGATAATGAGCAGGATCGGCATGAATTTGGCTACGGTGGTCATCACCTGAATGGAGCCGCCGTATTTGGTGCCGAAGCTGTTCAAGACAGCGAGAAATACGACCGTCCCGATCCCGAGCGGAACGGACCAGCCGCCAGGGAGGGAAAACAAATCCGACAGCAGGGTCCCGAAGTACAGGCCAAGCGCGCCGATGATAGCCGGTCCGTAAATGATCGTCTGCATCCAGCCGCACAAAAAGCCCCAGACCTTGCCGTACACTTCTTCCAGGTATACATATAAACCGCCGGTTTTCGGAATGCGGACGCTGACCTCCGCAATGGTCAGACCGCCCGCGATGCTGAGCACGCCGCCCAGCACCCAGGCAACCAGGGCAAGCGTTGAGCCGCCAACCGCTTCAATGACTCTGCCCGGCTTCATGAAGATTCCTGAACCGATGACCGTGCCCATTACGAGGGACATGGCGACGGCGAGACCGATTTCTTTTTTTAATTGACCGCTTTGTTCCAAGAAGTACCGCTCCTTTAATAAGGTTAAATATAGGGTCAAAAATTCGTACGGCTCATTATAGCATTCCTTATGCTTCTTTAATGCGGGAGACCGTGTCAAATTCTAAAACACAACCAGGAAAATTGAGGATAATGAGGAGGAAAAACGATGCTGAAATCGCTTGAGCTGATCGCTGCCTGCCGCGCCGGCGCCGCCGAAGGGGACGCGGCTCCCTGGCTGCGGATTTTGACATCCGCAGAAGAAAAAGTGGTCAATCTGGAACGGGTTCAGTCTCTCCGGGAATTACAGGAGGCTAACCCGGTGCTGGACTATGTGGGGCGGAGCCTGCAGCTGCTGGAGGAGGCGGATGAGTCCTACTGGCTGAAGGAGCTGGTTGAAGAAGTGCTGGTCTGGTCCGAGACGGCAAAAGGCGGAAGCCTGCGCGAAAGAGCGGCATGGCAGGCCGAAGGCGTAAACTTGTCCGTCCATAACCTCGGATCGGCGGAGCTGTACCGCAGACAGGCCGGGCCGGATACCGCCGGCCGGAGTATTGTGCGCCTGCTGATCGAGACGCACGGCCTGATCGGCCAGCAAATCCGCGGCGAGGTGCCGGCTGCGGTCAACCGGCCGCTGCACCGGCTGGTGCGCGAAGGGCATCTGCAGGCCGGCGAGCTGGAACGCGTGCTGCTGCTGCTGAACCGGTGCGTCATCGGGGCCGTTTCACCCGGACTGTGGGACGAGGTGCGGGAGGAAGCGGCCGGACTGATCCGGTCCATCGCCTACAGCGGCGGGCCGGAGGAAGTGGTGATGGAGCAGCGGCTGCGGCGGCTGCGCGCGGGTTCGATTGCTCACGGCGAAGATTTTTCCGGCGAGTGGGCAGGTTTAGCAGAGCGGGAGGCGATTTTGCGGCATCTGGCACCGCTGGAGCAGGCGGTATTCTGGTATGTGGAATCCGCGCTCCAGAGCTTTTCGCTGGAGCCGTTTTTGAAGGTAATGGCGCTGACGGCACAGAGTGCCGCGGAAGCGCAGGTATCGCATGTAAGCTTCGAAGAAGTAATGAAGGCGATCTATTACGATTACAAAGGCGTCAAGCGCATCAATGTCTACAAACAGCGCATCATCGAAAAATACTTGGCGGAGCTGAGCTGGGAGCAGATTTTGTCCGGGAAGCCGCTGGAAGGCGCAAGTCCGCATCTGACGCATGCCGTCTTCCGGAAGCCGGGACTGCCGGACACCGCGTTTTTTGACTTCCGCTTCTCGCCGGCGGCGGATAAGCTGATTGAATTTTGTATGGAGGCGGAAAAATCGGCGCTCTACGAGCGGGCCGTCCTGATGCTGTTTGATCTGTTTGGACTCCGGCGGGACGCCTTCGACCGGTTTCACAATGAAGAAACCTATTTGGATCAAATGAACGGAACGGCGGATTACAAAGCCATCATTCTGGAGTACGTAACCGGGCGGAAGGTGCTGGACATCGGACCGGGCGGCGGCGTCCTGCTCGATTTGATCGAAGAACGGATGCCGGGAACGGTTCCGGTGGGCATCGACATCTCCAGCAACGTGGTTGAAGCGCTCCGGCAGCGGAAGCGGCGGGAGGGCAGACGCTGGGAAGTGATTCAGGGCGATGCGCTGGATCTGAAATCTTTTGTGGAAGCCGGAACGGTTGATACGGTGATCTTCTCTTCGATTCTGCACGAGCTGTATTCCTATGTGCCGACTGGCGGGCACAAGTTTAACCGGGAGACGGTGGCGGCTGCGCTGCGCAGCGCTTTTGACGTGCTGGCGCCGGGCGGGGCGATTATTATCCGGGACGGCATTATGACCGAACCGGCGGAGTTGAAACGGCGAATCAAGTTTCTGGAACCGGAGGGGATGGCCTGGCTGGAGCGGTATGCTGCGGATTTTGCCGGGCGGACGATCCGGTATACCCGGCTTTCGGACCGGGAGGCGGAGCTCCCCGTCAACGATGCCATGGAATTTCTGTATACCTACACCTGGGGAGAAGAAGCGTATGTGCACGAAGTGCAGGAGCAGTTCGGCTATTTCACTCCGCCAGAGTACCGCCGTCTGATCGGCGAATGGCTGGGCGGCAGCGCGGATATTGAGGTGTTCCGGCATTACCTGCAGGCGGGGTACACGGAAGCGCTTGGCGGACGGATCGAATTCACGGATGAGCAGGGGAACCCTGTGCCGCTGCCTGACAGCACTTGTTTTATTGTGATCCGGAAGCGGGTTTGATAAGCCGGGTGAGGGGATGTTCCCGAGACGGAAGGCCCGTCTTGAAGGGAGACAGGGTTCATGACCGTTCCGGTGTTTCCTGCGCAGATGACTGAGATGGTACTGGAAGATAGGGGCAATGGTGGTCTGGCTATGCCGGTCTGATTATTCCGATCTCCTTGACATCAGTTTTCGGACTCCATACAGCCCCAGCAGAACTAGAGGGAAGAGGAAACCTGCGGCAAGCGAAAAAGGGATCCACACCTGGGCGTCCCACTGCTGTCTGTAAGTTACATTGGGGTAAATGAACATTGCCAGGGCCACCATAATCCATCCGGCAGGCAGCATGAGGACCCGTTGGTTGCTGATCCGAAAGATCTGCGAAAGGCCGGTGACGATGGCGTAAAGATAGACGGAAAGCCGGAAAAACAAAGAGATGAACCACATAATTGCCATAACGGCTTCGATGCGCTGCAGGAAGTTGCCGAGGCTGATTTTTTGGGCAAGCATATAGCTGGGGTACATGCTTTGGGCCGTAATGTTGGGGCCAAGCACCAGGATGGTCAGCGCGATGATTATGAACAGGACGATACTGCCCAGCATACTCCCGATATATACGGCTTTATGCGCATGCTCCGGATGGTGTAGGCTTGCGGGATAGATCATCAGCAGAATAAAATGCGGAAAATATACAATACTGGCGAAGGAGAGGGCAGCCGGAAACAGCGGGCCCACCCCAAATTCCAATACGGGAAGTGCCTTCTCCCACTTGATCTCGTGCAGCAGCAGCAGCGTCATGGCGGTAAACAAAAACAGAACCCAAGGGAACATCAGCTCGATGGAACGGGCCAAAACTTCAAGGCCCAGCCGCGCGCCCACGGCGATAATCACGCCAAACAAAATGATGATGGATTCAATGGGAGTCTCCGGCATCATTTGGATGGTTACAAAGCTGCCGATTTCCTGCAGCACCGTCGTGGGGCCGCTTAAGAACAGGGTGATCAGGAACAGGACACCCACCGCTTTTCCGATCCACTTGCCCAGCAGGGCTTCAAAAATCTGAATCAGATTTTTGCCCGGGTGCATCCGCGCCAGCAGCAGGTGGACCGTGACCGCGATGAATCCGAGGAGCACGCCCAGCAATGCTGCGATCCAGGCATCCTGCTTGGCTGTGGCGGCCATCCCGGCCGGGGCCATCAATATGGCGCTGCCGATGGTGAACATGGCGGTTAAAAGGGTGAGCTGGCGCAGAGATAATTTATACTCCGGCATGGGTAGGCTCCTTTCATTAGAGCAGACCGAGAGCGGTTAAAGCTTGGCTGAACGGTCTAAGTATGAAGGTGATCAAGGTCAAAGGAGTCGGGAGATCGGTAACCAAGGTGTGGGCTATGGAAATACCTGCGGCAGTGAGCATAAGAGCGGCAAAACCCCATACGGAGCTGCGTTTTTTTTCCCGGATAAGCCCGGGGAGCTCCGCCCAGCAAATCAAAGCGGTGCTGGTGATGATCAGGAATATCTCCATGTCCCTAACCCCTCATTCCTCCATGTTGTTTATAAAAGAATTGTTGGTTGTTCCCGTTCGGCGGATATGGTAATCGACCTTGACCCGGACGGGCAAGCGGGGGAAATACTGCTCGTCCCAATCCTGCTTGATCTGCTTCCAATAACCAGGGTCTGCCCGTCGGATGGCTTCGCCAAATCCGAAGATATCCACCTTATACTGTTTCTGCACCTTTGTAACGACGGATGTCATCATCTGCTCTGCCCTTTTTTCCATCTTGGTTTCCAGCTCATTAATGGACTTCGTCCGCGTCAAATCCAGTCCCTTACACTCCACATCTCCCACATTTCCTTCAACGTACACCTTAATCTCAATCTCCGGGCGGGAGCCGGCTACCTTTCCTTTGACTTTCGTATCGGTCCGGATGGTTTCCAGTGCCACTTTACCTTGGCCGTCGCAGGAGACAGAACCGACGGAGCTTTGAACGCCGCCTCTAATGTAATGATATCCCCGGCTCTCCAACTCATTCAGCCAGCCGATCAGCTTGTCGGATTTAAAAATGCCCAGCCCGTGAAACTTAAGATTGGTACGGGTATCGATGCTTTGGACATTTTCGGGGGTTGATCCCGCCTCCGGGTCCCCGGCGATTTCCAGCCCGGTTAAGACGGGATGTTTACCTTCGCTGCTCAAATCGTCAACCAGTTCATCCAAGGTGACGGTTACGCTTGGCGCCCACACCCGCTCCGAGGTTTGCATCGAGTTGAACAGTTTATTGGCCGGAATGGGTTCCAGCGCAGTCATGATTTTTAAAGTTTCTTGGGCGGTAACGCCTTTGGTCGCCACAAGATAGAAATCGGTGCGGAATTCATGGTCCCTCAGCAAAAAGTCCAGCGTGTCGGAGATTCCCTGTCTGGCCATCCGTTCGCCGACCACAAACATCCGCAGGTGGGAAAAATAAATTTTTCGCGGACTCACCTGGGTCATTCGCCGGGCTGCTTCAAAAATCGTATCCCCTTCGGCGGTATATAACGTGGCTGGCGCTTGATCGCCGCCCGCTTTTTTGGAAGCCACCTGCCCGGGAACGACTACTTGAACGGACAACCGGTAACGGTCATCCACGCGGTCGACCCCGGCGGCTACGGCGATAGCCAGCTCATTTAATTCCCTCCGGTTCCAGCAGCCGCTGAGAATCGTCAGACCGAACAAGCACAGCAAAAGCAAAACCCCTTTTTTGTTCATACCGAACCAGCTGCCTTTCCCGGATGATCTTTCATTCAAGAGCGGGATTTCTTGGGCGGATAAGCCCGCCTGCGTGTCCTGTTCGTCTTGTTAAGCAGTCTGGGACGGGTAGTCAGCAGCCAATGCGGGAAACGCAGGATCGAATCTTTTTGCCCTTCGGGAATCAATGGTGCGAAAGGCGTCATATAGGGAACCCCGAAAGAACGGAGACTGCATAAATGAAGAATCAGGGCCATCACTCCCACAAAAATGCCATACAAGCCAAAGGAGCCGGCCAGTGCCATCAGCGGGAAACGCAGCATCCGGAAAGCGATCGACATATTGAAGGAAGGGAGCACAAAACTGGATATAGCCGTAATTGCCACGACAATAACCATGGCGGCGGAGATAATTCCCGCCTCGACGGCCGCCTGCCCGATGACCAGCGTACCGACAATCGAAATGGCGGAGCCGATGTTTTTCGGCAGCCGGATGCCGGCTTCCCGTAAAATTTCAAAGGTTACTTCCATCAGCAGGGCTTCAACGAATGCCGGAAATGGAATCTGCTCGCGCTGCGCGGCCAAGCCGAACAGGAGCTGGGTCGGAAGCATTTCCTGATGAAACGTCGTTATGGCGATGTACAGCGACGGGCCCAGCAGTGAAATGAAAATGCACAAGTAACGAAGCATCCGCAAAAAGCTGCTGATGTCCGCCCGCTGGTAATAATCTTCGGAAGCGTGCAGGAAAGACACCAGGAGAGCCGGGGCGACCAGGGCAAACGGTGTTCCGTCCACCAGGATGGCGACTTTTCCTTCAAGCAGTTCCGCCGCGATGACATCGGGACGTTCGGTATTGTAAATGGTCGGAAAAGGCGAAAAGGTGGTGTCCTGGATAAATTCCTCGATATAGCCGCTTTCCAAAATACTGTCCACATCAATCCGGTCCAACCGTACGCGCACTTCCTCGACGATCTTCGGATTCGCAATTCCGTTGATATACATTATGGCGACATCGGTTTGGGTTACCCGCCCGATCTGCTTTGTTTCCAGCCACAGGTTAGGGTCTTTGATTTTCCGGCGGATCATCGACGTATTGGTGCGGAGGGACTCAGTAAAAGCCTCCCTTGGGCCGCGGACGACATTTTCCGCGGACGTTTCCGTGACACCGCGGTCTTTCCACCCCCGTGTACCCGTAATAATCCCCTCGGCGGAGCCGTCCGCCAGAATAATAGTGTCGCCGGACAACAAGGAGTGAAACAGGGTCTTATAATCCTTGACCCGCTTGATGTCTTGCAAGTATAACGAGATTTCCGACAAAATCCGGTTTTCGCCAGCGGTGACGCCGGGTCCCGGAGCTTGATCCACGGAAGTTTTGGCGATATCCGCCACGGTTTTCATGATTGACTCAAAGATAATGGTCTGGTCTACCAAGCCGTCGGTGTAGAGAATTGCCACGTCCGGCCGCGATTCTCCAAGTGTGATTTCCCGGATGCCGATATCGGTGCTGTTTCCGAGCGCCTGCTTAATCTCCTTCAAGCTGGTCTGAAGGTCGGTAATCAGGGGACCCTCCGGCGGAGCAGGCGGAGGAGGACTTGGGTTTTGTTTGGGGCTGTCCGGGTTCCCGTTCTGGTTGTCCTGTCTGTGCTGCGGCATAGGGATCTTCTTCCTCTCAAGAGTGCTAATCCCATTATTTCCGCAGCGGCGGATGCTTAAACTAGGTGTGCGGGTCCCGGTGCCGCCGTCAAAGGCGGCGCCAGGGGAAATCAAACGCGGAGATTGGGGGAAATCAAGTGCGGTTCTTATGCGGACGTGCTCTGGCTGCGCCTACCCCAGCACAGGATTGTCCAGCGGTTCGGTCCCCGCGGGTGCAGCCGCCGCATTCCGGCGGAAGCCGGACGGGGAACACTGCATGTTGCGGCGGAACACTTTTATAAAATAACTGACGTTATCGAACCCGACCTCCAGCGCGATGTCGGAGATTTTGCGTTCCGTCCGCTGCAGCAGATCGGCCGCCTGACGGATGCGGTACGTGTTGATGTAGTCGACCGGGGTCTTGCGCGTCATGCTTTTGAAGAACCGGCAGAACTGGCCTTCGCTCATTGGAATCAGGCCTGCCAGCTCCTGAATCCGGATGGGATCCCGGTAATGATCCTGAATGTACAAAATCACCTTTTTCAGCCGGTTGATTTTTGTGGTATCGGCTCCTTCGATCCGGCTGCGGTTGACGGCATGGTCTTCGGCGAACAGCTGGGCCAACATCACAAGCAGCAGGCCTTTGATCAGTACGGGATAGCCGGGACTCCGCTGTGTATAAGCTTCCATCATCCGGCGGAGATACCCGATCAGTTCGGCCTGCCAGGCCACTCCGGGAGTAAGCAGCCGGGGGAAAGTCTGGCGTTTCTCCACAAGCGGCAAAACCGCCGTCTGCTGGATGGCGTCGTAACGGGCGGAAGCGAGCAGATCGGGGTCAAAGACGAGCGCAGTGTATACGCATGGCTCTCCGTTCAGCGGATAAGCGGCGTGAATGTCGCCGGACTCAATAAATACCGCTTCGCCCGCCCGCAGCGTAAAGGAATCGGTATCGAGCTGGAACAGAATTTCGCCTTCATGCAGCAGGAAAAACTCGACTTCTTCATGCCAGTGCATATCCAGCACATGCGCGCCTCCGGGCACTTCCATGTCGTATACGGCCAGCGGAAACATATCGTCGCCGTGAAAACGGTTCTCCTTGAGCAGACGGCGGGAGGTGTCATCCATTTTTTATTCCTCCAAACATCAAAATTGTAGTATAAATCAGCTATATTTTATTAGTTTTTGAACAATATTATCAGTATAATGCAATTGTAAGCGAAAACAAGCATGTTATTTTAAACCAATGCGAGAGGTGGCACTTTCCCAATGAAATTCACTGACGGCAACTGGCTGATCCGCGACGGATTCACTCTGGACACGGCGGTACAGCATTATGATACGGAACGCACGCAGGAAGGCCTGACTTCGTATGTCTCCACGACTCCGATTGCAGGACGCGGCAACATGATTAACACGACCCTCCTTACGGTCAAATTCCATTCCCCGCTCCCGGGTGTGATCGGTGTGAAGCTGATTCATTTTGACGGCGTGCAGGAACGCGGACCGGTATTTGAACTGGCCAAAGGCACTGGCGACCATGTGCAGGTGGAAGAAAACGACAACGAAACGGTGCTGAAGAGCGGCAACCTCAGCGTTGTCATCCGCAAAGGCAGCCAGTGGGCGGTTGATTTCTACCGCGGCTCCGAACGGATCACCGGCAGCGGCTACAAATCGATGGCGCACGTAACGGACACCGATGGCGCTACTTATATGCGCGAAGAGCTGGATCTTGGCGTGGGCGAGTGGGTATACGGTCTGGGCGAGCGGTTCACCGCGTTTGTGAAGAACGGCCAAGTGGTCGACATCTGGAACAAAGACGGCGGCACCAGCTCCGAGCAGGCGTATAAGAACATTCCTTTTTACGTAACCAGCAAAGGTTATGGCGTATTCGTCAACCATCCGGAACTCGTTTCTTATGAGATCGCTTCGGAGAAAGTAAAAAAAGCTCAGTTCAGCGTTGCGGGCGAAAGCCTCGAATATTTCGTCATCGACGGCCCGACAGTCAAGGAAGTGCTCTCCCGTTACACCGAGCTGACCGGCAAACCGGCGCTGCCGCCGGCCTGGACATTCGGCCTGTGGCTGACGACTTCGTTCACGACTAACTATGACGAAGAGACGGTCAACTCGTTTGTAGAAGGCATGGCGGAGCGCGATCTGCCGCTCCACGTATTCCATTTTGACTGCTTCTGGATGCGTGAATTCCAATGGACCGACTTCAAATGGGACGAGCGCGTATTCCCTGACCCGGAAGGCATGCTGAAACGTCTGAAAGAAAAAGGCCTGAAAATCTGCGTCTGGATCAACCCTTATATCGGCCAGCGTTCCCGTTTGTTTGAAGAAGGCAAACGCAACGGCTACCTTGTGAAAAAGCCAAACGGCGACGTATGGCAGTGGAACCTGTGGCAGCCGGGCATGGCACTCGTGGACTTCACGAATCCGGACGCATGCGAATGGTTCGCAGGGTACCTGCGCGAGCTGGTGGACATGGGCGTGGACAGCTTCAAAACCGACTTCGGCGAGCGCATTCCGACGGACGTCGTGTACTTCGACGGCTCCGATCCTTACAAAATGCACAACTACTACACACATCTTTACAACAAGGTTGTCTTTAACGTTCTGGAAGAAAAACTCGGCAAAAATGAAGCGGCAGTTTTCGCCCGCTCCGCAACAGCCGGCGGCCAGCAGTTCCCGGTTCACTGGGGCGGCGACTGCTACGCCGACTACGAATCCATGGCGGAAAGCCTGCGCGGCGGCCTGTCGCTGGGCCTGTCCGGCTTCGGTTTCTGGAGCCATGACATCGGCGGCTTTGAGAACACGGCACCTGCGCATGTGTTCAAACGCTGGCTGGCCTTCGGCCTGCTGTCCAGCCACAGCCGCCTGCACGGCAGCACCTCTTACCGGGTGCCGTGGGCGTACGATGACGAAGCGGTTGATGTTACACGTTTCTTCACGAAGCTCAAATGCCGCCTGATGCCGTACCTGTTCGACGTAGCCGGACAAGCGGCGGAGCACGGCTGGCCGTCCATGCGCGCCATGGTGCTGGAATTCCCGGAAGACCCGGCCTGCGAGCTGCTGGACCGCCAGTACATGCTGGGCGATTCGGTCCTCGTTGCACCGGTCTTCCACGAATCCGGCGAAGTGAAATACTACCTGCCTGCCGGACGCTGGACACATCTGCTGACAGGCGAGACGGTGCAGGGCGGATCGTGGCGCAAAGAAACCCACGGCTTCATGAGCCTGCCGCTGTTCGTCCGCCAGAACACGCTGCTGGCGCTTGGAGCAAACGATACACGTCCGGATTATGATTTTGCGGACGGCGTAAGCTTGGGCCTCTACTCGCTGGAAGACGGAGCAACCGCTTCGGCTACAGTACGCGACGTGAAAGGCACGCCTGAGCTGAAGGTTCAAGCTGCCCGTCAAGGCTCGACAATTACCGTATCCGCCGAAGGCAGCGGCAAGGCGTTCAGCCTGACGCTGAATGATCTCGGAGCGGCCGCATCGGTAGACGGCGCGGAGCTGGCCGATGAGAAGACAATTAACGTAGCTGCCGGCTCCAAGCAGGTAAGCTTCACGATCACGTTGAAATAAATGGACATCGAAAGCGGATGAGAGCGGGGGCTAGGGTTAGGGCGAAGGAGCATCTTTAACCCGCTCCTGTTCCTTTTTCCGCTAAAGCAGTCCGCCGCAGCCTTTCCGAGCCGATGCTTTATGCCGGCGCGGAAAGGCTGTTTTGGGTCTTTGGCCCAAACATCTCTTAGGGAGCAGGAAGGAGCAAGGACGTGAAGCATTCAGAGCAGTTTAACGGGGCGGAGGAGCCCCTGCATTCGGGTTATGTGTCGGCGACGCCGCTGTCCACCGCGGCCAATCACATCATGAACCGGGACGGAGCTTTTACGCAGACGTTCCGTTCGTATATTCGCCTGAACGGCACGGGAACGCTGCCGCTGCGGTTTTGGCACAGCAATGCCGTCGATTCGACCTGGGATCAAGGCCGGGAAGCGCTGGGCGGCGAGCCGGGCGGAAGCTGGAGAATTGAAGCGGCGTATATTGCTGATGGAGGACCCGCGCCGGACGGGAGTGCCGCTGCGGGAACGGAGGAACCGCGGACCGGCATTGGCAGTGCCTATGGCAGCGTTGTTCCCGGCACGGAAGTCGCTGTAACCTTTGATGGCGCGGTTTCCAGGGAGGTAGCACCCGGAGAGTGCTTTTGGAGCGACGAGGCGGTAATTGATCTGCCCGAAGGCCATCTTCTGGCGTTTACCTGGACGCTCTCCACACCTGCGGAGGGCAAGTCCATTCCGTTTAACGTTGAAGGGAATCTGGCTTCGGGTTATGAAGCGGCGGGCAGCCGGGCGGCGGAGAGCGGAGCCGAAGGCTTCAAGCGCACGGACAACCAGCTGGTGCTGCCGTCTTTTATCGGCTGGCGCAAGCCGGGAGCGCGCAGTCTGGTGATGCTTGGCGATTCGATTACCCAAGGCGTTCGCACCGCCCGCGACGGGTATGAATATTGGGCGGCCCGGATTGCAGCGGGTCTCGGCGAGGCTTGCGGCGTCTGGAATATCGGCTCGGGTTGGGCAAGAACGTACGACGTGCTGTCCGAGAGCGGAAGCTGGCTGCGCAAAGCCCGTCAGGGGGACGAGCTGCTGATCGTGCTTGGCGTAAACGATCTCGATATCGGCCAACGTACGGCGGCAGAGCTGCTGAACGATCTGGAGAAAGTCATCCGCGAAGTGAGGCGCGTGAATCCGGCTTGTTCCATCATGCTGGGCACGGTGCCGCCGTTTAATTTTGCCGCCGAACGGGAAGGGTACTGGCGCGAGGTGAACGGGAAGCTGCGGACGAATCCGCCGGAAGGCGTGGACCGTGTCTTCGATATCGCCGAGGTGCTGTCCGTGCCGGAGCCTGATGATCACCGCATCCGGCCGGAATACATGAGCAACACGGAAGATCCGCACCCGAACGGCGAGGCGGGCAAAGCGGTCGCCGAGGCGTTTCTTGCGTGGTACCGGAAGTAAGGCGGTTGAACCGCAGCCATAGATAATGAAATTACACGGATAACGAATGTAAGCAAATCACCCGCCGGCTCAGCCTGAACAGGTTAAGCGGCGGGTGATTGTCTATTATTGGCGTATAGTCCGGCCAAGCGGAAGCAGCCTTTGAAAGGGCCAGATGCCGTTTTCTAATGGCGATAGATGCCGCGTAACAGAGCTGTGCCGAGAACTTTACCATCCATTGCACGGTAGAGCTCGTTCAAGTAAAAACCATTCGTCAGATCAAGCGTGGCGCTTAAGGCATACACGCGCAGCTCGTATTCATGCGGACGATCCGGCGGCGTCATTCCTCCGTATTGGGAGCAGCGCATCCGGTCCAGGCTTCCGCCAAGCGGACTGATCCAGCTGTTCGCCCCCTGAACCCAGTCCGTTGCCGCCATGCTTTCATTTTCGAGCAGTTCCGGCCGCGGCAAATTAGCTGCGGTCCAGTGTACCCAGGAGAATCCCACAACTGGGTAGGCGTCGATATCCTCAAGCACCAACGCAAAGCCAACCGTTCCTTCCGGATAACCGGAAATGCTGAGGGGCAGAGAGCGGCTTGGCACCCCGGCTTCATTGAAGTCAGTGCCTCTTTTGCCAAACCGGTCCTGAATATATCCGTCTATAATTCCTGTACTTGTCACAATCATGCTGGTTCCTCCCCAAGATAGCAAATCCCGGGGACTGCGCAGTTCCCGATAAGAAAAGTATAGAATGGCAGGAGCTGTTTGTGAATTACTTACTTTTTTGTGGGTAGGCCGCTATTCCGGCGTAGGACTGCTCTCTTCAAGGACAACGGGTTCAATGCCCATCTGCCGCAAATAGCCGATGCCGATCTGCTGCATGATACCGAGCGCTTTAAGGATGTCCTTGCCCATGGGCTCCGTCAAATAATACTCAACCTGCAGCGGGTAACCGGCCGAGGCGGTTTTTCCGACAAATCCGTATTCCATCAGTTCCTTCAACTGCTCCAGCAGCATTTTTTGGGTGATGCCCTCTATGTCCTTTTCCAGTTTGGACAGCGATGATCCCCCGAGCCGGAGACGCCATAAAATAATCGGCTTCCATTTGCCTTTGATCATGTCGTGTACCAGCTCCAGGGGGCAGGTAAAACGGCTTCGCAATTTCATTCGTCTAACGCTCCCCGTCAAGCCTCCAGCTTGTCCCGGTATTCTTTCGGGGTGAGGCCTTCTTTCTTTTTGAACACCTTGCTGAAATACTTCACGTCATGGAATCCGACCATCTCCGCAACCTGCGACAGCTTCAGATGGGGGTTCAGCATAAGCTGCTTGGATTTGTCGATCCGGTAATTGGCGATGTAATCCGAAAAATTGATGCCGAACTCCTGCTTGAATTTGCGGCTGATGTACTCGCGGCTGACAAAAAATCGGCCGGCTACCTCCTGCAATGAGATCTCCGATTGATAATGCTGCTGAATGTACTTAACGATTTCGGCCATCGGATTGCCTTCCGCATGCTGCCGCTCCGCCAGCTCCCGGGAGAGCCGGGACAGCAGCCCTTCCGCCCAGTCGCTCCAGGCGAACTGGGAGAACGGGGCATGGACCGGTGGCGCCGGGTGCAGCGCATCGGCGCGCTCCAGCACGGTCAGGGCGTCGCCGACTTCCTCGCCAAGCGTCTCGCGCAGCAGCTGGGAACGGAACAGCAGCGCGGAGGACTTCCAGCCGGCGAGCATCTCCGGCGTAACCCGGCCGCGGCGGGTCCATTCCTCGATCCAGTGGCGCGCAGCCTCTGCGATCAGCTCGCCGCGGCGGCTTTCGGCGGCAAGGCGCCAGGCTTCCTGCACCTGCGGGAAAATGAGCGGGGGTTCCGCGCCGGAGCCGGAAGAAGATCCGCCCGAAGCGACTCCCCAGGCCCCACCGGCCGAAGCCCCGCCGGCCGAAGCGCTGCGGCCCGAGCCGCCGGCAGCGTCACCGGATGCCCGGCCACCGCTTCCGCCCTGCGTCCAGCCGCTGCTTCCGCCAGCCGCTGGCCCGCCGCCCGCCCAACTGGCACTCCCGCCAGCCGCCGTCCCGCCCGGAGAAGCGAGGTGGCAGTATTCGTCCGGGGCCAGCAGATTGCGCCGCATCAGCGCGGCGGAAGCCTGCGCATACTGCTCCGGCAGGCTGCCCGGCAGCCCGCCTTCAATGCTGGCGCCAAAATGCAGCCGCAGCTGCAGCGTGCGGAAAAGCCCTTGGTTAAGCGAATTCACCAATTCGCCTACACGGTCCATGTTCTCCCACAGCAGAATTGCAACCTCCGAAGGTGCTCCCCAATAACGGAAAGCGATGCCCTTGCGCCCCTCCAGCATAAACTCGTTGCAGATGTTGACGATGGCGTAATGCATCAGCTCGTTGTCCCCGCCAAAACGCTTCAGCAGCGCGCCGTCACCCGTATCCGTCTGGAGCAGCAGCAGCCGTACGCGGCGGACCTCCGCAGGCAGGACGCCTTCGTCGCGCAGCCGGCGGAGCGCTCCCTCGGCGGTTCCGCTGTCGTCGATCAGCGCCGAGAGCAGCTTCTCGCCGTAAACCGGCTTAAATTCATTCAGCCGGATGTTCTGGCGCTGTCTGCTGCGGCGTTCTTCCTCTTCGGTCTGCCAGGCCGCAACCGCTTTGGCGACCGCGTTGTTGATCGCGTCCGCCTCGATCGGCTTGAGCAGATAGTCAATCCCCCCATGCCGGACCGTGTGGCGGACAAAATCAAAATCGTTATGCCCGCTGACGACGATAAATTTGACCGTATCCGCGAATTCGCTTACCCAGGACATCAGCTCCACGCCGCTGCCGTAATCCATCATCATATCCATAATCACGAGAGCAGGCTTCGCCTGGCGGATGATTTCGATGGCTTCGCTGCCGCTTTCGGCCTCCAAAATTTCCTCAATACCGTGGGCGGACCAGTCGACCAGCAGCCGCACCGCTTTTCTTACCCTGGATTCGTCATCTACTATTAAGGCTTTCATGCCAGCTCACCCTCCGTTTTGATCTCGAATTCCAGCCGTACCGCGACGCCGCCTTCCGGCAGATTGTCTACCGTAAGCGAAGCGCTTGCGCCGCTGACCAGCTTCATCCGGGCCAGGACATTCGCCAGGCCGATGCCTGAGCCGGGAGCGTCTCTAAGGCCGTGGTCTTCCCGCATGGCGCCGAGGTCCAGCTCGCCGGGGCGTTCCAGTTCGGCGTTCAGCAGCGCCAGCCGCCGCTCGGGGATGCTTGAGCCGTTGTTGCGGATGACAATTTCCATCCGGCCTTCGTCCAGCGGGCGTCCTGTCAGCTCAATCCGGCCGCCGGTCTCGCTGCGCTCGAAGCCGTGCTTGAAGTAATTTTCGACAATCGGCTGCAAAATCATTTTTGGCATGGCCTTGTCCAGCAGCGCGGGGTCCACCTCGGCGAAGTAGGCGAACCGTCCTTCGTAGCGTTCTTTTTGCAGCTCGGCATAGGCTTTGACATGGTCCAGCTCGTCCTGCACGGTCACTACCTTCTCATCGTTGTGCATGCTGTAGTGCATCATTTTGGCCAGCGCCGACAGCAGGGCGTAAATCTGCGGCACCTTCAGCTCCAAAGCAAGCGTTCCGATAATCTGCAGCGTGTTATTCAAAAAATGCGGATTGATCTGCGACTGCAGCGCCCGCAGCTCGTTGGTGCGGTTCGCCAGTTCCAGCTTGTACTCCCGCAGGATCAGGTTATTGATTGTATCCATCATGCTGCGGAAGCGTTCGGTTACGATACCGATTTCATCCTTGCCGCCCGGAACAATATCGATGTCCAGCTTGCCGGTCTGCACCTGATTCATATACCGCGTCAGCCGTTTAATCGGCGCGGTGATCCGCAGTGAAATCAGAATGATAATGGTCACAATTAAAACAAGCAGCAATGCGAGCAGCAGCAAATTGATGGTGACGGCTTCGTTGGCTTCACGCAGCAGGTAAGGGACGGGAATTTGTTTGACCAATGTCCAGGAAGCGCCGGGGGCCGGCACCTTCTGATACACAAACACGGCCTTGTCCTGTTCAAAATCGCCGTTGTCCGGTTCGCTCGCCTGAACCCGGTCCTTGTACCAATCCGCGGTCAGCCGGCCGCCATAGGCGTCGGGCCGGTTGGTATAAACGAGCTGTCCAGTGTCATCCAGCAGATAAATACGCTCCTGCTCCTGTTCCACAAGCTGATCCACAATGTTGGCCAGAGCGGACAAGCGGACGTCGATCGACAAGTAGCCGATCGGCCGGGGGGAAGGGACCTTCTCGATCCGGCGGTGGACCGTAAATACCGGCTCGATCGCGGACTGCGGGTTCGGGGCCGTAAGCCCATAGGAGTGGCTGAGATGCGTGCTTTGTACAACCAGCGGCTCGCCTTCTTCGATCCGGGAGGCCTCGAATGGCGGCGTTCCCTGCCAGCGTTTGGGGGTGTTGTAGGTGATCAGTGTGGACTTGCTGTCCTTGACGCCGTACAGATAGACCTGGGCGATATCGGGCATCGCGGTCGCGATGTAACTCAAGGAAGCATAAATGCGGACATTGGCCGTCATGTCTTCATCACCGGCTTCGATCAGCCGGTAAAACTCCGAGTCGGAATAGACGGTCAGCGACAGCCGGTTGATCTCCTTAAGCAGACTGCCGAGATTCTGCGCGCCTTGAAAAAGCAGGTTCCGGTTCTCATCGACGGCTCTGGAGCGCAGCGACTCGGTTGTATAGGAATAGCTGATGAACATCGTTGCGCCGACAACGAGAATGGTAGGCAGCAGTAAAAAGACGATCAGCTTGGTCCGTATGCTGTTCCATTTCACTTGGGGTGTCACATCCGATCAATATTTTACACCCATTCGATCACTAGCGTAGGTGTATGGGAACATGAAGAAAATAGATAATAATTATAGATCATAAACAAGTGAGTGAGCAAAAGAAAGGGGGGGACGATAAAATGAGAGGCAGTAAATTGTCCCGGCTAGGCCAGCAGATGTTCTTCGTCGGACCTGCGGCGCTGTTTTTTGTCCTGATCATGGTGATACCCTTCCTGATGGGGATGTATTATTCGTTTACCGACTGGAATGGGGTATCCGGAAACGTCGCCTGGGTGGGATTCGATAACTTCAGCCGGATCTTTACGAACGACCCCGATTTCTGGTCGTCGTTCTGGTTTACCGTCCGGTTTACGGTGCTGGGGGTCGTGCTGACCAACGTAGTAGGGTTTTTCCTGGCGTATTTCCTGACTAAACCGCTGAAGACCCGCAATATGCTGCGGACGATCTTTTTTATGCCGAACGTAATCGGCGGTCTGCTGCTCGGTTTTATCTGGCAGTTTATCTTCATTAAAGGTTTCGCCACCATGGGTGAAATTACAGGCTGGTCGTTCTTCCAGCTGCCGTGGCTCGGCGATGCGACTACCGGCTTCTGGGCGATCGTGCTGGTGTTCATTTGGCAGTCTTCCGGTTATCTGATGGTCATTTATATCGCTTCACTGAGCAACGTGTCGCAAGAGGTGCTCGAAGCGGCGGAGATTGACGGAGCAAAAAGAGGACAAGTCCTTCGCAGTATCATCGTTCCGCTGATTATGCCCGCGGTTACCGTCTGCTTGTTCCTGGCGATATCCTGGTCCTTCAAAATGTTCGATCTGAACTTGTCCCTTACTAAAGGCGGACCATTCAAATCGACAGAATCCGTTGCAATGAACATTTACAACGAAGCCTTCCTGAATAACCGTTACGGCCTGGGAACCGCCAAAGCGCTGCTGTTCTTCGTCATTGTGGCGATCATTACGCTGGTTCAAGTCCGCCTGACGAAAAGCAAGGAGGTTGAAGCCTGATGAATGCCAAAGCAAAAGCCAGATGGAATATCGGCACAGAAGTGCTGATGATCCTCTTAGCGCTGCTGTTTCTATCACCGTTTTACTTTTTGCTGAGCAACTCGGTCAAATCATTTGGCGAAATCTTAAGCGATGCGGCCAGCTGGCCGAAAGAGTTCATATGGTCCAACTACGCCAATACCTGGAACCTAGCCCGCTTCACGGAAGCCTTCCGCAACTCGCTGATTATTACGGTTCTCAGCGTTGTGCTGATCTCGCTGATCAGCGCCATGGCGGCTTACCGGATGGTCCGCGCCAACTCGCGTTTTAACCGGATTTTCTTCCTGCTGCTGGTTGCGGCGATGGTTGTGCCGTTCCAGACGATCATGATTCCGATCCTGAAAATCGTTAACCTTATCGGCGTCAACAATAGTATTGGCGGTCTGATTATCACGTATCTGGGACTAAACGTTCCGATGGCCATCTTCCTGTTCCACGGATTTATCAAATCGGTTCCGCTGGAGATTGAAGAAGCGGCTACCGTGGACGGCTGCAACCCGTTCACCGTGTTTTTCCGGATTGTGCTTCCGCTCCTGAAGCCGATGCTGATGACAACGATCGTGCTGAACGCCCTGGGGGTCTGGAACGACTATCTGCTTCCGTCCCTGATTCTGCAGTCGCCCGAGCTGCGGACGATTCCGCTGGCAACGTTTTCGTTCTTCGGCCAGTACACGAAGCAGTGGGATTTGGCGCTGCCGGCCCTGGTGCTGGGCATCGCTCCGATTATCGCGTTTTACCTGCTGATGCAGCGTTACATTGTTGAGGGAGTAGCGGCGGGCTCGGTCAAAGGCTAATTGCCGGGCCCCCCCGTTCCATATAAATAACCGTTTTAACATTACAGCTTCAAAAAGTAGAGAGGGGATTCTATCATGAAGAAAAAGCGCACAGGAGTCATCCTGTCGGTTCTGCTGACCATGAGCATGCTGCTTGCCGCTTGCGGCGGAAACAATGCTGCAGGCAATAACGGCGCATCCACCGACGGTCAAAATGGAAGCGCTGGCAGCGGCGGCGAGGTGAAAACGGTTAAAATTTTCCAGTTCAAGACAGAGATTGTCGAAGGACTTAATGAACTGAAAACGGAATTCGAGAAAGAGCATCCGAACATTAAACTGGACATTCAAACGGTAGGCGGCGGTGCCGACTATGGCGCGGCGCTGAAAACAAAGTTTGCTTCCGGCGATGCTCCCGATATTTTCTCCAACGGCGGTTATGCGGAAATGGACACCTGGATGGAGAACCTGGAAGACCTGTCCGACCAGCCTTGGGTGAAAGATCTGATTCCTTTGGCTGCAGAACCGATGACCAAAGACGGTAAAGTGTACGGCATGCCGATGAACCTTGAAGGTATCGGATATGTCTACAACAAAGACCTGTTTGAAAAAGCCGGCATCACCGAAACGCCAAAAACCATCGGCCAATTGGAAGAAGCGGCGAAAAAACTGCAGGGAATCGGCGTAACACCGTTCGGCAACGCTTATCAGGAATGGTGGCTGCTGGGCAACCAAGGCATCAGCGTAGCTTTTGCTCAACAGGATGATGTTGATGGATTTATCAAAGGATTGAATGAAGGCACGGCCTCTATCGTAGGCAACGAACGCTTCCAGAAGTGGGCCGACCTGCTCCAGCTGACCGTGAAATACGGACAAAAGAACCCGCTGACGACTGACGCCAACACGCACCTGGCTATGTTCGCCAAAGGCGAAACAGCGATGATGCAGGAAGGCAACTGGGCGCAGACGCTGGTTGACAACATTACGCCAAACATGAACATCGGCATGTTCCCGATGCCGCTTGACGACAATGCGGAACGCAACGACAAAATGATGGTCGGCATTCCTGCCAACCTGGTTGTAAACAAAAACTCCGCCTCCAAGGAAGAAGCTAAAACATTCCTTAACTGGCTTGTTACTTCCGACATCGGCAAAGAGTATATCGTGAAAAAATGGAAGTTCATCCCGGCGCTGTCGACAATCAAAGCAACGCCAGAGGATATCGGCGCTCTGGGCGCAGACGTATTCAAATATGTGCAGGACGGCAAAGTTTACGGCCTGCAGTCTTCCAAGTTCCCGGACGGCGTAACCCAGGAATTCGCAAGCGTGATTCAGCAGTTCATCGCCGGACAAACGGACGTAAACGGCTGGATGAAGGGCATGCAGGACGCTTGGGATAAGCTGAAGAACTAACGAACCCGCGGCGGTTCAGCCTGAGGGAGGGTACAGCTTCACTTGTATCTAACTTGAACCCAAGATCCATATTTGAGTTAAAACCAGCATATTGTACACCAGGGGCGTTCCCGTTATCCGCTAGCTAGCTTGCGGGGGCGGGACGCCTTTTGCCGTTTTAGAGCCAATTCAAGCAGGGAGGGAATGCGGATGGAAGAGGTCAGCCGTCTGCGGGCCGGCGTTGATTATTACCCCGAGCATTGGGAAGAATCGCTGTGGGAACCGGATGTATTATTAATGAAGAAAAGCGGGGTACGGATCGTCAGGGTGGCCGAATTTGCCTGGAGCCGGATGGAGCCCCGGGAAGGTCAGTTTGATTTCGGCTGGCTGGACCGGGCGCTGGATCTGTTCCACCGGCACGGGCTGAAAGCCGTGCTTGGCACGCCGACTGCCACACCGCCGCGGTGGTTGACCCGCGCTTGCCCTGATGTGCTGCCGGTATTTGCCGGCGGCGAAGTGTTTCATCCGGGCGTGCGGGGCCACCGCTGCTATAACAGTCCGTCGCTGGCACGCTACGGCGGCCGGATTGTTGAACGGATGGCGGAGCGCTACGCGGATCACCCGGCGGTAATCGGGTGGCAGACAGACAACGAATTCGGGATGACGGACTGCCACTGCGCCGCATGTACGGAGGCTTTCCGCAGCTGGTTACGCGGCAAATACGGCACGGTGGAGGCGCTGAACCGGGAGTGGGGAACAGTCGTCTGGAGCGGAGAATACAGCGAATGGGAAGAGGTGAACACGCCGCTGGGCGGTTCGCCGCATCAAAATCCTTCGCTGCTGCTCGATTACGAGCGGTTCCAGTGGGATTCGGCGGCCGCGTTTCAAAAGCGGCAGATTGCCATTCTTCGCCGGTTGTGTCCGGAGCATGTTATGACGCATAACTTCCACTCCTATCCGCAGCGGCTGGATCTGCATCTGCTTGGGGAACCGCTTGATGTGGCGTCATTCGATTATTATCCGAACACGTCTCCCCGCAAGCAGGCGACCGCGCCTTACAGCGGCGCTTTGTCGCTGGATTTGACCCGGGGCATCAAGCGAAGAAATTTCTGGATCATGGAGCAGCTCAGCGGAGCTGCCGGCTGCTGGATGCCGATGTGGAGAACGCCGCATCCCGGCTTCATACGCGCTTATGCCTGGCAGGCGATCGCACGGGGCGCCGATACGGTGGTGCATTTCCGCTGGCGAAGCGCCACCGCCGGCGCCGAGCAGTTCTGGCACGGGCTGATTGACCACAGCAACGTCCCAGGCCGGCGTTTAGCTGAATTCGCCCGGTTCTGCGGCGAAGTGAACGCATTGGCGGGCAAGCTGGAGGGGACCGTCTTACGGAACGAAGCGGCAATCCTGTATTCAGCCGAGCAGCTGGCGGCGCTGCGCATCCAGCCCCAGGCGGCAGGAATGGACTACTACGAACACATCAAGCTTTATCACCGCGCGCTTACTAAGCAGGGGATCGGCTGCGATGTGGTAGACCTGCGGGCGCCGCTGGAGGATTATAAGCTGGTCATTGCACCTTCCCTCTATCTGCTGGACGAGTCCGTTGCCAAGTCGCTGACGGCTTATGCGGCGGGCGGCGGACGGCTGGTGCTGACCCACCGTACAGGCGTCAAACACGGGAATAATCAATGCGTGATGCTGCCGCTGCCGGGTCTGCTCGCCGAATGCGCCGGCGTTACGGTGGAGGAATACGACCCGCTTGGCGAAGAAACGATCCGGATCCGGAATAGGGAAGGGGAGCTGTACCGCTGCGGGCAGTGGTGCGACCTGCTGCGTCCCGTTACGGCCCGGCCGGCTGCCTGGTACGCTGAAGATTATTATGCGGGGACCCCAGCCGTGACAGTAAACGACTACGGCAGAGGAAAGGTCTACTATATTGGAACGCATGCGGAAGAAAGGTATTGGGCGAATTTAATTGGTGAAATTGCCGGTGAAGCCGGTGTAAACCGGATAGCCGGGCTGCCGGAAGGTGTTCAGGTCACGGTCCGTTCCGCCCCTTCGGGACAGTTTCTGTTCGTGCTCAATCTGAACCGGTCCGCGGCGGAGGTGCCGCTTCCTGAGGGAGGAACCAGCCTGCTGGACGGCTCGCGCAAAAGCGGGAAGCTTCAGCTTGAGCCGTACGGCGTGGAGATTCTGGAGTTATAGGAGAGCTTCGGATGGGATGCTCCGGGCGGAATCCCTCTGGGTGGAGCACTCTGGATGGAACGCTCCGACGGGGCATCCGGTGAAGCATTTCGGATGAGGCGTCGCGGATGGAACACTTTCGATGAAACGGACCGATGGGTCTCCGATGAAAGCCCTCGGGATGGTATTGGGCTGGGGTCTTCGTCTAATCGCTTAATGCAGCCGGCGAAACTGTTCCGGCGTTGTACCCGACTGCCTGCGGAAGGTGGCGACAAAATGGCTGGCGTCCCGGAAACCGGCAAGCGCGGAAATGGCTTTGACCGTCTGATCGGGGTAACGGACCAGCAGCTCTTTTGCCTTGCGGATGCGCAGCCGGACAAAATAAGCGTACGGCGACAGGTTGAAGGTCTGCAGAAACAGCGCGTTCAGGTATCTGCCCGACACGCCCAGCTGTGAAGCAAGGTCCTCCAGCCCGATGGAAGGGTCGCCGTAATTTGCCTCCATCCACTCCAGCAGCGGACGCAGCTTCAGCAGATTCCGGGAAACCGCCGTATTGTTCTGCAGGCGCCCGTATTTGGAAAGGGTGAGCAGAAAGCGGTACACCTCGGTGGAGGAATCGAGTCCGAACATATCGGGGGCCGTTTCGCGGCTGCGCAGCATACTTTCCAGCAGCCCTTCAAGCGGAGATTCCCGCTCCCACTGATAAAAAGCGGAGAGGTGTACGCCCAGCGATTTCAAAATCGCTTCGGCGGAAGCGCCGGCGAAAGTGATGTAATAACTGCTCCAGCGCCCGTTCTCCGCTTCGTATTCATGCGGCACGCCCGGCAGCAGCAGGACGCCGCTGCCGGGCGTCAGCGAATAGGTCCGTTCTTCAAACGAAAGCGCGCCGGAGCCTTCAAGTGTCTGAATCCAGTGATAGGTCGGGTAGCCCTCCCGGCGCACCACCCGCTCCTGCTCGGGGTTATATCCGATGCTGTCGACGGCAAGCGGAAGACCCTGCCCGCCTTCGTGGGCAAATTGGATTCTGCGGTATTCCAGTGTGTTCAATACAGCTCACTCCGTATTCAATTTTATTATATGTAGGGTCCAAAATATTATATTTAAAGCGGAACTACGTACGCTTACAATAAAAATATACTTATACTATAAAGGAAGTGTATACCTTGATCAACGATAGACTCCCAAAAATCTGGTACGGCGGCGACTACAACCCCGAGCAGTGGGACGCGCCTGTCTGGGCCGAAGATGACCGGATGTTCAAGCTGGCGGGAATTGACGTTGCGACAATCAACGTGTTCTCCTGGGCGATGATTCAGCCTTCCGAAGACGTTTACGATTTCACTTTCCTGGATGAGACAATGGACAGATTGCATAAAAATGGGGTTTATGTCTGCCTGGCCACGGCGACAGGCGCTCACCCTGCCTGGATGGCGCACCGTTACCCGGAGGTCACCCGCGTCGATGTCCAAGGCCGTAAGCGTAAATTCGGCGGACGGCACAACTCCAATCCAAACAGCCAGGTTTACCGCAAATATGCGGCGCTTCTGGCCGGGAAGCTGGCGGAGCGTTACAAGGATCATCCGGCGCTTGTCGCCTGGCATATTTCCAATGAATACGGCGGATACGACTACTCGGAGCAATCCGAAGCGGCTTTCCGCGTCTGGCTGAAAGAACGTTATGGAACAATGGAGGCGCTTAACAAGGCCTGGAATACCCGTTTTTGGGGCCACACGTTTTATGACTGGGACGAAATCGTGGTGCCAAACGAGCTGAGCGAGGAGTGGAACGGCAACCGGACGAACTTCCAGGGGATTTCGCTCGACTACAGACGTTTTATGTCGCACAGCCTGCTGGAATGCTACCGGCTTGAATACGACGCGATCCGCGAGCACAGCAAAGACGTGCCGATCACAACAAATTTGATGGGCTTTTACCCGGAGCTGGATTATTTTGAGTGGGCCAAATATATGGATGTCGTCTCCTGGGACAACTACCCGTCCCTTGATACGCCTGTAAGCTTTACGGCGATGACGCATGATCTCATGCGGGGCCTCAAAAACGGGCAGCCGTTTATGCTGATGGAGCAGACGCCAAGCCAGCAGAACTGGCAGCCGTACAACTCGCTTAAGCGCCCTGGTGTAATGCGGCTCTGGAGCTACCAGGCTGTTGCGCGCGGTGCGGATACGGTGATGTTCTTCCAGCTGCGCCGTTCGGTCGGCGCCTGCGAGAAATACCACGGCGCGGTGATCGAGCATGTGGGACATGAGAATACACGTGTGTTCCGCGAAAGCGCGGAGCTGGGTAAAGAGCTCCAGCTGCTTGGCGGCCAGCTGCTTGACGCCCGCAGCGCGGCAAAAATCGGGATTGTCTACGACTGGGAAAACCGCTGGGCGATCGAGCTGTCGAGCGGCCCTACGGTAGCGCTGAATTATGTGGATGAAATCCACAAATATTATGATGCGCTGTATCAGCAGAATATCGAAGCCGACATGATCGGCGTCGAAGAGCAGTTTGACCGTTATGAAATTGTGATTGCGCCGGTGATGTACATGGTGAAGCCGGGTTTTGCGGAAAAAGTAGAAGCATTCGTACGCCGCGGCGGAACGTTTGTAACAACCTTTTTCAGCGGCATCGTTAACGAAAACGATCTGGTTACGCTGGGCGGCTATCCTGGCGAACTGCGCAGCGTTCTGGGCATCTGGGCGGAGGAAATCGATGCGCTGCTGCCGGGGATGGGCAACCAAATCGTGATGGAACAGGCATGGGGAGGCTTGAACGGCTCCTATGAATGCGGAATCCTGTGCGATCTGATTCATACCGAAGGCGCGGAGACGCTGGCGCGTTTCGGCTCGGATTTCTATAAAGACATGCCGGCCGTGACGGTCAATAACTTTGGCGAAGGCCGGGCCTATTACATTGCTTCGAGTCCGGACGCAGCGTTCCTGCGCGGTTTCCTCGGCAAGCTGTGCGAAGACAAAGGGATTCGTCCGCTTGTGTCTGCGCCGGAAGGCCTGGAATCGGTACAGCGGGTAAAAGAAGGAGCGTCGTTCCTGTTCCTGCTGAATCATACGGCAGGCGAACTGTCGGCCGATATTGGAACCGGCGAGCGGCTGGACCTGTTGAGCGGGGACAAGGTTAGCGGATCGGTGACCGTTCCGGGACGGGGCGTTCGTATCCTGAAGGCGGAAGCTTAAAAATCAGACGCGGAGATTTGCACGATTTTTCGTAATTGCGAAGGTGAAATGTTAAAATTTCATATATATGAAACGGCGGAATCCTCCCTCGGAGGCCGCCGTTTTTTTAATTTCCAACTAATGGCGGATGCCCGGGTGGAAGGAACGCTGTTATAATTGCATTTATGCTTTTGCCCAAATTGAACAACAAGGAGAACGACACACTTGCCATCTAACGAACCGCAAGGGGGACCCGTCAGGCATTTGCTGGTTACGGGATACCGGGCGCATGAACTGGGGATTTACGACAGCAAGCATCCTGGTATTCCATGGATAAAAAAAGCGCTCGCGAACCGGTTGATTCCGTTGGTGGAGGAAGGACTGGAATGGGTGATTACACCCGGCCAGTACGGTGTCGATCTTTGGGCCGGCGAAGTGGTGCTTGAGTTAAAACAACAATATCCGCACCTGAAACTGGGGATCATTACGGCGCACGCCGGTCCGGAAGAGAAATGGAAGGAGGAAAAACAGGAGGAGTATCGGCGCGTCACCGCCAGTGCGGATTATTACGGCGCGGTCAGCAACCGTCCTTATGAAGGAAGCTGGCAGTTTCGGGCAAGAGACGATCTTCTGTTCCGCAAGACCGAAGGCATTCTGCTGTTCTATGACGACGAAGCTGCCGGAGGAAGCCCGAAATATACCAAAGAACGGGCGGAGAAGCTGCGGGAGACGCGGGATTACGCGGTGTATATTATGCGCAGCGAAGAGGTGCAGAGCCTGGCGGATGATGCACAGTGGGATACATAGAGTGGAACCGCAGGGGGAATATCCCAAGGAAAATGTTACATGGCCTCTGCATATGGTTAATAGAAAACGTGTGACTAAATTTTATAAAGAGATCTAGGAGGAAATTAAATTGAAGAAATGGACGGCAGCAATTCTGGGGGCAGTTCTGACAGCAAGCATCACAGCATGTGGAAATAACGAAGGCGGAAACAACGCTCCTGCGGCAAGCAGCGCACCAGCAGCTACAGCACCAGCGGGATCGGCGGCACCTGCGGCAAGTCCGGCAGCGGAAGCTTCCGCGGCACCTGCGGCGCAAACCTCCGGTGTACCTACAGTTGAAGAACTGATCACCAAAGCAACGGAAGCAGGCCAAGACCTGAAGAGCTTCCAGATGGATATGACGACCGCTCAGAACATCAAAGTGACCCAAGGCGAGCAGTCGCAAGAGATGAAGACTAACATGAAGACGAAGTCCGACTTCACCAAAGAACCGATGATGATGCATCAGACGGTGACGATGACCGATCCTACGGGTCAAGGCGGAGCCGACATTGAGATGGAACAATACATGACCAAAGACGGCGTGTACTCCAAAACCAATGGACAATGGATGAAGCTTCCGTCTTCCATGACAGCTCAATTGACGAAGACGCTGGAGCAATCGGTGAACCCGTCCGCACAGCTTGAACAGTTCAAGACGATTACAGACAGCTCCAAAGTGACCGAAGAAGGCGATAGCTATGTGCTGACCGCTGACGTGTCGGGCGACCAGGTGAAAGAGCTGGCGAAAAGCTACATGAACCAAAGCAGCAGCAGCAACGAGCAAATGGCTGCAATGATGGATCAAATGAACATCAAGAGCATGAAGATCGTATACGGCGTGAACAAAGAAACTTACCTGCCTACATTGACCAATGTAGTAATGGTTATGGACATGAGCGCGGAAGGACAGTCCATCAACCTGGATATGAACATTGAGAGCACCATTTCCAAGCACAACGAAGTTGCGGAAATCAAAGTGCCTGACGAAGCGCTGAAGGCTCAGGAAGCGCAAATGCCAGCAGCCGGAACCGGAACAACAACGGCACCTGCCGCACAATAAGAAGGACGTTTGCGCGGCTGCCAGCAGCCGCAAGCTCGTCTAAAATAAGCGCCGGATCGCGTTTGTGACAACATACACAACAGCGCGCCGGGGTGCGGGAGGTTCCCGCGGTCCACAACCGTCCACCCTATGGGGAGGGCGGTTGTTTATTTTGAGGGCCATTGCGGAATCTGCCAGATTAACCGTTTACAGGCTGAATAACACGTGTTATATTAGCGGTGAGGTGGAGTCATTGAGCAGAAAAAGAGTCACCAGTTTCGATGTGGCCAAACTAGCCGGCGTATCCCGCAGCGTGGTGTCGGCGGTGCTGAACGACACGCAGGGGATCGGTGTCAGCAGTGAGAAGCGGGAGGCGGTGCTGGCGGCGATCCGGGAGCTGAACTACCATGTGGACGCGCAGGCGAGGGCGATGAAGACCGGGCAAAGCCGCAGCATCGCCGCTTTTGGCGATATCCGCAACCCGCTGTTTCTCCAGGTGCTGGAAGGGATGCAGCGGACCTGCGGCGAGCGGGGCTACCACCTGCTGATCAGCGGCCAGGGCGGACAGGAGGAAGGAAGATCCGAGCTGATTAAGCTGTTCCTGGCCAGAAAAATCGACGGGATTGTGTCGCTGGATAAAGTAAGTTATGCCGATGAGGCGTGGCTGGAGGAAGTCCGGCAGTCCCGGGTGCCGTATGTGTCGGTGGAAGGGTATGCCGAAACGGCGGGTGTGGTTTCGGTATTGGCCGATTACCGGCGCAGTGTCACCGATCTGCTGGATATTCTTCATCCGCCGGAACGGGGAGGCGAGCTGCCGGTTTATATTCAGCTGTATCATGGCGGCAGCCGGGAGAACTGGGCCGAACGGGGCCGTGAGGAGGCATACCGGGACTGGTGTGCCGCGAGGGGAGCCGATCCGGTGATCTTTCCGGTTGAAGAACGGAGGCCGGACGCGGTGCTGACGCTGGTTCAGGACCTGGCGCAGCGGTCTATCGGCATCCCGGTCCTGCTCTGCAACTGGTCAGCGGGCGCGATTGCGGTATACCGGGCGGCGCATACGCTCGGCCTTGAAGTCGGCAGAGCGATTCGGGTTGCCGCAGCGGACAATACGCTCAGGGCGGCAAGCCATCTCGTTCCCCGGCTAAGTGCGATGGAAATTCCGTATGTCCGGATGGGCGAGCAGGCGGTAACCTGCCTGCTGGAGATGCTCGAAGGTCATAAAAACGTCAGGGAAATTGATGCGCCGGGCGGGTTTAGGACTAGGGAGGAAGGAGCTGACCCAGCCGGAGCTGGCGCAGAATCCGCGCAAAAATATTGGCTGTATGCGGATTATCTGCCGGGTGAAAGCTGTTAGGGCGGCAAGGCGGAAGGAGGAAGGTGGCGAAGCCCCTCCTCAGCCGGCCGGGAAGGAGCGCGAGCAGGACTCTTTTTTTAACTGGTTATAACACGTGTTATATAGGAAATGGAGGGTGAAAATTATGTTTTGGACGGAAGACAAAATTCAGAAGCGCATTAACGAGCTGGAACCGTATCGCTACCGGGAGGCTGTAGTTTTGGGGGAATGGGCTTCGCAGACGGATGAGACACCGGGAAATGGCGTTAAGCCGCCAGCTCCGGATGAGGGGAACTGGGGAACGCTGCGGCTGGGGGAGCGCTGGAAAGGCCGCGATCTGTACGTCTGGGTCCGGAAAACGGTGGAGGTTCCGGCGGCTTGGGCGGGCCGCACCATTGTCGGTGTTTTTGATTTCGGCAAAACAGGCGGGGGCAATAACAGCGGTTTTGAGTCGCTGCTGTACCTGAATGGCGAGCCGTACCAGGGGGTGGATTCGAATCACCTGGAAGTGTTTCTCCCGGAAGGCAGCGCGGGACGGCAGTTGGACTTCTGTTTCCGGGTATGGTCCGGACTGGAAGGCGGCGGCGTCCCAACGGAACAGGAGCACTGCTTCCGCCGGGCGGAGCTGGCCTGCCTGGACGAAGCGGCGGACGATCTGTACTATACGGGCAGAGCCGCTTTACATACCGCGCTGGCGCTTGAGTCCGCTCAGCCGGAACGCCAGGAGCTGCTGATGGCCGCCGACCGGGCGATCCGGGTGATCGACTGGTCGCGTCCGGGATCGGAGGTATTTTATGCGAGTGTGGCCGAGGCCGCCGAAACTTTGCGGACCGCCGTGTCTGGCTGGGAAAAACGCCACGCCGTCACGGTCCGCTGCATCGGGCATACGCACATCGACGTCGCCTGGCTGTGGAGGCTGACGCATACGCGCGAAAAAGCGGCGCGGTCTTTCTCCACGGTGCTGCGGCTCATGGAGCGGTTTCCCGAATATGTCTTCCTACAGACGCAGCCGCAGCTGTACGAATATATCAAGCAGGACTATCCGCAGATCTATGAGCAGATCCAAGCCAGGGTTGCCGAAGGCCGCTGGGAGGCCGGCGGCGCAATGTGGTTGGAAGCCGACTGCAACCTGACGTCGGGCGAGTCGCTGGTCCGCCAGATTTTGTACGGAACCCGTTTCCTGGAAGGGGAATTTGGGGTGGAATGCACCTACTTGTGGCTGCCTGACGTCTTCGGCTACAGCTGGGCGCTGCCGCAGATTTTGAAGAAATCCGGAATCGATACGTTCATGACCACCAAAATCAGCTGGAACCAGTACAACCGCATGCCGCACGACACCTTCCGCTGGCGCGGGATCGACGGCTCCGAGGTGCTGACTCATTTCATTACCACACCGGAGGGGCCAAAATCCACAAATTGGTGGTACACCTATAACGGCCTAATCGAGCCGTATTCCGTCAAAGGGATTTGGGACGCGTACCGGGACAAGGAAGTGAACCGCGAACTGCTGCTCTCCTACGGGTACGGCGACGGGGGCGGCGGCGTGAACCGCGAGATGCTGGAAATGCGCCGGCGGCTGGACACGATGCCGGGACTGCCGCATGTGACAACAGGACGGGCGGATGATTATTTTGCCCAATTGCAGCAAACGGTGAAGGAAACCGACCGGTATGTCCATACCTGGGACGGCGAGCTGTACCTGGAGTATCACCGGGGAACTTACACAAGTCAGGCGTATAACAAAAAAATGAACCGCAAGCTGGAGCTGCTCTACCGGGACAGCGAGTGGCTGCAGTCGCTGCGGGCGGTGGAATCGGGCGCCTGGGACGCTTATCCGCAGGAGCAGCTGTACGACGGGTGGCGCACAATTTTGCGCAACCAGTTCCACGACATCATTCCCGGATCGTCGATCCGCGAAGTGTACGAGGACAGCCGGGCGGAATATGAAGCAGCCGAGGCGAACGGCTGGGCCGCATGGGAAGCGGCGGCTGAGGTGCTGGCTGTTCCCGGAGACCGGATTCAGCAGAATAACAGCCGCTTTTTTACGGTATTTAACAGCGCCGGGCATGCACGCGCCGATCTGGCGGAGATTGCTGCGGACGGACTGGATGAAGGCGGCGGCTGGGTCAGCGACAGCGGGGAGCGTCTGACGGCGGTTTGGCAGGATGGCCGCTGGCTCGTGCGGACGCCGTCTCTTCCGCCGCAGAGCGGAAGAACGTTGACCTGGCAGCCGGGCGAGCCGGCTCCAGAGCCCGCCGCTCCGTTTGAATATGCGGAAGGCAGCCTGAAGACGCCGCATTACCAGATTTGCTGGAACGAATCGGGACAGCTGACCCGTATTTATGACGTGACGGCGGAACGCGAGGTGCTCGCGGAGGGAGAACGGGGCAATGTGCTGCAGGTATTCGAAGACAAACCCAAAAGTTTTGAAGCCTGGGATATCGACCTGTTCTATCAGGAAAAAGTACGCGAGATCCAAGATCTGAAGTCGGTCTCCCTGACGGAGAGCAATGCGCTGCGTGCAGTCGTCCGGTTTGAGTGGGCTTATATGGACTCCCGGATCACCCAGGATTTGACCGTGTATGCGGACAGCCGCCGGATCGACTTCCGGACCGAAGCGGACTGGCGGGAGCCGCAGCAGCTGCTGAAAACCGCTTTTCCGGTCTCCGTCCGTGCAACGGAAGCGACGTACGATATTCAATTCGGCAACGTGAAGCGGCCGACGCACTGGAATACTAGCTGGGATTATGCGCGGTTCGAGACGGTAGGCCACCAGTGGGCCGATCTGTCCGAGCGGGGGTACGGCGTCAGCCTGCTGAACGACTGCAAATACGGCTATGACGTCAAAAACCATGTGCTCCGTCTGTCGCTGATCAAATCGGCCACCTATCCCGATCCGCACGCGGACCAAGGTCATCACTCCTTCACTTATGCGCTGTATCCGCACCAGGGAGACTGGGTGGAAGGCCATACGGTTGAGGAGGCGTGGGCGCTGAACAACCCGCTCCGGCCGGTGGCGGGAGAGCTTGCTTTTCCGGGACGTTCGCTGCTGAAGCTGGATGCCGGCAATGTATTCATCGACTGTGTAAAAAAAGCCGAAGACAGCAGCCGCTTGCTGGTCCGTCTGCATGAGTATACGGGAGCGCGCGGCCGGGTAACCTTGAGCAGCGACTTCCAGATCCGGTCTTGGCAGGAGACCGACCTGCGTGAACGGCCGGTCGGCGAGCAAACGGAAGACACGGCTGTTGCATTCGACATCCGGCCGTACGAGATCAAAACCTTTGTTCTGGATTTGGCCCGCTAAACGGGCGGGTTTCAGGCGGTATCCTCTCAGAAGAACCAACTGGGAAGCCTGACATGGAAGCCAAACATCGAAGCCAAACATCAAAGCCTAACATCGAAGCCTAACATCGAAGTCTAACATGGAAGCTGACCTGGAAGCTTAACCTGGAAGCCTACTAACCCGAAAGCCTAACCTCTAACCCGGGTAAGCCAGGTTGGATTGGTTAAATCAGATTTGGGAGGTTGGATTGGCAAGGGCAGGGACGTAGAACGAATCGGGAAATTGCAGCGGGGTAACACAGATCCATTAAAAACGAAGGCCGCCCGGTCAAGGTGAAACTCCTTGACCAGGCGGCCTGTTTGACGTTATAAACATGCCGGAATAAAATGACAGCAGCCCGCAGCTTGGCGGTATCCGTCATCGATCCGAATCATTGCAGAAACCGGTATGCGCCGCTGACGATTAGAACGGTGAAAAGCTGCTGAACATGCCCATGGCTGCACCCGCAACCGCGGAGACGATCAGCCGGTAGAACAGATAACCTGTCACGGCGTTTGCCAAAAAGACGGCGAATACCGTGTCCAGCGCTCCCGGGTTTTTCCCGAGCGGATAATGGTAAAGCAGCGTGTTCATGGCCACAAATACAAATAAATACCCGAGCAGCAGCAGCGTAAGCGACAGCGAGTAGAGGTTGATCGCCAAAAACAAGATGGACAGCACCAGCAGCGCCGCGGCAGGAACCAGCAGGGTGCCGAACTGGGCAAGCAGCATCCGCGGAGCCGCGCTGATACGCTCCATCCGCAATAAGAGGTACACCGCGCCAAAGGCAACCACTAAACCAAGGGCGGTCAGCAGCAGCGGAGTGACGAATCCGGGGCCAAAGACGGAGTTCACCTCCCACTTACTGAACAAAACAAGGTAGTATAATGCGGACAGTACCGCAACGATACCCATCGTGATCGCCGCGTTGTTCATTTGGCGGCCGTCTACGTTCCGCATCGTGCGGTACGGCTTCAGCAGCGCGCCCATAAAGTAGCCCGAATATTGCTTGCCAGCCTGGCGGGCCTGCTGCACCCGTTCATGATTTTTTAGCGCATTCCATTGTTCCGCGGGAGATTGCCGGTCCGGATCATTGGGGGGACGCTGGGGGTCGGGTCCGGTTGGACCCATTCCTGGATTACCCATTTCTTCATTCCTCCTGGGGGATAGTTAGGGAATTCTCACTGGTCACAGTATAGCGTGAACCGGCAAGGACTTCCAGATAAAAAGCCGAACCCGGCCCGATTTGCGCGCCAAAAGAAGCGGTTATACCCGCTGGTCTGTATCCAAGCGGTACAGAATCTGTGTGCCGTATGCCGGACATCAGCCAGCAATCAGACAGCAATCAGCCGCGGGCCGTACAAACTGGCGCACAGCTGCATTACTCCGATTTGCGGACAAATCCCTCTTCGTCAAAATAGGCCAAGGCCTCATCTTTTGTCTCGAACACCATTTCCAGGCTGAGGCCGGAGTAGACATACCACAGATCGTCTTCCCGTTTCAGGGTGAGCAGGGCGCCTTCCTCGTTAATCCAGAGCGCGTCTTCCTTACGGGAGCGCTTTTTGGAGGGGGCTGGGGCTTCCGGCTCCGGCGGCTCGGCGGACAGGGCTTCCAGTGCAGCATCCAGCAGCGTCCGCAGCGCGTCTTCGGTGAAGTCGCGGATGTTCACCATGCCTTTCGCATCCGTCTCATATCCGTCGAGCAGTCCGGCGTACACATAGCCGTTGCCGTTCGGGTGAAGATGATAGGCGACGGTCTTTTTTTCATGCCGGCTGCCTTCAAAATGATAATTGACCCGTCCAAGCGACACGTCCCTGCGCTCCAGCTGAGGGTACGAGTCGAGAACAGCCAGTTTTTGTTCAAACGTAAGCATAGTCAAGTCCTTTCGGTAATGGAATGGTCTGCCAGCCGATTATACCATAAAGGCACGACTGGTATTGACAGGTAACGACAGGTCCTTTAGCGGCGGTTTGGCTTTGGCCCCGGCCTGCCGCTGATGCCATTAACGTAAACCGTAATGCGTCAGAGCCGCCAAGATACGTGTTGCTCAGCGGCTGAGCGGCAGGGTGAGCGCAAATCTGCAGCCTTGTCCGTCATCCGGGCGCAATTCAAGGGCTCCGCCCATCGCTTCCGCCAGCAGACGGCTGAAGGTCAGACCTAGACCGAGGCCGCGCGGAGCTGTTTTGCGGGCGCCAGAGCTGAAAAACGCCTCGAAAATCCGCTCCCGGTTCTCCGGCGGGACGCCCGGGCCGTTGTCGGCGATGCAGATTTCCGCTTCGCCCTGTTCCGCCGCCGTCAGCACCGCGCGCAGCCGGACAGGCGTGCCCGGGGGAGCGGCCTGCACCGCGTTGTTCAGCAGATTAACGATAATCTGCTGAATCCGCAGCGCGTCGCCACCGATCAAGACGGGCCCCTCCGGCAGCTCCACTTCCGGCTCCAGCACATGCGCGGGCTGGGTCAGCTTCCACTGGTAGACGATCTCCGCCAGCAGCGGTCCTGCTTCCAGTTTGTCCCGGCGGACCGATACCATACCGGCCGTCAGCGCATTGTAGTCCAGCAGATCGGCGACCATCCGCTGCAGCCGCTCCGTCTCGTGGAGGGCGGTATCAAGAAATTCCTCGGCTTCGGCCCCTTCGACGACCCCTTCCCGCACCGCATGGACCAGGCCTTTAATTGAGGTGACAGGAGTCTTCAACTCATGCGAGACGCCCGCCAGCATAACGGCCCGCGAGTGCTCGAACTGGCGCAGCTTGCCCGCCATCTCCCGGAACGAGACGAGCAACTCGTGAATCTCCCGTTCTTTGGCGTCCGCGTTCAGCCGGATGTCATATTGTCCGGCGCTGATCTGCGACGCGGCCGCGGCTACCCGCTGAATCGGCTTTGCCAGCTTGCGGGACAGCAGATAAATGGTCAGCCAGCTGAGAACGATCAGAAACAGCAGGAGCACCGCAAAAAAGCGGATTTCCTCCTGCGGAATGTACCGGAGCGCTTTTTTCGATTGAAGAACGTAGACGATTCCCAGGCTTCCGTCCGGACCGATCCCCGCTGTAGCAGCCTTAAACTCGGGACTGCGGGCGTCGCTGCGGTTGTCATTCAGCTTATGCTCCATCTCGTCCTGCGTCAGCAGCGGCATAGAAAAGATAAGCCGATCCTGGCCGTCGGCAACAATAACGCACATTTCCGCGGTCAGCTTAAAAAAACGTTTGCGGTCCTCAATCAAATGGACCAGTCCCGCAGGAACCCTCAGTTGTCCGTCCTCGCCCACCGTCCGGTCGGCGATTTCCTGGGCCATGAGGCCGGTGGTCTGCATCCGGTTGGACATCGCTTCTTCCCGGATCCACCAGAAGGTGGCCGCCGCAGCCAGCAGCAGGCCGATGCTGATGATGATTAAATACCGGATCGTCCAGTAAGAAAGGATGGAGGTCCGGCGTGTCAATTTGCCCATAGCTGATACCCCGTTCCCCGCAGCGTGCGGATTTCGCCTTCGGAAGCCGGCCAATGCGTCAGCGCTTGGCGCAGCCGTTTGACAGACAGATCCACCGCCCGGTCGCTGCCGTCGTAATCCATGCCCCATACCTGATCGATCAGCTGCTCCCGCGTACAAATCTGGTTGGGACGTTCGGCGAGGAACAGCAGCAGCGACAGGTCGCGTGGACTTAAGTTCACTTCCGCGCCGTTCAGGAACACACTGCGCGCGCTGTAATCAACAAGCAGGCTGCCGAAGTGCCGTTTGCGGCTGCCGTCCGTCCACTGCGAAGGACGGCGGAGCACCGCCTGAACGCGTGCAACAACCTCCTCGGGCACAAAAGGTTTCGTCATGTAGTCGTCCGCGCCGCCGTTCAGCCCGCCCAGCCGGTCGCCGATGGCGTCGCGTGCGGTCAGCATGATGACGGGACAGCTGCTTTTTGCGCGGATCGTCTGCAGCAGTTCGAAGCCGTCGGTGTCCGGAAGCATGATGTCGAGCAGGATCAGCGACGGCGGGGAGCGGTGGAACAACTCCAGCGCGGACTGTCCGTCGGCTGCGCGTTCGGTGTGAAAGCCCGCTTTTTTCAAATAAGCTGCCAGCACGCGTGCAATGGCTTCTTCGTCTTCTACAATTAGAATGGTCTTCAACGCTTGTGTTCCTCCCTGCCGTCGCTGGGGTGTCCTGTCTATTCGTCCCCGCGGTATTTAAAATTATGAACAAGTGTACCACAAACCGGGCGGCCCCGCTTTGACATCTTCCCGACACATTCCCCTGCTAGAATGGGGTTCGGACAAGAGTGCCGATACCTTGAGCTGGAGGGGAAAGACGATGAAGAAAAAACAATGGGCAGTACTGATCGGCGGGATCCTCGCCGCGCTGGGACTCACCGGCTACATCTTGCTGGACCGGACGACGGGAAACAACGTGGAAATCGAAAGCGTGTTGCCCGCGCAGACGCAAGGGGCTGAAGCCCAAACAGCGGATGCGGCGCCAGCCGCTTCGGCTGTAGCGCCCGATGAACTGAACGGCGAATGGAACATCGCCGAAGGCTCCAAAGTCTATTGGTCCGTAACGACATCGAGAGAAACGGTGAATTTTGTAAATGAAGGCGTGCAGGGCTCGTGGACGGTTAACGTAAGCGACAGCGCGGCCATGAAGGGAGAAGGCCGGGTCGACATGAGCCGGTTGGACTCGGGGAACGCGCAGCGGGACGAGCATGTGAAGCAGGCTGATTTTTTTGATGTAGCGGCGTATCCGGAAGCGACGTTTACTGCCACTTCATTTTCCGCTTTACCTGCGGAGTGGACGGAAGGAACCTCCGTACCGGTGGAAATGAAAGGAACGATGACGGTTAGGGGAGTCGAGAAGGAAGTGGTTTTTCAAACAGAAGCGGCGTACAGCGGCGGACAGCTGATGCTGTCGGGTACGACGACGGTAACCTTCTCCGATTTTGGCTTGACGAATCCGCACAGCATTGTGCTGGAGACGGAAAACGAACTGGAGGTCCGGCTTGAACTGGTTTTGGCCAAACAATAAGCGAAGCACAGCCCGCGGCGGATTTACGCCGCGGTTTTTTTAGTTTATTAAGTTGATTTTACAGGGGAACAAGAATACTCTACATATAGAAGAAAATCGAAATGATATTGATCTAAATGTTCAGGACGGAGGTGCGCATGGGAATCAGAGAAACGTTCAAGGCGCTGTCCGACGATTACCGGAGAGAAATACTCGACATGCTGAAGAACGGCAGAATGACGGCGGGGAGCATCGGCGAACGCTTTGAAATGACGCAAGCAACCGTGTCCCATCATTTGTCGGTACTCAAAGAAGCCGATCTCGTCCGGACCGAACGCGACGGCAAATATATATATTATGAGTTGAACACTTCCGTATTTGATGACTGTCTGAGCTGGATTCTTTCTTTTAAGGAGGAGTGACCATGTCCCGTATTAAAGCTACCACCTTGCTTTCACTTTTTACCGCAAGTCTGCCGCTCGCATTGTATGTTAAGCTCTATCCCGCCATGCCCCCGGAAGTGCCGATCCATTTTGACATGAAGGGACAGGCGGACCGGTATGTGTCTAAGACTAGCGGTGAGGTGATTTTTCTGGCCGCGCTGGGCCTTGTCGGGTGGGTAGTATTTAAGCTCATCTTTTATTTTTCGCTCCGCTTGGCGGCGGGGAAGGGAAACCTCAAGGCTGTTCAGACCGGCAAAATCTTGGATCTGTCAGCACTGTGTTTCACGCTGGTGATGACAGGGATTTCGGTCCAGGCGCTCCTCGTTCAGGCAGGGGGGCTTGAGTTCTCGGGGACGGACCTTAGCCGGGTGTGTGTCGGCCTAATGGGTGTAACGCTGGTCGCCGTCGGCAATCGTATGCCGAAGCTGTCCCGCAATTCGTTGGCCGGTTTGCGGACCCGGGAAACGCTGCAGAGCGACGAGTTGTGGTTCAAAGGACAGCGGGCGGCAGGCAGAGCGTATGTCGCTGGAGGGCTGCTTATGCTGCCGTGTTGTCTCCTGCCGGGCCTGTGGGTGCTGTATACAGCGGCGGCGCTGTTTGTACTCGCCAATGTGGTTCCGGTTGTGTATGTAAAGAAGCAAGCGGCCCGTTTGTAATGGCCGTCCGCGGTCTGATAGAATCGTAGAGAAGAAATACATATTACGAGGGAGGTAACGTTCGTGGACAGAAATTCGGACGCCAAACTGAAATGGGGCATTATCAGCACCGGCGGCATTGCGGAAACGTTCGTAAAGGATTTGGCCTTCTCTGAGCGCGGAACGGCATACGCCGTCGGGTCCCGCTCGCTCGAAAGCGCGAAAGCGTTTGCCGGCAGGCTGAATATTCCGCACGCCTACGCGACGTACGAAGAGCTTGTGAACGATCCCGAGGTGGATGCCGTGTACATCGGCACGCCGCATCCTTTTCACAAAGAAAACGCGCTGCTGGCACTGCGGGCTGGCAAAGCCGTGCTGTGCGAAAAGCCGTTTACGCTGAATGCCGGGGAGCTGGAAGAGGTCGTTGCGGCTGCACGGGAGAGCGGACGGTTCCTGATGGAAGCGATGTGGACGCGGTTCATTCCGGCGATCGTTCAGACCCGCCAGTGGATTGCCGAAGGCATGATCGGTGACCCGCGTTTAGTAAAAGCGGACCTCGGCTTCCGGGCGGGCTGGGATCCCGAAGGGCGGCTGCTGAATCGGAGTCTGGGCGGCGGCGCGCTGCTGGACGTCGGAATTTACACTGTCTCTTTTGCCTCCATGATCTTCGGGCCCGAGCCGGAGGAAGTGTTCAGCACGGTAAAAATCGGCGAAACCGGCGTCGACGAACACTACTCGGTTCTGCTCTCCTACGGAGACGGACGGACGGCCTCCCTGAACGGCGGAATCCGGCTTAACATGGAGAATGCGGCGGCCATTTACGGCACGGAGGGCCGAATCGAGCTCCCGGCCTCGTTTAACGATACCCGGAGCGCGGTTCTGTACCGCAACGGCGAAGAACCGGTAACCTTCACCGACGACCGGAAAGCCGCGGGGTATGCGTTCGAGGCGGATGAAGTGGCGCGCTGTCTGGAGGAAGGGCTGACCGAAAGCCCTGTTATGACGCTGGACGAATCGCTTGGCATCATGCGCCTCCTTGACCGGATCCGGAAGCCGTGGGGACTGGTGTATCCGGGAGAATAAGCCCGGCCGTCTGCACCTTGGTCTCTTGACTGCCGGAAGTTCCATATTGATAGAAGAAAGCCGGTATTTCTTGCGCCAAGGAACCGGCTTCTTCGTTTATATCAGCCTATGATGAACGGAGGAAACACATAGATGAACAAAGAGACGATAAGCGCGTCACCCGAGGAACGGTACGCGGGTTGTCTGCTGGGCTTGGCCGCCGGCGACGCACTGGGAACAACGGTGGAGTTCAGTCCGCCGGGCAGTTTTGCGCCGGTGACGGAGATGACGGGCGGTGGTCCGTTTGCTCTCCGGCCGGGCCAGTGGACGGACGACACGTCCATGGCGCTGTGCCTTGCGGACAGCCTGCTGGAGTGCCGGGGATGGGATCAGACGGACCAGCTGCGGCGGTATATGCGCTGGTTTCGGGAAGGTTACCTGAGCAGCACAGGCGTCTGCTTCGATATAGGAAACGCTACCCGCTCGGCGCTGTACCGGTTCGAGGTAACGGGCGAGCCTGAGTGCGGATCAGCCGACCCTTACTCCGCGGGCAACGGCTCCATTATGCGGCTTGCTCCAGCCGTTATGTATTATGCGGAGGACGGAGCGCTTGCTGCCGAGATGGCGGGCCGCAGCTCTTTGACGACGCATGGCGCAAAGGAGTGTGTGGACGCGTGCCGGCTGATGGCCTGCAACATCACAGCGGGGCTGAAGGGCTGGAGCAAGGAACGGATCTTAAACGCGGGAGAATGGAGAGATTGGCTGGGCGGGGAACCGCTGGCTCCTGCGGTTGAGGACATCGCCTCAGGCTCTTACGCCGGTAAACAGCCGCCTGAGATTCAGGGCTCCGGCTATGTGGTAAAATCGCTGGAAGCGGCGCTGTGGGCGTTTGCCCATTCGTCCGATTTTGCTGAAGGAGCGTTCCTTGCGGTTAATCTGGGCGATGATGCGGACACGACGGCGGCGGTATACGGACAAATCGCCGGCGCGTATTATGGCGTAAACGGAATCCCGGAGGCTTGGCGGGAGATGCTGGCAATGCGCGAGCTTATCGAGGACTGGGCGCTTCGGCTTTACCGGGAGAGACCAGGCGCCCCAGTGTAAGAAGCGGATGTACCAATCCGCCGCAGGAACAGTCAGCTTGCTCAAATTTTCTCTGTTTGGCCCATACAGTTGAACACCGATAAAGTAAAGGAACGCTGCTGAATCAAGCTGCCTGATTCCATGTTCAAAAGGGAAAGGAGGATGCCAGGTGGATACAATGGACCTGCTTACTTACATTTCGCTGGCCTTGTCTCTGCTGCTGCTGCTTCGCGTGCTCGTGCTTCAGGCCCGGATCGGAGAGCTGCGCCGGGACCTGGAACGGCTGGAAGGGCGGCCGGACTCTCTTCAACAGAAAGCGCCGGCCGCTCCGTCCGGAACGATGCCTATTGATTCGCAGCCCCCTTATGCGGGACAAGGAGAGCGGACAGAGCTGGGAGAACGGACAGAGCTGGAACAACAGCTCGCCGGCCTGCTGCGGGCGGGGAAGAAAATTCAGGCGGTCAAAGAACTGCGGATAGCCACCAATCTTTCGCTAAAAGAAGCCAAAGATCAAATCGATGCCCTGCAGCAGCGGCTGCATTTATAATCCCTAACCGCTATCCAATCAAAAACGGCTTTCGCTTCATGCGAAAAGCCGTTTTTTGCGTACCTTTTTGTCCTGAAAATCGCGGAGAAAAAAGAAATGTGCAGAATTGTCCACAAAAATCTCATTTTCTGCCGCAGGGATACGCCGATAAATTACGTCTTATAAAAAGCGAGACAGTTTGCAGTTGTCTTCTTCATAATTACATCTCGGCATCGTAGCGGTATTTCTGCTCCCGGACGCGGGCCACTTTGGCATCCAGCCCGTTCCACGGCTCATAAGGATAAGCGCCCACCAGATAAGCCAGCCGGACGAACCGGTCCCGGGGGAGCAGCTCGGCGTAACGCGCAACGATACCGGAATACAGCAGCGCATACCGCTTGGAGCGGACGGCGGCGCCGGCGACGGCAGTCAGAATCGACAAGCCCTCCGGCATCCGCAAAATTTCCACTTCATGGTCCTGCACATACCGGAAGGTGCGGTCTTTGATCAGGTCGCGCCTTACTTTGGCGACTTCGCCGATATATTTGGCCAGCAGCGGTTCAAAATCCGCCAGCAGCAGCTGTTCCATCTCCAGGTCCATGTCTTTGCGGATGATAAAGCCGCTGAGCAGAGCGATCCGCTGGCGGCTCACCCGGTCGCCGCGCAGCAGGACGGCGACTTCGCGCAGCTTCTCGTAAGCGAGCACGTCATCCTCCCGGAGGACGGAGACCGCTTCGCGGCGGTTGACCTCCAGCCCCTCCTTGATCGGGATCAGGCTGCGCTTCAGCAGCGTCTCCAGCGCGCGCCAGTTCTGCACCCGGCGGGAGCGGCGCTGGGCGGCATACAGCAGGCCGCACAGCACAAGGCCCGCGGCCGCGCAGAGCAGTCTTTGGCCCGTATTGTCAGCGAGGTACACGGCTGCCGCCGCCAGCAGAAGGGCCAACATCAGCCGGACCGCCATGCTGCGCCCGGCGGCGCGTGCGGCATACTCGCGTACGGGTTGAAGCGCGGCCCGTCCGCAGCGGGTGCACCGCTCTTCGGACAAGGCGGTAAATTGGCCGCACCGGCGGCAGATTCTCAGCTTATCGAACGCGTACCGGGGCATTTGAAAGGGACGGAAAATCACAGGTCTTTGTTTAGCCAAGTCTGCGTTCGCCTCCGTTCAAGCTGGCCAGCAGCTTTTCGTCGATTTCTTCGGGAGCAGGCGATTTTCGCTGAGTGTAAGCGTACAGCGACACTTGAACAGCAACAAAAAGGAACAATACTCCTAAAAGAACGTATGAAATCATGGAACGAATCCTTTCCGTTCACCGCAAACCCTGCGAGACCCTTGCGCCGCCTGTTCGGCAGCTGGCGGAAGGCCCGGGCATACGGCCGTAAGTTGAAGTTTACAAGGTTTAATTATATCATTATGGCATACTCTCGGCAGGTTCTCCAGATCCGCTTCGGGCCTGGCCTGACGAGCTTTTAAAGCCGCTTGAAGGCCGTGTTCCCGCAAGCTGGGGGCCGATCTGCCGCAGCGGATTTCCACTACTCACTATTATAATTACAGAGGAGCCACCCGCTATGTTATATCCATCCACAACACGTTTAAGCCTCCCGGGACGGCTGCGCCGTCTGCTTCCGGTTCTGCTGCTGGCCATCTGCCTGACTGCAGGCGTTCTGGGCGGCGGTACATCCGCCGGAGCATCTGCAGGCTCGTCAGCCGGCCAGAACGCCTCCGGGGGGGCGAATATCGACGCCGTACTGGTGCTCGACGTCAGTAACTCCATGAAGACAAGCGACCAGAGCAACATCGCCGGCGAAGCGATGAAGATGTTCATCGATATGCTGTCGGCTAAAGGCGACAAGGTGGGCATAGTTGCTTACACGGACAAGGTCCAACGCGAGAAAGCGCTGCTGACCATCGGCTCAAACGCCGACAAGCAGGACTTGAAGGATTTTATCGACCAGCTGGACCGCGGGCCTTATACGGATATCGCCGTCGGCGTCGAAGAAGCCGTCAAGGTGCTGAAGAACGGCAGCGATGCCGGGCATGAGCCGATGATCGTGCTGCTGGCGGACGGAAACAATGACTTTAACAAAGCGTCCGGCAGAACGGCGGCGGAATCGGACACAGAATTGAACGCGGCTGTAGCCGAAGCAAAGAACAACGGCTACCCGATTTATACGATCGGCCTGAACGCGGACGGCAAGCTGAACAAAGAGAGCCTCGCCCGCCTGTCCGATGAGACCGGAGGCAAAGCCTTCTCCACCAATTCGGCGGACGACCTGCCGCAAATTTTGAGTGAAATTTTCGCCAGCCATCTGAAGCTGAATATCGTGCCGGTCCAGTCCCTGACCGCCAGCGGCGGGTATCAGGATGTGACGGTGAGCGTACCGAATGCCAGCGTGCTGGAGGCGAATATCTCCATTATGTCCTCCCAGCCGGTATCGGCGAAACTGACGGACCCTTCGGGCGCCGCTGTACAGATTCCATCCGGCAATGTCCTGCTGTCCAAGTCGAGGACCTACAGCCTGATCAAGCTGCTTACGCCGCAGCAGGGGGACTGGAAGCTGCAGATCAAAGGCGTGCCGCAGGATAAAATCGACATCAATCTCGTTTTTAACTATGATCTGGAGCTGAGAGCCGAACCGCTTGCCGCCTCGTCCTACAAAAAAGGCGACAAAATCGATATTTCGGCTTCCTTATACAGCAATGGCCAGAAGGTCACCGAGGCTGGCCTGTATCAGAACATGAAGCCCTCGCTGCTGGTCAAAGATCTGGACACGGGCACAACCTCCGAGCAGCCGCTGAATAGCAGTGGCGGCGCGTTCACCGGCGAATTTGAAGTGCCGGACAATCATAACTATGAATTAAAGGTCCGTGCGGTGGAGCGCAGCTTCTACCGCGAGAGTGCGCCGCTTGCTGTGAATGCAGGCGGCGCCCCGGCGCCTTCTCCCGCCGGCAACCAGGCGGCGGCTCCGGCAGCGGAATCGGGCGGATCGAAATGGATGCCGCTCCTCATTGGCGGCGGCGTCCTGCTGCTGGCCGCGGCTGCTGCTGCCGTCTGGCTGATGATGAAGCGGTCGAACCGCGGATTCGTTGGACAGCTGGTCATCGAAGTCGTCGATGGCAACACCGGAGAGAAGACCTATCCGCAGTACAAGAAGCTGAACGGCTTCCGGGGCAAATTTACGCTCCATCAGCTGCTCCAGCTGGCGCCTGAGTACAAAGAAAGCGAAAAGATAGTATTTACGCCCGGCGCCAACGACCGGCTCCGGCTGCGGAGCGCCGAAGTTCCCGTCGAGAAATCGGGGCGGAACGTGGACACCGCAAACGGGCTGGAGCTGAAGAGCGGAGACCGCATCTCTGTCCCGCTCACCGGCACGGATAAGACGATATTGTTAGAGTATTTAGTATAGATCAGGGGGAGCGCACATGAAACCGGTAGTCAGAGAGCATATACAGCAGCTTGACGTCTCGCTTGGCGGAGGTATCGTCAGCGACAAAATCAGAGTTGATACGATCGATAACCCGATCCTTATTATCGGGCTTGGCGGCACGGGCATCGACGCCCTGCTGCGTTTGAAATACCAGATTAACCGCAGATTCAAGCTGCCGGAAGACCCGATTTCAAAGAAGAAGCGGGAGAAGCCGGATAACGTCGAATTTTTGGCGTTTGAGACGAACGAGCAGGACCGGGGCAAGAAGTACAAAGGCATCGGACTGGACTCGCAAAATGAATTTGTGCTGCTGGCCAACGCCGAAATCGGCGGACTGCTGCAGAACCGGAGTATTCTGGAGCCTTACATTACGGAGTGGCTGTCGCCGGAGCTGAGCATTACCGACGGCATGAACGGTGCGGCGGGGGTCCGGCAGGCGGGCCGCCTGCTCCTTTTTACCAAGATTAATCAAGTGGTCGGAGCCATCGACAAAAAAATCAAAACCCTCTCCGTCGGCACCAACAAAAAGCTGATGGTGTTCCTGCTCTCCGGCCTCTCCGGCGGCACGGGCAGCGGCGCGTTCCTCGATATCGCCTACATTGTGCGCGGCATCATTGAACGCGACTACGGCTCGGCCGGCATTGACCGGGTGAACACGCTGGGCTATCTGTTCACGCCCGACGTGAACCTGTCGAATAAAAGCCTTAGCGAGCATACGCGGGAGTACATCCGCAAGAACGGTTACGCGGCGCTGAAGGAACTGGACTACTGGATGAATGTGGACAGCCGGGGCGAACGGTTCCGTCAGGCGTACGGCAATATTTTGACCGTCAACTCGCCGCTGCCTCCGTTTAATTTATGCCATCTGATTTCGGCGACGAACACGGAAGGCAAGCTGCTGGAGAACGCGTATGATTACTGCATGAACGTAACGGCGGAGAACATCACGAACTTCATGGCCAGCGAGGAAAAACAGTCGGGCGAAGAATTCGCCATTCACGACTATATCAGCAACATCCGCACCAATATCGCGCAGATGAACAAGACGTACCCTGCGAACTATGAATACAACATTATCGGGGCATCGTCCGCCGTGCTGCCAATCGAGGAAATGACGACTTATCTGGCGTACCGGCTGTTCGAGAAAATGGAAAAAATGTTCCGCCAGGCTCCCGGCCAGGAAGAGGTCGAAAAATTCGCCCGCAAGCTGGGGCTGGACCTGGAGACGATGGTCAAGACGTTTGAATCGCGTGTTCCCGAGCCGCTGCCCGGCTATCAGAACAGCGAGCGGCTCAGCCATGCAAACGTGGTGAAAAACCAGGTCGTCAGCATGGACACGGAGCTGGAGCAGAATTTCCTCGCCCGCGCGCGAGAGGAATACATCAAGTCGAAGAAGCAGCTTCCCGGCGAAATCGCTGCACGGTTCGGCGAGGAGATCGAGCGGATTTTCCTCCATCCGGAGCAGGGGCCGTTTTACGCGTCCAGACTGATCTACACGGAAAAAGGCTTTTGCATCCTGAAGCTGATCCTCTCGTATATCGAAGCGCTGCGGGAGACGCTGCTGCGGCTGCCGCGGGAGATCGAGACGGCCCAGGAGCAGGCGGAGGAGAAGCTGGGCGACGCGCGGAGCGCTTTTGTCTCCAAGGAGAAAAAGAAAAACGCTTATATCGAAGCCAAAATCAACGAATACTGGCTGCACGCCGACGTGGAACGCTGTGAACGGCTGATCGAATTTTATGAAGATCTGTACGAAATCCTTAATGACGAGAACAGCCGGATTTACGGCGTGTTTACGGAGATTTTGAGCGCGCTTTGCTCGATTTTTGCCAAAAACGGGGACATCCTGCTGAACGGCGAAGAGCAGACCGACCATAAAGGCAACAAAACCTACTATTGGAATATCGTTAACGTGCCGGATATTTCCCAGACCATCTCCAGGCTCATGGACCAGAAGGACGGCGACGATCTGATCCGCGATTTCACCCGCGATATGCTGAAGCATTCGGAGCGGTGGGTCAAAGAGCAGGAAATCGACATTGTCCGCTCCATTTCGGAGTTCCTGACCGACAAATTCGGCGATTTGATTACCCGGTCGATGGAGGATTTTCTCGTGATGAAATACGGGCATGAAGAGCCGCTGGATAAACTGGTGGAACGCTTCATCGCCGGCAAGCTTGACGAAGAGGCCGTCCCGACCTTCCATTTGAGCAACAGCTCCGGCAGTCTTCATTTCCCGTCCTGGGGTTTTGTGTCGGTGCCGGTGAAGGCTCCGTCTATCCTGAAGGGCATCCGGAATTACCAGAATAACGCGCTTGGCAAATCCCAGTTCACGATCAAGGAAAGCCAAGTCAAAAACCGGATTTTCTGGCTCAATACGCGCAACGGGGTGCCGCTGTTCGTGTATACGCCGCTCCGGGTCTATGAAGAGAACTACGAGCGTACGATTCTCGATAAGGAAGGCATCGGCCGCCACCTCGTGCAGACCGACAAAAACAACTGGACGTACCTGCCGTCACCGATCCCCGAGCGGTCCTGGGGCGATACGTATGCGAACCCCCGTGTCCGCGAGTATAACGCCAGAGTGCGCGCCGATTTTGCCAAAGCGCTGGAGCTTGGGGTGATTATTGAAAAAAGCGTTGACGACAACACCAGCAACCGTTATTCGGTAGTATTTACGAAGCCGTTTGATGTGAATGTGCTGCTGCAGGGATATGATCTGCAGCTGCAGTCCGCCCGCCCGAATCTCGGCGAGGTGAAAAAAGCGGCTGATGAGCTGAAGCGGCTGCGTGAAGGCGGGCTGGAACGCGAAGGCAGCAAAGACATTTTCGGCAGCATTAACCGGGAACAGGCGCAGGAGAATCTGATCCGTTCGCCGCAGCTGATCACCCGGGTGCGTGAGGAGCTGGCCAAATACGAAGGGCTTGCCGCCAAGGCGGAAGAGCTCGAAGGCATACTCCGGCAGTATCTCGATGAGGAGAAGTGGCTCGACCAGTTTATCGAAGCGCTGTACACCGGTACTATCGTCAAAAAAGGTGCGCTTTACGTCTACGACCGCGACGAAGAAGAAGACGCGTGGGAGCCGTTTGCCAATTTGATGAAAGAGCGCAATTACGTGGAGTACGCGGTATACCGCCACTTCCGCGGTTTGGACGAACGCAGCCGGAACGTACTGCTGCGCAAGGCTGCCCGGCGCGCGGGCGAAATGACGGCGTCCGAAGACGTATCGCCGCTGTTGTACCAGCTGGAGACGCTGTATGTCTCGTTCCTTGAAGCCAGAGACAGCCTGGAATACGAGCGGGTGGAGCATGCCGACGGCGACGAAATGTACCAGTTCTACAAAGCGGTGACCGGCAAGCTGGGCGGCATCCGCAGAAAGCTGAAGTAAGCCATGGTCAAACCGTTAGCCGTACGTTACGCAGAAGCCTACGCGCTGCGGGAAGACCGTCTTCTGGATCAGGAGGACGGCCGCAGCAGCATTCATTATCCCGCGCTGTTTTTGTTCGCGGGCGATCTGAGCCGGGATGCGGTCATGCCCGTTCTGGCCTGCTGCCGGCGTAAATGGGACAATGCCGGCGGCGTAATGGCGGTCCAGGCGGTCTCCGAGGACGGTGCTACCGCCGGTTCTCCGGCGGCTGCCGGACCCGGGGACGGGCCGCGCGCGGAGAACATCCGCCAGCTGCTGCTTCCCGCCACACGAGGACGGGACCCGAAGACGGTCCGCCGCGACATCGGCCGGGATTTCCGGCAGGACGGCCGGTATCTGGCCGGCATGAACCGGGTGCTCCGGCAGATCAGCAACAGCATAGCGGATTACGGCCGGCTGTATTCTTCCTTCGACGTTATCCATCTTACTATCATTACGCGGGTCGACGACCCGCTTAATGTGTTCCTGCCGGAGCTTACGCTGCTGGCCCGGACGATTTTAGGCCAGTCGTTCAAATCGGTGCAGACCGATCTTTATGTGCTGATCAACGAACGGGAGCAGGAGAATCACTATGCTTATTCCAGCTCGCTGGGCCTTGCTTTTTTGCGTGAGCTGGAGGGGATGCAGTCCCCTGATTACGCTCTTACTGCGCCGCTGCTGGTGACCGAAGACGGCCTCTCCATCCCGGTCGTTCACGGCCCGGCGCCGCTGTTCGATCTGGTTTATCTCCTGGGTGACAAAAATGAACGGGGGATGATGCCGGCCGGCGGCATGCACGACAACTACGAGATTATCGCCCATATCAGCCTGCTGAAAAACCGGGTCCGTACTTCGGCTGACGCGGCGGGCCAGGGCGGTTACAACAATATGACGTTTAAAAGCGGCATCCGCGGCGGCTCCGGCCGCCAGGGATATGCCTCCGCGGGCTGGTCGGGCGTTAAACGCCCCAACCGGCAAATTGCTTTGGCCGTGCTTTACCATGCGTTCCGGGTGCTTGCCGGCAGCATGAAAAACTCTGCCCCGTGGAGCCTCAAAGAACGCCAGGGCTACCTTGGCCTGGACGCGGAGCATCTCCGGGAGGAGACGCTGCGCCTGCTGCCCGAGGAAGCGGGGCTGGAGGAAATGACCGGGCTCATGAGCCATGGCCGTCCATCGTATCAGGAGCTGAAGAACCTGTCGCTCCTGGAAGCGGAACGGACGCTTTTTGGCGGCGGGGCCGAGGAATATTTCCGCGGCAATTTTGAGGCCGAAGCAGCGCGCCGCCTGGAGGAACGCCAGCCTGGCAGGGAATGGGCCGGTCTGCTTGCCGCGCATGAGGCGGGTCCGCCGGTGGTTACCTTCTACCAGCTGGCGGATTGGACCGGTGAACGCGAAGACGCCGGCAGCGTGCTTGTTCCGCTGCGGCAGCATATGCGCAGCCTGGAAGCCGCGATTCGTACCGCCCGCGGGGAACTGGAATCGGTGTACGCAGACCGTGTCGACCGGCAGCCGTTCCAGCGGGTGCCGCTCCTGGACAAACGGACCGTCCGCAATTTTATCCATTACCTGTTCTCTGAGATTTACGGCAGAAAATACGAGCTTTTGCGAATGGAAACGGAGCTTGCGCTGTGCCGCCGGCTGGAAAGCGGGCTGGAGGCGCTGCACGGAGAATGCTCCGCCCGCGTCCGGCTGATGGAATCGCTGGAGCGCGAGCTGCGGGAGATTGCTGAGGAAAGCGCCGGAAGCGCCGGAAGCGGTGAAATCGGCCAGAACATCATGGAGTATTACGGCGCCGTCACCGAAGAAACGATGCGGGAGACCGAAAGCCGGCGCGGACCCGGCTTCTGGTTCGGGGAACGGGCGCTTGGCAGCGTATCCGTCCTGCTGGACCGGGGCAAAGAGGCGCTGGTCGCCAGACTCGCCGAAGTTTGCGAGCGGGAGGTGCTGACGCACGACGTGTTTTCCCTGTCGTTCGAGGAGGAGCTGCTCCGCCGGGCGAATGTCGCTGCGGCTTACGAAAACCGTCAGATTTTGACCAAGGAAGAGCTGTTCAAGCGGCTGTATTTCAGTCTGGAGCAAGGCGCGGTGGCGAACGTCCGGCTGTTTGAATATACGCAGGAGCACCGGCATGAAGAGAAATATTTCTTTGGCGACAGCCGCTCCGAGTTCCTCCGCTACGCCCAGGAGGCCGACGAGACGACGCGGACATACCGGCTCGGGTTTGTGCATGAACAGCGCCGCAGCGGGGTGGAGAAGCTTAACCTGATGGGCGGTTTCCATTTGGAGGACCTGCTCTACTATCGCAACGGCAAAATGTACTACGAAACCTATGCGGCAAGCGGTTATTCGCTGCACGGGGACGATCCCGGCCCGCTGCCCGAGCTGCGTTAGGGCGGGTACGCAGCAGAAGGAACGAAAACTTCCGGTAAAGGAATGATAACGCGATGCAGCGTAAATTGAATGTTCTCCTGCTTCTGTTCAGTCTGATTGGCGGAGCCGCAGGTTTCCTGGCCGGCGAGCTGCTGCTGGCCAAGACGGACCATTGGCCTTCGATTATTACCATCGGCCTGTATTTTGCGCTGGTGGCGCTCGGGATCATGCTGGGCGCGCTGATTGCCGAGATGACCGCGCCCCGGCTGAACGGCGCATCCTGGCGGCAGCGGTATGTCGGCCTGTCCTGGAAGCTGCTGCCGCTGGCGGTTGTGCTGCTGCTGGGCTTCGGCCTTGCCGCAGAACTGGTCTATGAGCTGAACTTCGGCGGAACGAAGACGGTCAAGGACGTTGTGATGGTGATCGACGATTCCGGCAGCATGGAGCAAAACGATCCCGACAACCGGCGCCATGCGGCCGCACGCGATCTCGTGATGCAGATGGATAAAGATAACCGGGTGGCGGTTATCAGCTTCAGCGATCAGGCAGCCGTGGTGCAGCCGCTCACGAAGGTGAAAAAGGACGCCGACCGGAATCAGGTCATTGCCGCCATCGAAGGCCTGCAGACGACAACCGGGGGCACCAACCTGGACGGCGCGCTGCAAGAAGCGCTTGGAACGCTTGGCGGAGAAGATGCTTCCCGGGGCGCGATGGTGATTCTGCTGTCCGACGGCGCGAGCCAGCTTGATCCGCAGCGGGATCTCGAGGCGTACATCAGCCGCGGCATCGCGGTCAACACGGTTGGGCTCAGCCTGCAGGAGCCGTCGGGAGCGGAGCTGCTGAGACAGATCGCCGGCGCGACAGGCGGCCAATACTATGATGTAGACGATGCCGGACGGCTTGCGGAGGTATTCCGTGAGATCTACGACCGTCTGGGCGACCGGACGCTGGTGACCGAGCGGACGGATGCGGCGCAAAACAGCCCGTATTATGCCGCTGTCCGTGTGCTTTCGCTGCTGCTGATCGGCGCGGCGCTGGGCGTAGGGCTCGGCATCGTGTTCGACAACCGGCATTTGGCGAAAAGCTTCGGCGTCGGCGGCGCAGTGGCCGGTCTCTTGTCGGGGCTGACGCTGGAATACGGACTGAGCGGCCACCCGCTTGGCGACTCTTTGGTCCGGCTTGCCGCCGTCCTGCTGCTTGCGGGCATCATCGCCTTGTTTACGCTGATCATCCCGGTCGGCGAAGGCCGGTTGACCCGCCGCGGTTCGCGCGGTGCGGCGAATCCGTCTACGGATAGCACACGCCGTCCGCGTGGGGGAAGCAGCCGGGGATTTTAAGACCCGGCTGCCGGCAGGATCGTTGGCTGCGGCCGGGCGCGAAATTGGCTGCTGGGAGCGGCATGACGGCGGGATCGGTTGCAGAACGATGACGGGACCGGTGCAAGCGGCATGGCTGCGGAATCGATCGCAGGACCGGCGGCAGAACGATGACGACACCAGCCGCAAGGAGCGGCATGGCGGCAGACTCGGCCGAAGAGCGGTATAACGGCTGAACCGGCCGCAGGCGGCGCATGGCTGCGGCGGCCGGGCGGGCTTACGCATAGAGTGATAGGAGGATCTTGACGATGAACTACGCAGAAGAGAACGGTCTTCCGGAAATCAGCGAGGTCACTTCCCGGGTGGAGGACCGCGTCTGTACGCTGCGCTGGCGCTGGCCGGACGGCGTGCAGGCTGTATGCATCCGCAAAGCTCCGGCGGAGGAAACGGACGATTCCTGCAGCCCTCCGCCCGGCCTCAGGTTGTACACCCGGGAAGAATACAAAGCGAACAACGGTTATCACGACCGGCTGGATGAAATCGGGCTGGTCGCTTATACCGTGTACGTCCGCCTGGAGACGCCGTCAGGCGTGGTCCTGGTCCGGCAGAGGAACGAACACAACCGGATTGTAGTCAGCGCGGGTAAAGCGCGGATTTTTTATTCGATTCAATATAAACGAGCCTTGTTCCAGAAACGCCAGTCGGTACATATGCAGATCCGGGCGGAAGTTCCCGTGCCCAAGGAAGCGCTCTGCTACGTTAAAAAGAAAGGCGGCATCCCCGCCGGCAAGGAAGACGGCACGCTTTATCCGTTCGTCCGGGATTTTGATCCCGGGCGGAACGAGCTTCCGCCGGTGGAGATCGGACGGGAGGACCGAATCCGGATCTTTTTTACGGACGGCCCGAAATACGGCCGGTTTTTTGAACTGGTGCCGGAGTAGGTCAGAGTACCCTGCCGCCGCGGCGGTCAGGTCCGCGGGCTTAGGTCCGTTTAGTTGTCGCTCGCAAATACGGGTCGTCCGCTCCTGGCGGCGCCCCCGTTTTTTTGGAGGAGGAACCGAAGATGTCTTTTTTTAACCGCTTCAAGAAAAAAAATCAACCCGAACCGCGCCCCTTGTTCTACGATATCGTATGCCCTTACTGCTTCAGCAAATTCGCGCCGGAGGAAGTGGTGTTCCGGGCGATGCACAGCCGGGAAGACGACGAGAATTATGCTCTCGGCGAAGACGAGGCGCTTAATAAGTACCGCGAACGTTTTGGCCTCGATTCGGTTGGCGATGTGGAAGCCATTATCCGTCCAAGCGATATTCCGGAGGAATATCACCACTATACGGACCATGTGCTGGTTGGCTTAACCGACCGTTACGGCGTGCTTACCCGGCGGCGGTTGTGTCCGTTCTGCCACAACGAGCTGCCGATTACGGCGGGCAAGGTGCCGAGCAACATCATTTCGATCATCGGCGCTTCCCAGGTGGGCAAGTCGGTGTACATGACCTCATTGATTCATACACTTCAGCATACAACGGCGGGCCACTTCAATGCGGCGTGCATGCCGCTGAATGCGGAGATCAGCCGCAAATTCCGGACACTGTATGAGGAGCCGCTATTCGAGCGGGGTGATCTCCTGGCTTCCACCCAAAAGGAGAAGATGCAGGAGCCGTTTATTTTCCAGTTCGTTTTTAAGGATGAGGAGAAACCTCCGCTGACACTGGTTTTTTTTGATGTGGCGGGCGAAGGTATGGTCGATCAGGACTATCTTGGTCTGCATGGCCAGCATATCCGTAATTCGGCGGGGATTTTGTTTATGGTCGATCCGCTGCAGATCCGTTCGGTCCGGGACAAAATCCGCATTAACCTGGGCGACCGTCCGGGCGAGTGGGTGTCGCAGTATGATGAACCGCGCGATGTGGTGCTGACGCTGTTTGGCGATTTTATCGCCTACCAGGAGAAAAGCAAAACCGATATCCCGACAGCCGTTGTACTGACCAAAAGCGACATGCTCCATTCGCTGAAGGACGAAGACGGGGAATACATCAAATCGAACAGCAATGTGTTCAACAATTATGTGCACAAAAACCGGTTGAACCTGAACGAAATCGAAAACATCGACGGCGAAATCCGCCGTTTCATCGGCAGAGTCGACCGTCCGTTTAAGGACACGATGGATGTGTATTTCTCGAATACAGGGTATTTTGCGGTGTCCGCGCTCGGCAGTAATCCGGTGAATCAGAAGCTGGAGGGAGTTGTCAGCCCGATCCGGGTGGACGAGCCGTTCCTATGGCTGCTGCATAAGCTGAAATTCATCGAGGGGAGCGACGGACTGTGAACCGTTCGGAGGCGGCGGGAATCCGCCAGCAGATGTATACCCGCGCGCGCAGCGGGGTGTTCCGTACGGCCGAAGGCTTTGATACGGTAGCGAAGTCGGACTCTCTGGACAATACGTTTATCAAAAAAACGCTGCATCCGTTCTGCGTCTACGACGCGCCCGCGGAGCTTACGGCCCGGGGGGAAAAAGACGAGTCGCGTTATCCGGCTGCGCTGCATTTGTTCCACGCGGAAAACGGCGACACGGTCATCGGCCGCAGCGTGTATGTGGCGACGGATTTCACCGGCCTGCGCAGCGCGTTTTTTACGCATAACTTCATTGTTCCGGCTTCCCGGACGGACGAGATCGTTCACAAGTTCGGGGAGTGGCTGCATGCGGATTTTGCCGGCGGCTACGCCGGAGAGCCGGGCGGGACGCTGCCCGAGCTGGAGTCGGTTCCGGTCCGCAAGGACTGGAGCCGTCCGGACCCGTTAGCAGTGCTTCAGCCGCTAGGGGTGGACGAAACCCGGTTCAAAGCGCTGCTGCAGGCGGCGATGGCGTCGGTAGCCGGCAAAAAGAAAATGTACGTTACACTGGACGTTCCGGTAGAGGAACTGTCAGAGCGGGCGGCCGGGCTGACGGAGGTGCTGTTTGCCGCGCTGCCGTTTGAGTACCGGCGCAGACTTGGCGTGCTGACTTACGCGAACGAGCCGCAGAGCCGGAAGTTCATCCATTTGACCTTTGTAGAGAAGGGCGCACTGCGGCCCGGGGACCGGGCGACGGAAAAGGACTTTTTATTTGATTTTGCCGCCGGGCGGATGGTGAATGTCGATTTTGGCGAGACAAACGCGGGATATGCCGATTTTGCCTGGCGGATGCTGGAGAGCGGACGGACCGAAAAAATTGCGGACTACGGGCGTTTTGCAGAGCAAATGCTCGCCGGAGGCGGCGGGGAACGCCGGACCGATCCCGGCTTTTACAATGAATTGATCGTTTTTTACGAGATCGAGCAGGGCAGCGAGCGCCGCTATGAGGACAATAAAAGCGGGGTGCTGGCCGGACTGCTGGATTTCTTGTCGGTGCCGGGCGCGCTGGAAACGCGCATTCGGCTGAACGACCTGTTCCTTGAACGCTTCGACCGGGAGTTCGACGCCATCCGGCGGCAGGGGCTGCCCGAGCCGGAGGTGCTTGAGAGTTTCCGGAGATATTATCTGCTGGAAGGGCATAATTACCGCGCAAAAATCGTGGATTATTTCATTAACGCCATGCTGAATGCCGCGGGCGCGGATAGAGACGATCTGCTGGACACGGCCTACGGTATCGCCGAAGGCGAGCCGCTGCTGGCGCAGGCGCTGTTCGGGCGGCTGCTCGCCCAGCCCGTCTTCCGGAAACGGCTGTTTGAGCCTTATGTGGAATCCCGGCTTGCAGCCGCGCCCGATGCGGCCGACCTGGTGTCGCTGATCCGTTACTGGGGGCAGCTGGACCCGGCTGTGCTGGACGAGCCTGCGGTGCATGCCCACGCCGCGGATTATCTGCTGGAGAAGCTGCGCCGGGAAAGCGATCCGGCGGCCGCGGTATCCGCGATGCGGGAAGCGGCGGACAAAGCTGAAAAGACGCTGCGCCGCGGAAGCGCGGGGTATGCCGCCGCGCCGCTGATCCACAGCCTGCTGTCCGCGGCGGACCGCTATCTGCTGTACGCGCTGTCGCTGGATGATATGACCGTGGAGCAGCTGTTTGATCTCGGGTTTGTGCGGATGCCCGCCGAAATGGCGGAATGGCACCCGCCGCTGGACATCGAAGGGCAGCGCAAGGAAAAGGTGCTGCGCACGATGTTCCGCTGGTTTGGCGAAGAAGCGCCGGATGAGCGGATATTCGACGGCCTCACGCCGCAGGAGCTGGATATGGCCCAGCTGCTTGGCCGGCGCTGGCTGCGCGAAGCCCGGTCCGCCGAGCCGTTCGACCGGCTGCCGCTGGCGTATTATCACAGCAGCGGCAGAGAGGAAGGCCCGCTGGACTATGAGGCGCTGCTGGACCATATCCGGTCCAAAGCGGGGGGAAACAAGGATACCGTCTACCGCTTCCTCGCCTGGTCGCAGGACCGCCCTTTGTTTGCGCAGTCGAGGAAAAAGCTGTATCCCGGCTACCGGCGGGCGATCCTGAAGTATTTTGAACGGTATGACAGGGAAGCCTTCAAGGGCCGGGAGTTCCGAAAGGCTTATGCCGATCCGGCAGGCCCGGCGCTGCAGGCTGTATACACCGAAGCGAAAGGGGCGGCGGCTTCGCCGCTTGCACGGTGGATGCGGAAAAACCGATTTCCCGTCCTGATCTCGGGTTCGCTGATTGTGATTGTCCTGATTCTGGCGCTTGTGCTGCAGAATCTGATGAATTCGGACCGCCAAGCGGCGGCGCCGTCTGCCTCCGCTTCGCCGGTCCCATCGGCGGCCGCGGAGGTGGATGCGGCTGAAGTGTATCTCGCTTCCGGGGACTCAGGCGCACCGGAGCTGCTGTTCCGCTTCGCGGGGGCCGGCGACTGCCTGGCGTTCCAGCCGGAGAGCGTAACGGTGCACGGCGCGGCCGGAGAGCCGCAGTCGTACGCCGTGGAGGCGATGTCGGCGTGCGGGGAAGCGCCGGTGCCAAGCGCGGCGGACGGCGGCGGCGCAGGCGGCGATCCGGCGGCTTCCGCCGGTGCCGGTACGGCCTCGCCTGGCGCGACGCCGGACGCGGCCGGCGGGACGGACGCCGGCGGTGACGCGGGCGGCGCGGCAAGTGCAGGTACGGCCGCGGCGGGCGGGAGCGCCGATGGCGCCGGAGCCGGTGACGACGCGGCTGCGGTGACGGCAACGCCTGGCGCGACGCCGGATGCGGCGGACGGCACGGCCGGCGGGCCGGAGGGCACCGCTGCGCCGGAGGGCGCTGGCGCAGACGCTCCGGCAGCCAGCCCGGGCGCGGCAGCCGTATCGCCTTCGCCAGGCGGCGGCGCCCGCTATGACGTCCGGGTGCAGCTGGCCCCGGACGCGAAGCTTGCGGCGGGCGATATGATCACCGCCGACGGCTTTACGCTTCCGCTGCTGGCTGGCCCCGTGCCAGGCGGCGCGGCGCCGGTGACGGACCTGCCGGAAGCGGGCGCGGCGGCAACCGCCTCGCCGGGCGGCGCAGATGATGCGGGCGATGCCGGCGCGGCAAGCCCCGCCCCGTCAGCCTCGCCTGCGGCGGCGGAATAGCAGCCGCAGACTCAGGCGTGTACTAGGCGGAAGCTTGAAATCCAGAAGGCAATCCCCTGCCGGGAGAATCCGGCAGCAGGGATTGCTTTTTATTTTTTGAGGGGAAGAATTGGCGGTGCAGAATAAGCGGGAGAAATTGTAGACAGGGTCCGCAATAATAGCTATGATAAAAAGTAATGAAAATCACATAGCACGAAAAAAGAGGTGCGGACCTCCCACAGGTCCGCTTAAAAGGGAAGCCGGTGCAAATCCGGCGCGGTCCCGCCACTGTGAACGCGGAGCGGCTCTTCCGGTAAGCCACTGTTTCCGGCAAGGAAATGGGAAGGCGAAGAGAGGCGATGAAGCGTGGAGCCAGGAGACCTGCCTCTTTTTGTAACGGTTTTTTATTCTTCGGGGGGTAAGAATGAGAAACGCCCGTACGGTTGTCCGGATTGCAGACCGCAGCATTGGCATGGCTGCGCGCAGGTTCCGGCCGCCAGGCTACGCATTCTTCCGAAACCGCCCTAAGGGCGGTTTTTTTGCCGTTACGTGTGTTGATTAAAGGGAGCCGCAACCTTGTTCAAGTGTCAGCCAAAAACCGGTTCATCAGGCCGGTAGACGGCTCACGCTTGACCGCTCCCGGTGCAGCTGATTAACAGAAAGAGAACCAGTGAGCCCAGGCTGCGGGCCAATCCGCTGGTCAAACTGATGCAAAATCCATGATGGGAAAGAGAGGCTGATTATGAAAAAGCTGTTGACCTCCAGGCCGTTTGCGCTTGGACTGGCTATCCTGATGGTCATTTCGGTGTTGGGAACTTCCCTCGTGCCGAATGGGCGGGCGTACGGAGCGGCGGGAGAGCCGCAGGCATCCGGCGCGAAGGCTGCGGCCGAGCAGGGGACGCTTAAGCAGGCGGCCGATGCCGCTGCCAAATATGTGATCGAGCAAGGCGTTAATTCCGAGTGGGAGGCCATTGCGCTCGCTAAAGGCGGGTATCAAGTGCCGGACTCCTACCGCACGAATTTGGAAACGGCGATTAAAGATGCGGGAGGAAATTACCGGAAAATCACGGATTACGCTCGTATTGCGCTCGCTATTACGGCGATCGGTCAAGATGCGACAAAATTCGCAGGTTATAACCTGATTGAACGCATTTATAATTTCAAAGATATTACGCTGCAGGGCAATAACGGCCCGGTATACAGCCTGCTGGCATTGGACGCGGGACACTACAACGTGCCGGCCGATGCGAAGTGGACAAAAGAGAAAATCCTCGAAACCATCCTCAAGGGACAAAATGAAGATGGAGGGTTTGCTCTTTATGGCACCGTAAGTCAGCCGGATATGACAGCGATGGTGCTGACAGCGCTGTCCAACCATTGGGATCAACCAGAGGTGAAGGCAGCCGGCGAACGTGCGGTCGCCTGGCTGGCGAGCCATCAGCAGCCTCATGGCGGATACGGCACCGATAGCGAAAGCGTATCGCAGACGATTATTGCCTTAACGTCGGTCGGCATTGATCCTGCTGGTCCGCAATTTACAAAAGATGAAGGCAATCTGCTGGACAGACTGATGAGCTTCCGGATGGCAGACGGCGGATTCGCCCACCTTGCGGAGTACGGATCGGACGGTATGGCAACCGAACAGGCGCTTCAGGCGCTGGTTGCCTATCAGCTGTTCAGCGGCGGACAAGGCGGCAAGCTGTACGACTTCAACCAGCCGGTCTCCCAGCAGCCTAAAGTTGCCGCTTCCTTAGCGATTGAAGGTCCAAGCGGCCAACTGGCGCAAGGAGACATTCAGGCGACGACCGCCATGGAGGCGCTTGAACTGCTGGCGGGCAAAGCCGGGCTCGAGCTGAATATTGAGCACCACTCATTTGGCGATTTTGTAAGTGGGATTGGCGGGATTACAGGGGATGACTATTCGTATTGGCTTTTTGCCGTTGTTCGCGGCGGGGAATGGATTTATCCAAGCGTCGGCATGAGCGCTTTCCGTCTCCAAGCGAACGATAAGATCGTTATCTATTTTGGCGGTATGGACACACAGCTGGTCCAATTCGTATCTTATGAACCGGCCCAGCCGGCAGCAGGGGAAACGGTAACCGCGAAGGTTACGCAGATCACCTGGGTGTATAACTCTGCAACCTCCACTTCCGAGCCAAAAATTACGCCTGCTGCCAACGCGAAGGTTGCGATTGCCGGGCAAACGGCTGTTACGGACGCACAGGGAGCGGCTGTATTTACAAACGGATTGCCTGAAGGCAGCCATACGGTAGAGGTTACCGGTTATCGGGAGGGGCAGACGCCGCTTCTGGTAAGAGCTGCTTCTAACGTCACGGTAGCAAAAGCGACTGAAGTGGTCACTTCCCTCTCCATTGAAGGGCCGAATGGCCCTCTTGCAGAAGGAAAGGTAGAGGCATCGACGGTCTTAGAAGCGCTGAAAAAGCTGGCTGCACAGAAACAGCTTAAACTGGACATTATAGAGTATCCGTACGGACCGTTCGTCAACGAAATCGGCGGCGTTGTTGGAGATGGCAGTAACTACTGGAAGTTTGCTGTCCAGCGTAACGGAGAGTGGATTGAACCGAGTGTGGGGATGGGTGCGTTCAAACCCCAGCCAAATGATAAGGTTCTGATTTATTTTGGCGGAGCGGACACACAAATTGTTGATTCGGTCAAAATTGAACCCGGTCAGCCTGTCGCCGGGCAGGACTTCAACGTAGTAGTATCCCAGGTGTATTGGCCGTATGACCCGGTCACTTATGAAAGCAAGAAGGTTGTTACCGCCGCGGCTGGCGCCAAGGTAACGGTTGGCGGCCAAACAGTAACTGCGGATACGTATGGAGCGGCTGCGATCAACGGACTTCCGGCAGGCACGTATGAGCTTACCGTTTCCGGCTTCCGTGAAGGTAAGGTTCCAAGCCTTGTGCGGCACAGCCAGCAGGTAACGGTTGTTCCGGCTCCGGATAACGGGGGCGGACAGCCCGGCGAAAATCCGGGTGAGAACCCTGGCGGCAATCCGGGCACCGGCAATCCGGGCGAGAATCCTGGCGGCAACCCGGGTACCGGCAATCCCGGCGAGAACCCTAATGGAAATCCGGGTACTGGAAACCCGGGTACGGGAACTCCCGGGGAGAAACCGGGCAGCGGCAATCCAGGCACGGGTAATCCGGCACCCAATCCGGCCAGCCAGAGAGTTTCCCTCTCTGTAACCGGCTATGGCGGTGATGTGGTTTACCCGACGACGGAAATCGCCGTACAAACAGGAGCTACGCCGTACAGCGTGCTGAAAGAGCAGCTTGGCGGGCGCGTCGTGTCGACAGGCAGCGGCTCTTCGCTGTATGTCATCTCGATCGATGGCGTAGGGGAATTTGATTATGGTCCAAAAAGCGGCTGGCTTTACTTTGTAAACGGCGTGAAGCCGGGAATCAGTGCCGGTAGCTATACACTAAGCGCCGGAGATGTCGTCGAATGGAGATACACCATTGACGGTGAAACCGGCATGAACGCTCTTGCGAGCGGAGCCGGCGGATCATCCACTCAAGCGGGAACGGTGGCAATTAATGAGAACAATACACTGCCCCTTAACAAAGTAGGCAGAACCACCAGCGTTGCGAACGCAGGTACACCAATGACGGCCGCGCAGGCTGCGGAGCTGGCGAAGACGCTGGCCGGGAATACGGTCGCCGCTTCGAAGGAAATCAGCCCGGGTGCGGCTGCGGTTGTCAAGGACAACATCGGTGAAGTAGAGCTGAACGTGCCGGCAGGTGCGTTAGCCGCAAAAACCACGATCTCGGTGCAGGAGCTGAGTGACAAGCGGGCTGAACTGGCGTCCGCCATTTATGAGTTCACACCAAAAGGTACGAAGTTTGCGAAGCCGGTAGATCTGTCTATCCGGGTGCCGGTCAATACATCTCATCCGGAGAACCTGGCGATGGCCTGGCTGGATGAAGCCGCCGGAAGCTGGATTCCGGTTCCATCCGTGCTGGATGTGAAGACCGGAACGATGACAGGGAAAGTAACCCACTTCACGAAGTTTGCGGTTGTCGACCGCAGCAAGCTGGAGACGGGACGCGCACAGCTGCAGGCGGATATCGCGGCTGCTGTGAAGCGTGTTGCCGCATCGAAGGAACTGAGCGACTGGCAGGCGCTTGCGCTGGCCCGTTCCGGAGCTGCCGTTCCGGCAGCCTATCTAAAGAGCGTGCAGGAGCAGCTTACTGCCAGCAAAGGCGAGTTCCGCAAGGTCACCGATTACGAGCGGATGGCGCTTGCTGTAGCAGCAGCTGGGGGCGATCCTGCCAGCATCGCAGGTTACAATCTGATTGAAAAAATCTACAACAACGCCAATATGACGAAGCAGGGCAGCAACGGTCCGATTTTTGCTTTGACTGTACTGGACAGCGGTAACTACACGGTTCCAGCAAATGCGGCCTGGACCAAAGACCGCCTGATTGACTGGATTGTCAAACAGCAGGGCACGGACGGCAGCTTCGCTTTGACCGCCGGAGAAGGCGGCAATGTGGACATTACGGCAATGGCGGTAGCAGCGCTGGCTCCGCACCGTGAGCGCGCTGACGTGAAGACGGCGGTGGACAAAGCCTTGAACTGGCTGTCTGCTGCGCAGGACGCAAACGGCGGCTTCAAACTTGCCGGCCAGGCCAACAGCGAAAGCGCGGCTCAGGTGCTGATCGCGCTGACGGCGGTTGGCTCCGGCCCGAACGACGCCCGCTTCGTGAAGCCGAACGGAACGCTGCTGAGCAACCTGGCCTCGTTCAAACGGGCTGACGGCGGTTACGCCCATGTGCCTTCCGAGACGGCCAGCAGCGACATCGCCACCGAGCAGGTACTGCTCGCACTGGTATCGTATGAGCGGCTCCTCGCAGGACAATCCGGCGTATACGCTATTGGTACAGACCGTCCGGCCGCGCCGGAAGCAGCTGCATTTGTTTTTGCCGATGAAGCCAAGATTTCGTCTTGGGCCTCGGCAGCCGTTCACGCGGTGTACGGCAAAGGATGGATGGAAGGCGTTGGCGGCGGAAACTTTGCGCCGAAGCAGACGATGACCCGCGCTCAGCTGGCCGCGCTGCTGGTACGCCTGACGAACGAGACGCCATCGGCGTCTGCGGCTTCTGTTTTTGCGGACGTGAAGCAGGATGCATGGTATTATGGATACGTGATGAAAGCCAAAGAATTGGGTTACATCAACGGGATATCGGCAACAGCGTTCAAGCCGAACGCACCGGTCACCCGCCAGGAAATGGCGGTTATGATCACCCGCGCCTTTAAACTGAACGCAAGCAGCACGGAGCCTGCTTACGGGGATGCTGCGAGCATTGCAGCTTACGCCCGCGATGCGGTTCGTGCGGTCAGCGCGAAAGGGATAATGGAAGGTACAGGCGGCCGGTTTGATCCTTCGGGCCAAGTGACCCGGGAGATGGCAGCAGTGATTGCCGACCGGCTGGAATAGTTTTTTTCGCGGAAAGTACAGGTAAGGGGTAATAGTTCAATTACGGAACGGGGGGAGCAGGGGCCTCCGTTCCTTCCCATTTTTGGAGGTGAACCGGATTTATGGCAAGAAAAAAGCTGCAATGGTTATATGCTGCAGGTTTAGCGGCTGTGCTTGTCATCGCGGGCGGTTGTTCGTCCGCTTCGCCTGAGGCGGCTTCAGACACGCCGCGCGAATCGGCTGCGGCTGTCGGCGGCAGCCCGGCTCCGGAGGCGTCGGCGGTGGCGGTGGCGTCACCGGCGCTGCCGACGGCTAGTGATGCGGCGCAGCTAGAGGGCACAGCGGCGCAGCCGGAAGGCGTTGCGGCTCCGGCGGGTGCTTCGCCTGCCGCCCAGGCGGCTGCACCGGCGGAGACGCCGGGAGCGGCTGCCGGAGACAACGCGGCTGCGGCCGCGCCGGCGAATCCGTCGGCAGCTGGAGCCGACGGCAAGGCCGCTTCGGCAGCGCCCGACGCCGGTGCGCAGGCCGCAAGCGCGGCGCCTGCCGGCAGTGCCGGCGCTGCGGCGAAGCCTGCCGCATCCAAGCCGCCGGCGGCGTCTGACGCGGCCCAAGCGGCGAAGCCGTCCGCCAGCGCAAAAAGCGGCGGCAATCCGTCGCCGGGAGCGGCAGCGGCCAAGCCGGCAAGCCCCAAGCCGGCAAGCACAAAGCAGCCGAGCCCACAGCCGAAGCCGTCTGCCGCGCCGCCTGCGCCTGAGCCAGCCGCCCAGCCGGCCAAGCCGGCACAGGCGAATACCGTCACGCTGTCCATTACCGGCAGTAAAGACCACGGCAGCATTTTAGCTCCGACGGTGGTGGAATTTGCAGAAGGCGATACGGTGCTTGATGTGCTGAAAAAGACGACCCGGGAGCATAAAATCCAAATGGAATACCGGGGCAGCAAAGGTTTTGCTTATATTGAAGGAATCGATAATTTGTATGAATTCGACGAAGGGCCTGAAAGCGGCTGGATGTACGCGGTGAACGGCGAGTTTCCGAACAAAAGCGTCGGGGTTTATTCGCTGCAGCCGGGGGATACTGTAGAGCTTAAGTATACCCTGAAGCTTGGAAAAGACCTTGGAGCCGAGCGGCGATGAACGGAGGATTCCGTTCGGTGCACCCGGCTGTGCTGCTGGTCTATTACGCGGGACTGCTGGTGTTCGCCGCTGTGCTGTTTCACCCGCTGTTTTTGGGGACGATCCTGGCATCCGCGCTTATGCTGTTCATGATGCAGGGCGAAGGCCGCAGATTGCTGCGTGGCGCGCCTTTTTATCTTTTGATTGCGGGTTCGGCGGTGCTGCTGAACCCGCTCTTTTCCCATCGGGGGTCACATATTCTGTTTTATTTGTTTGACCAGCCGGTGACGCTGGAGTCGGTGCTGTACGGATTGATGACCGGGATGACGCTGCTGTCGATTTTTCTCATCTTCGGCTCCTACGGCCTGAATCTGACCACGGACAAATTTATGTACCTGTTTTCGGCGGCCGCGCCCAAAACGGCGCTGCTGACCTGGATGACGCTGCGGTTCGTGCCTTTGTTCCAGCGCAGGCTTCACGAAATCGCCGTTATTCAGCGGACGCGGGGCGTCTCGGTCCATGAAGGCGGCCTGCGCAAAAGAATGCGGGACGGTATGACGATGGTCCGCGTGCTGCTGACCTGGTCGCTGGAGGAAGCCATGCAGACCGCAGACTCCATGAAAGCGCGCGGTTACGGGGTGCGCCGCCGTTCCGCTTATGCAGTGTACAAGCTGGACCGGAGGGATGTGCTGTGTCTGGCTGTCCTTGTTCTGTCGGGAGCCGTTTGTCTTGGCTTTTGGCTGGCGGGCAGAGGAAAAATGGAGATTTACCCGCGCATGCGTCCTGCAGTGTTTGGCCTGCCGGAAGGCATCATGTATGGGGCGTTTTGCTTGTTTAACGCCTTACCCTTGATCGTGGAAGGAAAGGAGAAGTGGTTATGGAGATCGTCCGCGCGGAACATGTCGGCTTCCGTTATCCCGGCAGCAGCCGCAGCGCGCTTGAAGGAGTATCGTTCGCCGTAAAAGAAGGGGATTTTGTGGTGTTGTGCGGCCCCTCGGGCGGCGGCAAAACCACGCTGCTGCGGCTGCTGAAGCGTGAAATCACGCCGGTTGGCCATATGGACGGTGGGCTGCTGTACCGCGGACGGTCTCTGTCGTCGCTGAATCCTGAAGAAGCGGCGGGGGAGATCGGGATGGTGTTTCAGCACCCGGAAGCCCAAATCGTAATGGATACCGTATGGCATGAGCTGGCTTTTGGCATGGAAAACCTCGGATTCCCCCCTGCTGTAATGCGGGCCAGACTGGCGGAGATCGCCCAGTTGTTTGGGTTGGAGCCTATGCTGCACAAGCCGGTGCATGAGCTGTCGGGCGGGCAAAAGCAGTTGCTGAACCTCGCATCAGTGCTCCTGCTGCAGCCCAAGCTGCTGCTGCTGGACGAGCCGACCTCACAGCTTGATCCGGTCGCGGCCAAGGAGTTCATTGAGCTGCTTCGCAGGCTGAACGAGGAAATGTCGATGACCGTGATCATCAGCGAGCACCGGCTGGAGGAGGTGCTGCCGCTGGCGGATCAGGTGCTGCTGCTTGCAGATGGCCGAATTCGGGCGTCTGGCACGCCGGCCGGGCTTGCGGCGCAAATCGGCGCTGAACGCGATCCGGCGCTGGCTTCCTATCTTCCCGCCGCGGCGCGGCTGTACCTGGACGCTGCGGGGTACGGAAAAGCGGAAGCCGCCCCGGGCAGCATCCCGCTTACAGTGCGGGAGGGGAAACGCTGGCTGAGCGGACAATTCGGCGCTGCTGCCGGGGAGCGCAGTTCGGGCACGGCGGCCATAGGTCCCCAGATAGACCAAGCTGATCCGCTTCTGCAGTGCAAAGGCCTGTCGTTCCGTTATGAGAAGGACGGGCCCGAAGTGCTGAAAAAACTGGATCTGAGCATATCCCGCCAGGAATGCCTGGCGATTCTGGGCGGCAACGGCGCTGGGAAATCCACGCTCCTGCAGCTGATGGCCGGCCTGCACCGGCCGCAGCGCGGTAAAGTTACGGCCGGCCGGGGAGTAAAGGTAGGCTATCTCGCCCAAAATCCGCTGCTTTATTTCAGCATGGACACCGTGAGAGCGGAGCTGGAGCACATGGCCGCCTATGCCAAAGCAGCCGATCCAGCGAAGGAGATCGGCGCATTGCTCGACCTGTTGGAGCTTCACGAGGTGGTAGACAGCCATCCGCTTGATATCAGCGGCGGCCAGCAGCAAAAAACCGCCTTGGCTATGGTGCTGCTGCTGCGCCCGGATGTGCTGCTGCTGGACGAGCCGACCAAAGGGCTGGACCCGGACGCCAAAGAGCATCTGGCTTCCCTGCTTGAAGGGATGCGCAGGGAAGGGCGGACACTTGTAATGGTGACGCATGACGTCGAATACGCTGCGCGCCACGCCACGCGGTGCGCCATGTTGTTTGACGGGGCGATTACAGCTGAAGGTCAGCCTGCCCGGTTTTTTGGCTCCAATTATTTTTACACAACTGCAGTGAACCGGATGGTGCGAGACTGGCGGCCGGAAGCGGTGACGATAGAGGATGTGAGCGAATTATGGAACGCAGACGATACCCGATTCTGATTGCGCTGCTGATATTTGTCGGCGGGCTTGGACTGGCTTCGGCGCTGAGGGACCGGCATTATATCCTGCTCAGCCTGGCGCTCGTCGGGGCGGCGCTGCTGCCCTTATTCCTCCGGGTGGAGCGCCGTCCGCTGGAGGCGAGAGAGCTGGTGCTGCTGGCCGTTCTGGCCGCCGTTGCGGCCGCCAGCCGGGTACCGTTCGCCGCCCTTCCGAACGTCAAACCGGTATCGGCGATCGTCATTTTGTCCGCTTACGTGTTTGGTGCGGAAGCGGGATTTATGATCGGGGCCGTGGCCGCGATTGTCTCTAACATGTACTTCGGACAAGGTCCATGGACGCCATGGCAGATGTTTTCCTGGGGGATGATTGGCCTGACGGCAGGTCTGCTGCGCAATACGCGTTGGATGCGAAAGCGGCCGGGTATGCTGGCTTTTGGTTTTGTCTGGGGGTTCCTGTTCGGCTGGATTATGAACCTGTGGCATTTAATCAGCCTGCCCGATGCGTTCAGCTGGCCGCTGGTGGTATCGGTGTACGGGGCGAGTTTTTATTTTGACCTGGCACATGCTTTGTCGAATGTGTTTTTCCTGTCCATCCTTGCCGGTGGCTGGATTAAGGTGCTGGAGCGGTTCCGCAACAAATACGGGCTGCTTCAGCGGGATTAAGAACGAACTTGAATAGATAAGCGGCGGCAGTTTTTGGACCCTAACAAGTCCTGGACTGCCGTTTTTTTATAAATAACTCAACTTTCGCAGAGCAAAAAACAGCTAAGCTCCAGTTGTAGCGTGGATTTAACCGCAATAAAGTAACCGTCTTGAAAAAATAGAAAAACACCGCTTCGCCCGCGGCGAACGCACGCTCGGCGTGCTATGTTATTTACGGTGCGATGAAGTTAGCACGTTAGACCGGGCAGTTGCCTTGGCGCAACTCATAGAACGGCTGAACGATATTGCGCGACTCAGGTTGGGAAGAAATGCTCCACCCTAATTCAAAGTCAACTCCAGCACTGGATCTCTGGTCTGCCCAGGTATCTCAAGCCGTATCAGCCGATCTCCGGTCTGCCCAGGTGATCTCAAGGCGTATCTGCCAATCTCATGCTGCGCTGCCGATCTCAGGCTGCGAAAGTTGAGTTAATAAAAGCAGCGGCGGACCAAGACTTGATAAACAATGTCTTAGACTGCCGCTGTTGTCGTTGAACGAACTCGAACGAATCCTCTCCTGTAACAGAACCGCAGCAGATTACCACCGAACGCGATACCGAGGTCTTTCCGGACCTAGAGGACGTTATTTCTGAAATTCTTGGGTTTTTGGGGTGCCTTGCGGACTCC
>NZ_JBHOFD010000026.1:0-116407 GCF_046543445.1 Paenibacillus nanchangensis
GAGGACCTTATCTGCTGATTTTTCCGTGTTTTAGCCAAGAGACGGACTCAGATTCACTTATTTACGCGGAAATTCCATCGTTTGGATGTTTTCGGCACGAATAACGGATCTGGAGTCCGCAAGGCAACCCAAAAGCCCAGGAATTTCAGAAATAACGTCCTCTGGGTCCGGAAAGACCTCGGTATCGCATTCGGTGGTAAACCGCCGCAGGTGTGTCACTGGGGAGGATTCGTTCCAGTTCGTTCAACGACAACAGCGGCAGTCGAAGACATTGTTTATCAAGTTTTGGTCCGCCACTGCTTCTATTAACTCAACTTTTGCAGCCTGAGACCGGCGGCGCAGCCTGAGATCGGCAGCAGCCTAAGATCGGCAGATACGCCTTGAGATCACTGGGCAAACCGGAGATCCAGTGCTGGAGTTGACATTGAATTAGGGTGAAGCATTTCTTCCCAACCTGAGTCGCAATTTCGTTCAGCCGTTCTATGAGTTGTGCCAAGGCAACCGCCCAGTGTAGGGTGTTAACTTCATCGCGCCGTAAATAAAATAGCACGCCGGGCGGTGCGTTCGCCGCGGGCGATGCGGTGTTTTTCTATTTTTTCAAGACGATTACTTCAATGCGGTTAAATCCGCGCCAGGTCTGGAGCTTAGCTGATTTTCGCTCTGCGAAAGTTGAGTTATTAGGCTCCTGAAGCAGCGGCGGCTCCGGCCTGCCCTACAGCAGCGGAGACAGCAGCCGGGCCAGCGATTCCATAAACCGTTTGAACAGCCTTTTGTTCATAAAGGTCTCATGCTCAATCGAACTGGCGGACAGCAAATCGCGTTCAAAGTCGGCGACCATCCGTTTGACGCTTTCCGTCTGGATGAGCAGCGCGTTCACCTCAAAATTCAGATGGAAGCTCCGCATATCCATATTTGCGGTCCCGATCGTCCCCACTTCGCCGTCTATAATCAGCAGCTTCGAGTGGATAAAACCTTTTTCGTATTCATAAATTTTTACGCCCGCCTCCAGCATAACCGGAAAATAGGAGTGCGAAGCGAGAAACGGCAGCCATTTATCGGGCTTCGCCGGGAACAGCAGCCGGACGTCCAGGCCAGACAACGCGGCAACGCGCAGGGCCGTCAGAATATCCTCGTCGGGAATGAAATACGGCGTGGCGAGCCAGACCGATTCCTTGGCCGATGTGATCATTGAAAAAAAGATGTTTTTCAGCGCCCGGCGCTCGTTATCCGGCCCGCTGGCGATAATCTGTACCGCCCCGTCTCCCGCGACATACCGCAGCTTGGGCGACAGGTACTCCTGCTCCAGAATTTTTTCCCCGGTCGTATGCATCCAGTCCTGCAGAAAAATAATCTGCATCGTCCGGACGGCCTCCCCCCGCACCAGCATGTGCGTATCTCTCCAGAACCCGTAGGTTTTGTTCCGGCTGAGGTATTCGTCCCCGACATTAAGTCCGCCCATAAACCCGACGTCGCCGTCGATAACAACGATTTTGCGGTGATTGCGGTAATTGACCCGGCTGGAAAAAAACGAAGTCGAATTGCCGTAGGCCGCCACCTGCACGCCCGCATCGCTCATCTCCTGCAAAAACGACTTGGACAGCTGCATGCTGCCCACCGCGTCGTACATAAACCGGACTTTGACCCCCGCCTTCGCCTTTTCAATCAGAATTTGCTGGATGCGTGTCCCGATATCGTCGGCCCGGAAGATATAATATTCCATATGGATATGATGCTCGGCCTGGCGCAGCTCCAGCAGCAGAGTCCCGAATGTCTCTTCCCCGTTGGTCAAAATCCGTGTCTCCGAGGTAAACGAAATCGGCGTACGGGCCAGCTTCTGAGACAAGTCCAGCAGCTTGCGGCGGTCCGCGTCATAACCCGACCAATCCTGATGCATCCGCAGCGCATCGTTTTCGATCCGTTCGTACGCCATCTGGTCGCGCAGCGCTTTTTTATCATACTTGCGGCGTTTGAACACATTTTGGCCAAATAGGAAATAAAAAACGAGGCCGACTACCGGAATTAGCGCCAGCAGCAGAATCCAGGCTACCGTGGCGGTTGGATTCCGGTTCTCCATAAAGATCGCGAGGCCGATCGATACCACCGTCAGCGTGGAAAATATACTCAGAATCGTTCCGCCCAGATGGCCAAACAATCCAAAGCCAAAATAATAGAACGCCAGCAGCGCTCCAATAATGATGATCGACTGCAACCCTCTTCTCATAGACTCCCCCGTCTCTTTCTCTTTGCTCAAATCTCTGTTGTCCTTGCCCTAATATATTACCTCAGAAACCTGTCCCTTCCTACGCCCCTGTCCCGTTTCGGTGATATTAAGACAAAACTGTAACCTTTTTGGAGTGAAATTTGTATTGCGCCCGGGAACTGTACTATAATCAGTTTGACTATAGAGTCAATTCAAGAACCGATCGGTCAGAAAGGAGGGACGGTCCGGTATGGCCGATAAATCAGCGGATAAAAAACAACAAATTCTCGCCACGGCCATGCAGCTGTTCGCCGTCAAAGGCGCTTCGGCAACCTCCATGCAGGAGCTTGCCGAACTGTGCGGTATGTCCAAGGGGAGTCTGTATTTGTATTTCAAATCGAAGGAAGAACTGGTGCAGCAGCTGCAGCTCTATTGCCTTCTTCAAATCCGCGACCCGCTTGTCCGCGAAGAACAGGAGAACAACAAGCCGGAGCGGGAGAAGCTTCGCAATCAGGTTGAAATCCTTCTCCACCATGTGTATGAGCTGAGGGAGTTTTTGAAGCGACAAATTCAAGACGCCGCCGAAAGCGGAATGACGGGGCTGCCTGACTGGATGAAGGATACCAACGGTGCCCTGATCCAGTGGTTTGAAGCCAAGATGAAGGCGCTGTACGGGCCTGGAATCACCCCTTATACCGGCGATCTGGTGCTGGTGGTTCACGGGATGCTTAATTCTTACCTCCGTCTTCTTTTTCATCCCGATGCACTGATTCCATTATCCCGGATGGCCGATCATCTAGTGGAGCACATGGACATCGTGACAGCAGGACTGCTGTCGGACCGCCCGGCTCCTTTGCTATCGAAGCAGGCATTGGAGCGGTGGATTGGCGGCAGTATTGCGGAATCTCCCCGGAGCCCGCTGCAGCTTGTAAAAGAAATGAAGACCCGGCTGGGCGAACTGGCGGAGGCGTCTAAACGGGTGGAAGAAGCGTTCGAATCCCTCTCCATTCTGGAGGGCGAGCTGCTTGTCCCTTACCCGAGGAAAGCCATCATTACAGGCATGCTTCATAATCTGGAATCGGTGCCGGAGCTGGATTCGCTTTTGGCGGAGTTTAAGCATCTGGTGCGGTTTCAGGAGTGAAGGCTGCCTGCAGCAAGCTTATAAAACACAGAGACATGCCGGATAAGAGTGAACCGTAATTTGCGCCATAATGAAAGGAGCAGAAACCTACCTATGAAGAGCCTGATCCAATTCTCGCTCAAAAACAAATTTGCCATCTGGCTGCTGACGATCATCACCGTGTTCGCCGGTCTGTACAGCGGCGTGACGATGAAGCAGGAGACGCTGCCGAATATCAGCATTCCGTTCTTAAACATCACGACCGTCTATCCGGGTGCAGCACCGGAGGGTGTAGTCAATGAGGTCAGCAAGCCGATTGAACAGCGCCTCCGCAACGTCGACGGGGTCAAGACGATCACTTCCTCTTCGATGGAGAACGCGTCGAACGTAACCGTCGAGTTCAATTACGGCACCAACCTGGACAACGCTACAGCTGCCGTCCGGGAGGCTCTGAACGAAGCCGAGCTGCCGGAAGGGGCGCAGAAGCCCCGGATCGCCCGCTTCAGTATGAGCTCGCTTCCGGTTCTTACGCTCAGCCTTTCGAACTCAAACTCGAAAAACCTGGAAGAGCTGACCCGGATTGCCGAAAACGATATCCGCCCCGCCCTTGAAGACCTGGAAGGCGTTGCCTCCGTACAGGTTGCGGGACAATACGTCAGTGAAGTAACGCTGAAATTCGATCAGGCCAAGCTGGCTCAGTACGGACTCAACGAGAACACCGTCAAGGGCATCGTCCAAGGCTCTTCGCTGCGGGCGCCGCTTGGATTGTTCGAGATGGATAAATCGCAAAAGGCCGTTGTGGTTGACGGCAATATCACTACGCTTGATGACCTGAAAAATCTCACCATCCCGGTTATGCCGGGCGGTGCAGGTGCCGCCGGAGCAGCTGGCGGCGGTGCAGGTGCCGGTGCGGGCGGTGCCGGTGCGGGCATGAGCGCGATGCCGGGCGCGGGTGCGCCTGATGCAGCCGGAGCCGCTGGCGCGGGTGCGGCGGGTGCCGCCGGAGCGGCTGGCGGCGGTGCTGGCACTGCCAGTACTCCAGGCGCAGGCGCTGGAAGCAGCGCTGCCGCGGGCAATGCTGGCGCGAATGCGGGCGGCGCAGCAGGTGCAGGCGGCCAGGCGGCCGCGGGCGGTCTGCCGACCGTGAAACTGAGCGAGGTTGCCGCAATCGAGTTCAACGGGAAGGCGGAGTCCATCTCCCGTACCAACGGCAAAGAATCGATCAGCGTGCAGATTGTCAAAGCCAACGACGCCAACACAGTTGAAGTCGTCAACGCCGTCAAGGACGAAGCCGAATCTCTGGCCAAGCAGTATGACGGGCTGGAACTGACGGTTATGCTTGACCAAGGCAAGCCGATTGAAGATTCCGTGCATACGATGTTGTCCAAAGCCGTATTCGGCGCCTTGTTTGCAGTTATTATCATTCTTTTGTTCCTGCGTAACATCCGTTCGACTATCATCTCGATTATCTCGATTCCGCTGTCCCTGCTCATCGCCGTTCTGGCGCTGCGCCAGATGGATATCACGCTGAACATGATGACGCTGGGCGCGATGACCGTCGCGATCGGCCGGGTGGTCGACGACTCGATTGTCGTAATCGAAAATATTTACCGGCGGATGTCGCTGAGGGGCGAAAAGCTGAAAGGCAAAGAACTGATCAGCGCCGCAACGCGGGAAATGTTTGTGCCGATCCTGTCTTCGACGATCGTTACCATCGCGGTATTCCTGCCGCTGGCCTTCGTAAGCGGTATGGTCGGCGAGCTGTTCCTGCCGTTTGCTTTGACGATGGTGTTTGCGCTGCTGGCTTCCCTGCTGGTCGCGATCACGCTTGTGCCGGCGCTTGCGCATTCGCTGTTCCGCAACGGACTGAAAAAAGGCCATACGGATGCGGAAAAACCCGGCCGTCTCGCCGGCGGATATCAGCGCATTTTGAACTGGTGTCTTTCGCACAAACTGATTACATTTGGCGCCGCCATCCTTTTGCTGGCGGGAAGCCTATTCCTGATCAAACCGATTGGCGTCAGCTTCCTTCCCGAGCAGGAAGAGAAAAACGTCACGCTCACCTTCACGCCGAATGCAGGCCAGACCTTCGAAGACGTTGGAGAACTGGGCTTGCAGGCTGAAAAATATATTTTGGCTCAATCCCATGTCAAAAACATGCAGTATTCCATCGGCGGCAGCGGTCCGATGGGCATGGGCGGCGGCGGCAGCTCCGGCCTGTTCTATGTGGAATATGATCCGGATACGCCTGATTTTGAAACAGTTAAGGAGCAGCTGGTTGAAGGCTTGACCGAGACGGTTCCGGACGGGACCTGGGGTGACATGTCCGCCATGATGGGCGGAGGCATGGGCGGCAGCACGCTGACCGTAAATGTGTTCGGCGACTCGCTGGAGCAGATCAAACCCGTAGCCGATCAAATTCTCGGTTTTGTCGAAGCGGAACCCGAAGCGTTCCAAGACGGAGAAACCAGCATTTCCGAATCCTATCAGCAGTATACGATTGTCGCGGACCAGCAAAAGCTCAGCAGCCTGGGCTTAACCGCGGGGCAAATCGCCATGAAGCTGGCTCCTGCCGGCACGCGTCCCGTGCTGACTGAAGTTGCGGTGGACGGCAAGAATTACAATGTCTACATCGAAGCGGACACCCAGACGTATAAGAGCATTGAAGAGATGGAACAGGCAACCCTGACTTCGCCGCTGGGCATGGAAGTGCCGATTGGCGAAGTGGCGAAGGTCGAGCAGGGAACCACGCCGGACTCCATTACCAGAATGGACGGCAAAATGACGGTTAGTGTAACTGCTGAAATTTTGTCCAGTGATATCAACAGTGCTTCGGCCGGCATCCGCGACCAGGTGGAGGCCATGGATCTGCCGGACGGCGTAACCGTCACTTTTGGCGGCGTGACCGAGCAGATTAACGAGACCTTCGGACAGCTGTTCATCGCAATGGGCGCCGCTGTGGCGATCGTGTATTTTGTTCTCGTCGTTACGTTCGGCGGCGGCCTTGCGCCATTTGCCATCCTGTTCTCGCTGCCGTTTATCGCCATCGGCGCACTCGTCGCCCTGCTGCTTGCGGGCGAGACGCTGAACGTTTCGGCGCTGATGGGGCTTCTGATGCTGATCGGGATCGTCGTTACCAACGCCATCGTTTTGATCGACCGTGTAATCCACAAGGAAAACGAAGGATTATCGACACGGGAAGCGCTGCTGGAAGCCGGAGCGACCCGTCTGCGGCCGATTTTGATGACGGCGCTGGCGACCATTGGCGCGCTTCTGCCGCTCGTAACCGGCCTGGAGAGCAGTGCAGGCATCATCTCCAAAGGTCTGGGCGTGACCGTTATCGGCGGCCTCATCAGTTCCACTCTGCTTACGCTGGTGGTTGTGCCTGTAGTTTATGAGTTCCTGATGAAGTTCCGCCGCAAACGGGTGGAGGAGTAAGAGGGGTTCAAGTTCAAATTTCAATAAGGTGCTCTTGATAAGAGTGCAGCAGGGCAACTATTTAGAGTTTAGCAAGGAAGCTGTATAGAGAAGGAGCCGTCCACCTGGACGGCTCCTTTGTATTATAGGTCAGCCCCAAATATAACAGCGGGCCGCAAGCTCCAATCCGCCGCTGCAGCAGCTCCGTTACCTGTGCTTCTTAAGTTCAGCCGATAACGCGGATTTACAAACCGCTTACTTGTCCGCCGATCGGGACTGAATAGCGGCTAAAGCCGGAAATACGGGCTCCATTCTGCCGTACAGCTCCTTAAACAGTCCGTACATTTCCCCGTAGACGGCGGCGCGGGCAGGCTCGGGACGATGGACGCGCAGCAGCTCCGCTTTAAGCGGGGCATCCTGCGGAGAACGCAATGCCCCCATTCCTACCATCGCCATAACCGCCGCCCCGTAAGCCGAAGCTTCGTAGGTGTCCGGCACCTCCACGTTGACATCCGCGATGTCAGCCAGCAGTGCCGTCCACTCCGGGGAACCGGCGAATCCGCCCGATGCGAGCAGGCTGCCGGTTGGTCCGGCCAGCTCGCTGAGCACTTCGGCAACGCTGTTCACCGCGTACAGCACGCCTTCAAGCACCGCCCGTGCAAAATGCGGACGTCCGTGGTGCAGAGCCGCACCGGCAAATACCCCTCTTGCGTCCGAATTCCAATAAGGCGCCCGTTCCCCGCTTAAATAGGGCAGGAACAACAGACCGTCCGCGCCCGGCGGTACATTCATGGCCATACGGATCAATTCCTGGAGTTTGTTGTTTTTGTCGATCGTAGTTAATGCCCGTTTGCCCGGCCCCGGTACACGCAGCCGGTCTCTGTACTGCCTCCGGCCTCTTCCGGCGGGAGGCCCCTCGGGACGGCGGGTCTCGGCCGCTTCATCGGCTTCCACAAATTTTTCGGTGAACCACCGGAGGGCCATACCGCCGTTGTTGGTTGGTCCGCCAATCAGCCAGCGGTCGCTGTCGAACGCATAACAAAAGGTTCTGCCTTCAGGATCCGTGAGCGGCCGGGAGACGAACCGCCGCACCGCGCCGCTGGTGCCGATGGTTACCGCTGTCCGCTCTAATCCCGCCGCGCCCGACCCGATGTTAGCCAGCGCGCCGTCGCTTGCGCCAACCACCCACGGGGTATCGGCAGAGAGGCCGCAGGCTTCGGCCATCTCCGGCTTCATGCCCCGCAGCACCGCCGTTACCGGCATTAGTTCGCCAAGCGATTCTCTGCGCACACCCGCCAGCTCCAACGCTTCGGGACACCAGTCTTTGCCCGAGATATGTAATAGCCCCGTCGCCGAAGCCACCGATGTATCGAGTGCATAGACGCCAAAAAATTCATGTAATACATACTCCTTGATCGAGATAAAACGGACCGGCTCCGTAAACAGCCCAGGCTGCTGTTCCTTCCACCAGATCAGTTTGCCGAGCGGCGACATCGGATGTACCGGTGTGCCGGTCAGCGCATACAGCTCCCGGTCGAGCCCTTTTTGCTTCAGTTCGGCGATCTGCGGCGCGCTCCGGTTGTCCGCCCAGGTCAGCAGCGAAGTCAGCGGCTGGCCGTCCCGGTCGACCGCCATCAAGCTGTGCATTGCGGCGCTTACGCCCACCGCCTCGATCTCGGAAGACTTTACTCCGCCGTCCTGCATTGCTTTGCGAAAAGCCTCCACCACCGCGGCGAGAATATCCTCCGGCCGCTGCTCGGCTCTGCCGGGTTCCGGAACAAGAAGCGAATACCCGGCTTTGCCGCCGCCCCGGATTCCTCCCTGTTCATCATAGATAAACACTTTGGTGCTTGTTGTACCGATATCCAATCCGATAAAAAAGCCCACACGCCCTCCTCCTTTCATTGATACCATTATACACAGGCCGATGCCGTTCCCGAAAACCAGCCTTTCCGCATACAAACGGAAGCCGTTCCTAAAAGTTAGCTCCCGCCGAAACGGAAGCCCTTCTTCAGGCAACCGGTTCTTTCATACGTCCGTCTGGCCGCAGACGTAATCATCATTAACCGGCACACTCCTGGTTTCAAGCAGCCGGCCCCCCTATCGCTTTTTTCTGCAGCAGCTGCAATCTCCCCTTATACCCTTCGCCCACAAGACAAAACTATACCCGCAGCAAGGACAAAAAAAAGATACCCGCTCTACTACGCAGGTATCCTGTGGTCAATCGGTGACCGGCACATCTATGATGCAGCGGTTCTTTCTCTCTACAGCATTGAGGCAGCGCTGCTCTCCAGCGACGATTTCCAAGCCTGGAGCATGCTTAAATCGTATGGAAGGAATTCTTCAAGCATGTGGGATAACCCCAAATACAGCGGGCTTTCGGTAGCACCGTTCAGCATGCGGCAGAACTCAGGCACCCACCGGAGCAGGTGCTCTTGCAGGAATTTCTCCTGAATCTCCAGCAGTTCCATCGCGCTTCGCACCGTATAGCTGTTGTACAGCATCCGTTCGTGCAGCACGGCCATAAATTCCAGCTCGATAGCAATATGGTCGTCGGCTTCCGTGCCGCATTTCTTGAATACGATGCCAGCCGAAGCATACACGTCCGACAGAACGTTGCAGAATTCCTTCTCCCGCCCAAGGCTCGCCGCTTCACGAGGGACAAACGCGCGGGCACCGCCGCCCTGCATCAGTCTTTCATATTCGGCGGTCTCCCGCTTGCAGATCCCGGGGATATCCTCCGGTTTCTGGCTGCACAAATAACGTTTCAGTTCACGGCCTCCGGCCGTCATCTCGGCGGCGACGCCGATGTTGCTGCTCTGGCTCCACTGGGCAACAAGCGACAGCTTCGGCTTGCCTCCAAGAAAATCAGTTAACAGCTGATATATAAGACCGCGGCATTCCAGCCAGCGGCTGAACGCTTCCGGGACGACAAGGGCGGGAACAGTAGGCATGGTCATTTGTAATTTCCTCCTTGGTTTCACCTCAAAGGCTGTGTCCGCAAGGTTTGCGGCAGGTCAGCCCGGGTATTCTGTCCGCTAAATGAGTGTGATCGCAAAGTGATTCGGATGGGCCATCTCCGCCATTCACTGGTGAACATGGCCCCTTCTATATACCCGACACACGAATTTAGGGGGATCGTGTATCTACACTTTTATTATATCGGTTCTTGAAAACGCTTTTGGTGAGCATTTTATGTCCTTTCGCTTGATTTGTCGCATTTATGCCATATTTAATGCGTTTACATGTCTTATTCGTCCAACGAAGCTTATTGCGGTTCGTCAAAAATGCAAACAAGCCACTCCCTCCATACTTCCATTATTGGAGAAGTGTGACTTGCCTATTCCATATTTATTGTCTTATCACCGGCATTACAGGTACCGCTGCAGCCCTTCTATCCCCATCCATCCGGCTAATCCCCATACGATCAGCGCCGAGACGCGGTTTAGCAGCCGCAGGGCTTTTCCGCCGGGATCGGCTCGTCCCGCCAGCCGGCCGGCTCCAGCCAGTCCGGCGAACCAGAGCCAGGAGACGGCAGCCGCAGCTGCAGCAAAAGCCCAGCGTTCTCCAACCGGGTACTTCAGTGAACTGGTGCCGATTACCCCAACCGTATCCAGCAGCGCGTGCGGGTTCAACAGCGATACGGAGATGGCATAACCAATTTGCCTGCTCACCGGAAGTGCCTGCGGCCCTTCGGCTTTAGGCACCGACGTCCAAATCTGCCACCCCATATAAGCCAGAAAAAAGAAACCCGCCGTATAAATAACCGTGCTCACCCAAGAGACGGACAGCACCACCAGCGATACGCCGCCGACCGCCGCGAATATAAGCAGGGTGTCGCACAGCGCGGCGGTCACAATCACCGGAACCGCCCCGGTAAATCTGCGCTGCAGCGCCCCCTGGTTAAACACAAAAATATTTTGTACGCCAAGGGGCAAAATCAGACCAAACGCCAAGATAACGCCATGCAAAACAGCCTCCAACAATGCAGGTCCCCCTCCTTTTTGTATGATTTTCTAAACAGCCGCGGATACGATCATACCCTCACTCCGCTTCAGCTGTAACCATCCAAATGGCCGCCCATCCAACCAACCAAACGCCGCTCCCGGTTTCCCTTCCACGCATCGTGATATAATAACCGGTAAATCATGCCGAGTACCGGGCCTAAGAAAGCAGGGAAATGAATGTGAATTCCGATGCCTATCCGAAAAAAAACGATGGAAGGGAGCCGCCCCTGCTCCCCGAAATACCCAGCGAGCCGGAGCGGCCAGGCAGCGGAGCCAGTGATTCCGCCGCTCTCCTGTACATGCAAATCTACCAGGAGCTGCGCGGGAAAATCGTTAACGGAGAATGGCCGCCGGGCACGCGGCTGCCTTCCCAGCGTGAACTGGCCGCCCGTCTGGGCGTAAACCGCAGCACGGTAGTTACCGCGCTCGGCCGGCTTGCCGCGGAAGGTCTCGTGCAGGGGAACCGGGGCGGAGGAACACGGGTTGCCTTAGCGGATCGGGAGCAGACGCCATTTTCTCCCCGAACCTGGAATGACTACGTTGAGGAAGGCAGCCATTACCCGAACCTTCCCGCGGTTCAGGCGATCAACCGGCTGGAGTTCGAGGAAGGTTTGATCCGGCTCGGCACAGGGGAGCCCGCTCCGGAACTGCTTCCGCAGCAGGCGCTGCAGAGCATTTTGTCGGAGCTGTCCCAACAGCCGCTTTCCCTGTCGTATGAAGAACCGTTGGGAAATCTTCGTCTGCGGACGGCGCTTAGCGCTTATTTGCGGGATAGAGGCGTCCATGTCTCACCCGGCGGCATTCTGGTTGTGTCGGGGGCGATTCAGGGACTGCAGCTTGTGGCGCTTGGACTGCTGCCGCGGAACTCTACTGTACTGGTTGAGAAACCCTCCTACCTGTACTCCATTCATGCGTTCCAATCGGCGGGCATTAAATTTTCAGGTCTTTCTATGGACGAGGGAGGATTGCTGCCCGAAGAGGCGGAACGCCGCTGCCGGGATAGCCGCGCAGCGATGCTGTATACCATTCCTTCTTTTCACAATCCGACCGGTACACTGATGGATGCGGAGAGACGGCGGAGATTGATTGAGACAGCGGCACGAACCGGTCTGCCGATTCTGGAGGACGGAGCGTATCACGATTTGTGGCTGGACGCTCCATCCCCTCCTCCAATCAAAGCTATGGATACGGAAGGGCGTGTTCTTTATCTCGGCAGTCTGTCCAAGGCCGTTAGTCCCGGGTTGCGAATCGGATGGGTGGCGGGGCCAGAACCCGTAGTCCGGCGGCTGGCGGATATTAAAATGCAGGCGGATTACGGCGCGGCTTCCCTCTCCCAGCTTGTAGCGGCAAAATGGCTGGAAGACGGGCACCACGAGCGTCACTGCAGCACGCTCCGCGGGCAGCTGCGGGCAAGAAGGGAAAGCTGCCTGAGCCTGCTGAACACTCATTTTAGGGAACTGGCCGACTGGAACCGTCCAGGCGGGGGATTTTATATCTGGCTTACCCTGCGCAGACCGCTCCCGCCAGCAAAATTGTTTAACGAAGCGCTTAGGGAGGGGCTGCTGCTGAACACCGGGGATTTATATGAACGGGGAGACGGCCGGCACCTGCGGTTATCTTACGCTTATGCATCCGCTGCGGAAATGCAGCGGGGATTGCCCGCGCTTGCTTCCCTGATCCGGCGGCTGAACCAAAAGCACGGCGGGTGAAACAACAGCCGCCTCCTAACGCCGGGTCTGCGGCGGGTCGCCCCGCACCTCTAGCCGTTGCCTTCCGGCGGACTGTTTTTCCCGTTCTCCTGCCCGCCGGACAGCAGCCGGGCCCGTTCATAGTCCTCCGGGCTGTTCATGTTAAGCAGAGGGTCGCCAGCGCCATGACGAGATCCTGCGGCTTCTTCCAGCGGCACATAAACCGCCGGCACCTGTTCCAGCCAGCCCATCACTCTGGAGCGGCCGGCCTCCAGCTCCGCGTCAATACTGGGGAGCAGCGACCGGTGGTATACAGCCAGCAGCGGCTGGGCCCGCCCGCCGGGCGCGACGGGAATGGCTGCCAGTACGGAAGGCAGCATAGGGGGGATTTGCTCAGAGGCTTGTCCGATAGCTTTTCCGAAAGCTTTGTTGGAAGATGCTGCAGCCCTCCCCCTCCAATCTTCATCCGCCGCAACAGCCTTGAGCAGAACGCGGATGGTCTCCGCCGAAGCAAACGGCAGATCGCAGGCGCAGACCACACACCATTCGGTGCCCGCCCAGGCCAGGCCGGCGCGGATGCCGGCAAGCGGTCCCCTCCCCGCAAACGCTTCAGGATCGGGAATGACCGGAACACCAAGAAACCGGTAATCCTCTTCCCGGGAAGAGATAACGGCGATCCGCCCGGCCACCCGGGAGAGCTCCGCGGCCACTCTCGACACGACCGGAACACCCCCGATTTCAAGCAGCGCCTTATCCCGTCCCATCCTCCGGGACTGGCCTCCAGCCAAAATAATTCCTGTAATGTTCATCTCTTCGCCCCCTTTTTTTGACGATGGGAGTTTGTATCCCTTTTCAACACGTGTTACAGTGAAGGAAAGCGTTCAATTATTGGACCGGCCCTGCAGCCGGTTTAGGCATATTTTTGGGGGGGAATACCCATTTTGCAGGACTATACGGAGAAACAGCCAACCTACACCTCGCTGAAATGGTTTAACTTCTTTATTTACGGCACCATTGTAATCTTCACCAGCTTCTTTCAACTATACCTGCAGGATGTCGGGATGAACAAGCTGGAGATCGGGACGCTGATGTCGATCGGCCCCTTTGTCTCTTTGTTTGCCAATCCGTTTTGGGGCATCTGGGCCGACCGGTCGCAGAATATCCGCAAGGTTATGCTTTTTATGCTGATCGGAACGCTGATTTTTTCCCAGCTCGTCTTTCGGGCAGGTTCCTTTGAGATGATTTATATTACGATGCTGTTGTTTTTTTTCTTTCAGACACCGCTGTTCGCCCAGAGCAACACGATGATTTTGGGTTATATCGACGGGACCGCACACCGGTTCGGCTCGTTCCGGCTTTGGGGTTCGCTCGGCTGGGCATTTACCGCCATCGCGGCCGGGCCGCTGATCGGGCGGCTGGGAATCCCCGCGCTGCCCTATCTGTTCACTGTGCTGCTGGCGCTCACGATTTCCGCGCTGCTTCTTCTGCCGAAGCCGCAGCATGGGGTAGGAACGGCGCCCGCGCCTTTTAAGGGATTTGGCTCGATTATTATGAACCCGCTGTTCCTCTGCTTTATTTTTTTCGGCATTCTTGTGGCCGTTCCGAACGCGATGAACAGCACTTTTATGACGCTTTATATCAGCGACATGGGCGGCTCGAAGGAAATGATTGGCCTCGCGGTCTTCCTGTCGTCCATTTTGGAAGCGGCGGTATTTCTGCTCTGCGACCGGCTGCTGCGGCGCAAAATCTCAGTGATGGTCGGCTGGCTCGGGCTGGTCAGCCTGCTGTTCGCCCTCCGCTGGTGGCTGATGTCGGAAGCGACCAGTCCGCTTCAGGTGGCGCTGATTCAGGTGCTGCACAGCCTGACGTTCGGCGGTTATTTTTACGTGGGTACCCAGCTTACGATGCTGTTCGTTCCCCGTCAATACCGTTCTTCGGGACAAGCGTTGTATACGCTGACCTGGAGCGGCATCGCGGGCATTGTGGGCGGTCTGCTCGGCGGGTGGCTGTTCCAGAACCTGGGCGCGCAAAGCATGTATAAGTTCGGCGTGTTTCTCTCCTTCATGGGGTCGCTTGGCTTCGGGTTCATGTGGCTGTTCGTTGTCCGCGGCGGTTACCATCCTTCAAGCGAACCAAGCGAACATGACGAAATGGAACCTTAACTCTTCGACCAGGCAAAAACAGGCTTGACCCGCTAGGGGTCAAGCCTGTTTGCTTATCGCGGGTGCCTGCTGACGGCCCCCAATCTACAGCCTACCCTTGTTTTGGCGGCTGATAAGAACTCTTAAGCGATACGATCAGATTGAAGACCGGCTCGCCCGGCTTCGAATACCGGCTGTCCACGTTGAAATATCCATGGCGGAAGAACTGGAACTTGTCCTGCGGCTGCGCGTCCTTCAGTCCCGGCTCAACAAAACCGTGCAAAATCTCGATCGAGTTCGGGTTCAACTGATCCAGGAACGTCTGCTCCGGTTTGTTTTCGGCTCCGTCCATCCCCTCAACGGCCGCGTCTTCATCGGCGGCCGCGTCAAGGATCAGCGGCTCATACAGCCGGAATTCGGCCGGCACGGCCTGGCTTGCTTCCACCCAGTGCAGCGTTCCTTTCACTTTCCGTCCCGTGAAGCCGGTGCCGCTTTTGGTTTCCGGATCATACGTACAGCGCAGCTCAATCACTTCGCCGTTCTCATCCTTGATGACTTCGTTGCATTTGATGAAATATGCATGCTTCAGCCGCACTTCGTTGCCGGGGAACAGCCGGAAGTATTTGCTCGGCGGGTTCTCCATAAAATCGTCACGCTCAATATATATCTCTCGGGAAAACGGGATTTGACGGCTGCCCATCTCCTCGTTTTCGCTGTTGTTCTCAGCCTCCAGCCACTCCGTCTGCCCTTCCGGATAATTGGTGATAACCACCTTCAGCGGGCGCAAAACAGCCATAGTGCGCGGAGCCTTAAGCTTCAGGTCCTCGCGGATAAAGTGCTCCAGCATCTGTAAATCAACAAGCCCCTGGCTTTTGGAAATCCCGGTTTCGAATACAAAATTCCGGATCGCTTCCGGCGTATATCCTCTGCGGCGCAGACCGGAAAGGGTTGGCATCCGCGGATCATCCCAGCCGTCAACATGCCCTTCATCAACAAGCAGCTTCAGCTTGCGTTTACTTGTTACTGTCTGCGCCAGGTTAAGCCGGCCAAATTCATATTGATGCGGCACAGCCGGCATCTCGCATTCCGCGATCACCCAATCGTAGAATGGACGCTGGTCTTCGAACTCCAGAGAACAAAGCGAATGCGTGACGCCTTCAATCGCATCCTCCAAGGGATGGGCAAAAGTATACATCGGATAAATGCACCATTGGTCCCCCGTGTTATGGTGATGCGCATGAGCTATGCGGTAAATGACCGGATCGCGCAGGTTGATGTTCGGCGAAGCCATGTCAATTTTGGCCCGGAGCACCTTTTCGCCGTCACTGAATTCGCCCGCCCGCATCCGGCGGAACAAATCCAGGTTTTCTTCCACACTGCGCTCACGGTACGGGCTGTTTTTCCCCGGTTCGGTCAGCGTTCCGCGCAGCTCGCGGATTTGGTCGGCGGACAGATCGTCCACATACGCTTTGCCTTTGCGGATCAGCAGCTCGGCCCGTTCGTACATTTCTGCAAAATAGTCGGAGGCAAACCGCAGTTCCTCCCACTCATAACCCAGCCACTTTACATCTTCTTTAATGGAATTTACGTATTCCGTATCTTCCTTGAGCGGGTTCGTATCGTCAAATCGCAGGTGCGTCCGTCCGCCGAATTCATCGGCCAGCGTGAAGTTGATCCAGATCGCCTTGGCATGTCCGATATGTAAATAACCGTTCGGCTCCGGCGGAAAACGGGTGACAACCTCCTGGACCGCTCCCGTACGAAGATCTTCGGTAATGATATTTTTGATGAAATTGGAGGGAGTGCTTGGTTTCTCCACAGGTATCAACCTTTCCATTCAAGTGTTTGTTAATAAATATACCTGTTATCCCCATTGAACACAATAAACGAAGCCGCACCCCGGCGCACACTCAGGCTTTGACTTCCGGCAAGGGATTGAGTAGGATTTAGAACGGAGCTATTGCTTGTCCGAACTCATATTTCCAGCTGTTGAAGGAGGCCCGCGTTTTGTTTACTCATGTCATCGACGACGAACTGGCGCTGAAGCCGCTCGCACGGGAGCACGCCGCTCCCCTCTATGATCTTGTTGAACGTTCACGCGACCGGCTGCGGAAGTGGCTGCCTTGGGTCGACGGGGTGACCGACGAATCCCATATCGCCGCATTCATCAAAAATGCCCAAAAACAGGGCTGCGACAACGGGGGCTTCACCTCGGCGCTCTGGGTCCGGGAGCGAATTGCCGGCATCATCGGCTACCACGAAATCGATTGGCATAACCGCTCTGTCGGCATCGGCTACTGGCTGGGTGAAGGTTATGAAGGCAACGGCTATATGAGCAGCGCCTGCCGGGTATTCGTGGATTACGCCCTGCTGGCGCTGGAGCTGAATAGGGTCGAAATCCGCTGTGCCACCGGCAATAAGTCCAGCCGGGCCATTCCGGAACGGCTCGGTTTTGTGCTGGAGGGTGTCGTCCGGGAGGCCGAAAAGCTGCCCGACGGGTATGTCAACCATGCCGTCTACGGCATGCTGCGCCGGGAGTGGCGGCTGCTCGGATAAATGGAACGAGGCCCGCACGGCGGTCCGGCTGCCGTGTCAACTGTCCCGCCGCAGAATTCGCACCCGGGTTCGCCGCGGACACGCGCCTATCCCCCCGGTCCGGCGGCTTGAAGGCCGCGGAGTTGATCCCATGCGCCCAAGCAAGCAGGAGAGCCCTGTCCGTCTTTGGACAGGGCTCTCCTTATATCACTCGGCGCCAATATTCTCCAGCCATCCCTGGAACTTGGCCCGGATGCCCGAAGCCAGGGACTCCAGCGCCGCCAGTGTCTGCAGCCCCCCCCGGTCTTCCCGGCCCGACTGCATCATATGCAGGACGTAGGCAACTGCAGCTTCCTGGGGGCCTTGTTCCAGAAGGCGAAGCGTATCGCCTGGAGCGATAACCCCTTCGCGCAGCACCCGGAAGTAGAACCCGCTGAAGCCGGTCTTCAGCACTTGGGCAGGCATATCAGCCGGGCCATGCTTTTGCGACAGCTTAAAACACGGATAACGCGGCTGGCTGACCTGAAGCTCCGCCGTGCCGACCGCATAAATGTCTCCAATCCGCACTTCCGTCTCCAGGAGCCCGGCGGATGTGATATTTTCGCCGAAAGCGGCAGGGTCCAGCTTCCGTCCCAGCTGCGTCTCCCAATAGGGATAATGCTCGGAGGGATACAGGCATACCGCTTTGTCGGGCCCTCCGTGATTGACCAGATCCGCCTGTCCGTCTCCCTCAAAGCCCAGTGTGCTGAGCTGCAGCGGGCCGTCCGCGGAGCGTTTGTAAATCCCCGTCTCCAGCGGCCGTCCCTTGTACTCGACCGTTACCGGTTTGCCAATATTAAGCGATACGATATGGCCTTCCAACATCCTTCATCCCTCCTGGAATCTTTATCATCTTTGCCGCACCCGGTTCATCGTTTATGGCTGCTCATCCAGCATCAGGCCCATAAACACATCATCCACATAACGACCGGCAAGGAAAAACTCCTCCTTCAGCCGCCCTTCCTCCCGATAACCGCACTTCCGGTAAAAGGCAAGCGCCCGTTCGTTGCTGGACAACACCCGGACCCGCAGTTTCCGGATGCCCCGCCGCGCCGCCAGCTCCTTCACCGCCTCCATAAGCTTCATCCCGATGCCGAGATGTCTGAACTCCGGATGTATGGCGATATGAACCTCATAAACATGCTGGTTGCTCTCCAGTCCGCTTGGACAGCGGAATCCGATATACCCGTACAACCGTTCTTCACCCGCCGCCACAAGCTGGGAGCCTGGAGGAGCATGCAGCAGATAGTCCTCGCAGGACTGCCATACGAGCGGGGCAGGGGCCGTATCTTCGGTCCAGACGATCCGGTCCAATTCAATCAGCTCCCGCACGTCCTTCATTTCCGACATTCGTATCGTCAGTGCCAGCTCCTTCTCCTGCCGCATGTTCACTCCCACTTTCCGCTTGTTATCCATTTATAGCATCCTTCTCCGTTCATGACGCGTTATCCCCGGCAATAGCCCTGCCTGGCACCGGAGGAAGCGCGCATCCGCCGCTGCGGCGTCTCACTCTGCTGCAGCGTCCCGCGCTCTTGTTCATGGTATATACGCGTCTCGTTCCGGCCGGCTTACACCGTTCCCGGTTCCTGAGCTCTGTTCCGGTTAAACGCCGCATGCACGGCAAAAAATCCGACGGACAACAGCGCCATCCCCGCCGCCAGCCAGGCGGTGGGAAGCAGGCCGCCCCCATCGTACAGGCTGCCCATGAAATAGGGGCCCAGCACCCGGCCGACAGCCCCGATCCCGCCCGTCAAGCCAAGGTAAAACGGCGCATGCCGGGAAGCATGATCCGAGATAAACGCAGGCATCGCCGGTGAAATCAGCATTTCGCCCAGTGTCGTAAGCAGCATTGCCAGCAGCAGGCCGGGGTAAGTGGGCAGGAGCAGTATCACCACATATCCGGACATGTAAAATACAGCGCTGGCCGTCATCTGCGCAGTTGATGTGCCGGCGAACCAGCGTTTGATCAAGCTGACCAGCGGCTGGGCCGCAAAGATCAGGATGCCGTTCAGCGTCCACAGAAACCCGTATAATTTTTTGGGCCAGCCTTCTGAGATGATGAATGGTGACACGCCGGTATTCCAGATAGAGTTGCCGATCAGAATAAACATGGAGCCGAGGGCCATGTACAGATACAGCCGCGTATTGCCAAGGAGTCCCCAAGCAGGAGAGGTCCGCGCTCCATCCGCCGCCCCAGCCGGCACCGTCTGCCCGCCGTTCCCCTCCGGTTCGGCTGTGCCGATCCGCCGCAGGTAAACGAAAAAAAATCCGGCGAACACCGCGGACGTTACCCCATTAAGCAGGAAGCTAAGCATGTAGGAAATATCGGCCAGAAAGCCGCTTAACGCTGTCCCGATCGCCACGCCGATGTTGTTGGCCACATAAATAATGTTGAACAGCTCGCTCCGGCGCGCCGAAAAACGGAAGCCGATAAATGCCTGAATCGCCGGCATCGACAGCGCATTAAACAATCCAAACAGGCCCATCGCCACCATGAATACATACCAGTTGCTGCTCGCCGCCGGCAGGGCGAACAAGCTCAGCGCATTCAAAGCAAGTGCGCCCACAATCAGCCGGTTGACCCCTACCTTGTGGTAAAGCGACCCGCCAAGCAGCTGTCCTGCAATGCCGCCCATGGATTGAATCAGAATGACCAGCCCGGCGTCCTTCATACTCCGGCCGAGCTCGTCGAACACGTACATCGTAACAAGCGGCCACATCAGCGCGCTGCCCGTTGCATTAATCAGGCTTGCCAGCAAAAATACTTTAATTTCTTTCGGGTAATTGTCCAAAAACCTCATGATATGCAGATACTCCTGTAACGTATAGTCTCAATCTTTTCAGTATCTCGCATAGGCAGGAAATTGGGCAAGCCTGTTCATCGACGCACTGACGCTTTATACCGGCAAATAATTCCGCGATCAATGGAACTCAAAGGCTCCTACGGTGCAGCTAACTTAACTGCTACCTGTTATACCGGTAAATCCTCCGGCAAGCGAACCTGGACTGTAGTAGAAAAAAACGTCGCGCCTTTTCCCATATCGCTCAGACGGTCGGACGTCAGCACATTGCTCCGCCGGCTCCTGCCTGCGCCGCCTTCCCACCACAGTCCTTGGCTGATAACTGTGCCAGGCAGCACTTTGTCCGTCAGCTCTGCCTTAAGTTGCAGACGTCCCCGGCCATTAAACACCTCCACCTCTTCACCGCCGGCAATTCCGCGGGCCTCGGCATCAGCCGGGTGAATCTGCAGAATCGGCTCTTTTTCCAGCCGCTGGTGTTTCTCCGAATTGGCGAAACTCGAGTTCAGGAAATTGTGGTTCGGCGGGGACAAGAACATCAGGGGGTACGGATCGTCCGATGCCGGGCGCCGCAGACCGTCATAGCCCTCGGCAAGCGGGACATACTCGGGCAGAGGCGGCAATCCGGCGGCCGCCATCGTGCTTGAATACAGTTCGATTTTGCCGGATGGCGTTGGAAGATTATCCAGAAATGCCGCCTGCGGCGTCATATCCAGCTTCACATGCTGCTCCGCGCGGAGCCGCTCGAGCGTGACGCCCCGGAGATACGGATTACGCGGATAATCCAGCGCTTCGCGGATCATATCCTCTTCATTTTGCCCAAAGATTTCCGGATCGAAGCCCATCGCCTGCCCCAGCAGGGAGAACAGCTCCTTGTTGCCTTTGCATTCCCCGGGCGCACGCAGCACCGGTTCCTGCAGCTGTATGTAATGATGCCAGTACGAAGCGTACAGATCTGTCTGTTCAAACGAAGCCGCGGCGGGCAGCACAATGTCAGCGTAACGAGCCGTATCGGTCATAAACAGGTCGTGCACTACGGTGAACAAATCCTCCCGGGCGAAGCCAGCCTGGACACGGTCAGCATCGGGCGCCACTACAACGGGATTGCTGCAGTAGACAAAAAGCCCTTTTACCGGCTGGTCCCGCATTTCCAGCGCTTCGGCGATCCGGTTCATGTTGATGCTGCGGGCGCGCGGGTTTGGCCGGATATCGGGGCGTTCCAGCGCTCTGGAATTCATGGCTCCATAACCGCTGTTTGAACGATGCGCTCCGCCCCCCTGTTTTATCCACTGCCCTGTGAGAGCAGGCAGGCAGGAGATGCTCCGGACATTCATTCCGCCGTTGTCATGATGCTGCAGCCCGTTTCCGATATGAATGTACGACGTCTTCGCTTCGCCGTACATGCGTGCAAGCCGCTCAATCTCATCGGCAGGCACCCCGGTTATCGCGGACACCCGCTCCGGTGTGTAGGCGGCCGCATGTGCGCGCAGCTCCTCATGTCCTACCGTATACTTTTGCAGGAATGCTTCATCCGTTAACCCGTCGCGGAACAGAATATGCATCATCCCCAGCGCCAGCGCCGTATCTGTGCCCGGATAAGGCTGAATGAACCAGTCGCCCCAGCGGGCTGTACGGTTCTGATGGACGTCGATCACGACAATCCGCGCTCCGCGTTTGCGCGCCTGCTCCGCAAGCATCACCTGGTGCATATTCGTGCTGACGATATTTCCGCCCCACACAATGATTACATCGGCGTGCACCGTATCTTCAGGACTGACCCCGCCGTTAAAACCCATGGTGTATTTCCAGCCGGTCGTCCCCGCGGAGTTGCAGATCGTCTGCTCCAGCCGGCTTGCCCCAAGCGCGTTAAAGAAACGCCGGTCCATCCCCTCTACGCTGAGAATCCCCATATTTCCATAAAAGCTGTAAGGCAAAATGCTTTCAGGTCCGAACTCGCCGGACAGCTTCCGGAACCGGTCCGCGATTTCCCCGATTGCCTCCTCCCAGCTTATCCGTTCGAATTTCCCTTCGCCTTTGCGGCCGGTACGCTTCATCGGGTACAGCAGCCGCTCGGGATGATGTACCCGTTCCGCCATATTCCTGACCTTGTTGCAGATCGCTCCCCGGGTGATCGGATGCTCAGGGTTGCCTTCCACCTTTACGATTTTGCCTTCTTTTTTATGGATTAACAGTCCGCATGTATCCGGGCAGTCCAGCGGACATACTGCGGGAAACACCCCGTTATCCTGGTCTCTCATGCGATTACCTCCTCCTCTTCCCTTGCGAAGCCGGCACGGCGCATACCGCCGGGCCCTACCCGTTCTATTGTAAGGGCGGCTACTTGTGCAGTAAAGCAGCAAAGCCCTGCGCTACAAATGATTTCCAGTCTATTTGATTCACCAGGCGCCTTCCAGGGTAAGTAGAAGTATGAAACACTCCCTTTTTAAATTCGCCGCCTGTTCGATTTCGTTCCCCCGAATCGAACGTTAGCGGCGAATTTGTTTTTTTGCCGGGAGGCTTACATAGGCAAACCCAAAAAAACACTTCCCCGGAGCCGCTGGATGCAGAGGTTCCGGGGAAGTGTTTTTACATGACCAGATTGGCCCTGGTCAAGCCATATGTCATTATTGGTCTCAGGCGTGTTTCTTGAGGCCGGCCACCTTGCTGCCCGGAGCGGCAGCAGGCACATCGCTTTTCCGGAGGTAAGCGTTCCAGTACGCTCCAGCTACAAACAAAGCTCCGCCCGTCAGGTTGCCCAGCCAGACCGGAATGAAGTTCATTGCATATTCCGACCAGGAATAATGGCCTTCAAAGATAGCCGCCGGAATCAGGAACATATTTGCGACAACGTGCTGAAAGCCGATGGCAACAAACGCCATGGTCGGGAACCAGATGCCTAGAATTTTGCCGCTGAAGTTATCGGCGCCGTAGGACAGCCATACCGCTAGTGCCACCAGCCAGTTACAGCCGATCCCCGAGACAAAGGCCGGAAAGAAATCAGCCTCCAGCTTATGTCCCGCCATCTCCACCACTTTATCCAGATAAACGCCGTCCGCCGTAAGGCCAACCACGTGGCCGAAGAAATAAGCCACAAACAGCGCGCCCGCCAGATTGCTGAGCGTAATCAGCACCAGGTTTTTGATAACCTCGCCAATCGATATTTTGCGGTTCATAAACGCCAGCGGCACTGCCATCATGTTGCCTGTCAGCAGCTCGCCGCCTGCAAGCAGCACCAAAATCAGACCTACCGGGAACACCGCCGCTCCAATGAAGTTCGCGATGGACCCCCACTCCTCCGGCGCACCAGCAATTACGCGGATATCAAGCAAGAACCCAAGTGCGATAAAAGCTCCACCTAGAAACCCGAGCGTAAGCACCGTCGAAAGCGGATTATGCGCCTTCTTGATGCCGTTCTCCACCGTCACTTCGGCGATTTGCTGCGGTTTGTTATAAGCCATCACTCTATCCCCTTAGTTACTTAAAATTTGTTCTTTTAACCCTTTATGCCCATTGTAACTTCTGAAGGTGGCCATTTACGTGAGAAATATCACCTTGAGAAAGCATTAAGTGAAAATTTTCACTGACATGTCAAATTTCCAATTCGTCGTGGGCCGTGGTTAGCCGCAGTCAGTGCAGTGAGTATCACCCGCTGGAAGTTTAGTTCCGTCAGCAGACAAAAAAGCCGCTTCCCTGTTACGGAAAGCGGCCTTGCGTACGGACTTTGGCTGGCATCTATCGCTTGGTGTTGGTGTTCCTTTAGCTAGTGTCTATTCCCTGCTGCTGCGTCTGTTTCTTGGAGGTGGCGTCTATTCCCTAGCGGTGATCTATCCTTTGGCGGCTGCTTTCCTGTTCTTAAGCAGCAGGAAAGCAAAATACGGGGCGCCAATCAACGAGACCATCACGCCCGCGGGAATGCCGGCGGGATCAGCCAATTGGCGGCCGGCCATGTCCGCCGCCAGCAGCAGCCAGCCGCCAAGGAGCATGGCGACCGGCAAATGCGCCTGATGGCGCGGTCCGCTCAGCGCCTTGGCGATATGCGGCGCCATCAGGCCGACAAAGGCGATGCCGCCCGTCACCGAGACCGCGGAAGCGGCAAGCGCCACAGCGGCGAGCAGAAGGGCGGGACGGTCCTTCCGCACGGCAACGCCCGCACCCAGTGTTACCTCCTCGCTTAAGGCGAGCAGGTTCAAGGCGTTCGACTTATACAGAACATAAGGGAACAAGACCAGCAGCCAAGGCAGCAGCGCTGCGGCATACGGCCATGCCGTCCCCCAGATGTTCCCGGCAAGCCACTGCGCAATCACGTCAAATTGGGTTCGGTCCGCCGAAGTTACAATCACAATCATCGTGCCGGCCAGCGCCAGCGAAACACCGATGCCGACCAGAACCATCTTAGCCGGATTCAGCCCTTCCGTCCGGCTGTAACCCGCCCAGCATATCATTGCGGCGGCGGCAAGTCCGCCGAGAAAACCAACGGTAGGCATCAGATAGGCGTACGCCTCCGCTTGTACCGGGACGTACAAAAAAAATACGGCGACCGCCAGGCCTGCGCCGGCATTAATCCCGATCAAGCCGGGATCAGCCAGCGCGTTGCGCGTGATCGACTGCAGAATCGTGCCCGACAAAGCAAGCGCCATCCCTGCCAGCAGGGTAATCACCATTCGCGGAAGGCGGATCGAAAACAGTACCAGTTCTTCCTTAAAGCTGCCTTCTCCCAGCAGAACCGGGATAACCCGGTTGATCCGGACACCCGCATCCCCGGTCCCAATCCCCACCGTTATGGTAATAAGAATCAGCAGAAGCAGACTAAGCACCGTGAGCCTTTGTTTCCGCATCGGACTGAAGCCACCGCTCATAGAGGTTTCGCCCCTTTACGCACAATTAGCAGAAAAAACGGCAGGCCCATCATCGCCACAATCGCCGCAACCGGCACTTCATACGGGAGGTTCAGCGTCCGTCCGAGCAGGTCGGCCAGCAGCATAAGCGCGGCGCCGCCGACAGCGGACAGCGGAACCACGATACGGTAGTCGTTGCCTGCAAACCTGCGGACGATATGCGGAATCATCAGTCCAAGAAACGCCAGATTCCCTGCCAGCGCGACGGCTGCTCCGGTAAGTACAACGGCCAGCCCGTACAAGGCGGCCTTGACCTTTATCGTACGGACCCCGAGCCCCACCGAAGCTTCTTCATTCAGACTCAGAAGTGTCAGCGGCCGGGACAGCAGCAGCGCAACGGCCAGTGCCGCCAAAATGACAGGCGTAGTCATCCGCACCTGTTCCCATGACGCGCCAATCAGTCCTCCCGAAGTCCACATCGATACATCTTTAGACAGCTTAAAATGGAGTGCCACACCTTCCGCAATAGCCGACAGCAGGGCCGAAACAGCTGCGCCGGATAACACCAGCTGCATGCTCGACAGCCCGCTGCCGGTTGCCGCCCCCAGTCCAAAAGCAAGCAATGCGCCCGCCGCCGCGCCCGCAAAGCAGGCCGCAAATATGCCCATGTAACCGATAGAAGGCACAATCGCAAGCGTGCAGGCAAGTGCTGCATTGGCGCCGGAGGTGACGCCGAGCAGGCCCGGATCGGCCAGCGGATTCCGGGTAACCCCCTGCATGATTGCACCCGATACCGACAGCGCGGCTCCAACCAGAAGAGCCGCCGCAATCCGGGGCAGCCGGATATCGCGGATCAGGGTAACGGTATCTCCCCCGCCGACGGACGTTGACATCGCCATCCACAGCTCGTGAAGCGTCACTTCCTTTGCCCCGAACGCCAGCGACGCAGCCAGTGCCGCAAGCAGGACCAAAATAGATGTAACCAGCATGCCGCCCAAAGGCCGCCCGCCAAGTGTTTTGTCAATCGTTGCCTCCGCTTTCATCTCGTCTTCCGCCTTACTTGTTCAGGAAGCTCTCAATGAAGAATTCGAGCTGGTATTCCAGCGTAAGGGCATCATTGAAGTAGAACGAGCGTGCATTGGCTGTATACACCTGATTGTTTTTTACCGCCGGAATGTTCTTCCACGTCTCCGTACGTTCAAAGGAACTGTCTACATCAGGCGTCTTACTGAACACGACATAGTCACCCATGTATTCCGGCAGCAGCTCTGTCGACAGCGCATACCAGCCCTCTTTGGAGGTCATCTCCTTTACCTTGTCCGGCATTTTTAGTCCCATCTCTTGATATAGGATTTCGGTGCCGCGTCCCCAGTTGTCGCCGAACACGTAAAATTGTTTCGCGTCGTTTTCGATTACCGACACCGTCTTGTCCCCGATCTTCGCCTTGATTTCATCGCCCGCTTTCTTGGCGCGGGCTTTGAAATCATCGATCCATGCCTGGGCTTCCTGCTCCTTGTTCAGCAATTTGCCGATTTCCAGATGCTGTGTCAAATAATCGACCTTGGCGTATGTATAGGTTACTGTGGGAGCAATTTGCTTTAGCTTATCCACATTTTTAATTGACGACAGGCCTAGGATAAGATCCGGCTGCAATTCGATAATTTTTTCAATGTCCTCGTCCGACACTTCCTCCACACCCTGCAGCTTCTCCTCCAGACGGGGGTTTTTCTTGCTCCAGCTGTCTACGCCCACTAGAGGAACGCCTAAGGATACGACATCACCGGCAAAGGAGGATAACACGATGACCCGCTGCGGGTTGGCAGGCACCTCGACCGGTCCGCTTTCGGAGTTATAGGTTATGGTTTTGCCGCCGGATGAATCTGGCTCGGGCTGCGCGCTTGGAGCCGCCCCGGCTCCCCCAGTTTCAGCCGGGCCGGCGGTTGCGGCGCCCGCAGCAATTTTGCCGTCCGCCCCATTTCCTCCGTTGGCTCCGTTCCCGCAGGCGGTTGCTAGAAGTAATAACAGAATGAGCAGAGGAAGGCCAAATGTCTTTCGCATGATATCTTGTGCTCCTTTTTGGACATGTATATTTGATAATGATTCTCATTATCATAGTTTCTATCTTATCTCCTGCCCACTTTTTGTCAATCCCCTTTTTTTTCAAAACACAAAAAAACGCAGCGCCTGCGGTACTCTGCAGGTGCTGCGGCTGGCTGATATTTAAACGTGCTGCAGTTCTTTACGCTGCACGGTTGCGGGAAGAGCCTGAAGCCCGGCTGTATTGAGGAAGTTCCAAGGCTTGTTGTAATGCGGCTGGAAGAAGAAGTCGATAAAGGCCAGCTGGTCAACCGTCATCCGGTTTTGGATGCAGACGGATACCGTATTGATCGACTGCGTCAAGTCCATTTCCGACATGATCTGGGCTCCCAAAATCCGGCGGCTGCCGCGTTCGAACACGACCTTCAACTGGACTTGCTCATGCGTTGGCATAAATTCGGGGCGGTAGTTATCCGTAATAAACACTGCTTCCGCGTCAATGCCTTCCGCCTTTGCCGCTTCTTCCGTCAGTCCGGTGGCGGCGATATTGTCGTCGTAGATTTTGATGCCCGATGTGCCTTGGGTGCCCATATAAGGAATGGTTGGGCCGGCCAGGTTCCGGGCAACCAGTGTACCCATCCGTACCGCATTGGTCGCAAGCGGAATGTAAGCCGCTTTTCCCGTCGGATTGTAACGGACCGCACAGCTGTCACCAGCGGCGAACACGTCAGGCCGGCTAGTCTGCATATAGTTGTCGACCAGAATCGCTCCGTTTGGCAGCATATCCACCTGCCCTTTGAGCAAATCGGTATTCGGCCGGAATCCGATGCACAAAATGACGAGATCGCAGTCATATTCACCCTTGCTGGTAATGACCTTGTTTACTGTTCCGTTTGCACCGGCAAACGCGCTGACTTTTTCACCAAGCGCAAGTTTAATTCCGCGGCGCTGCAGCGATTCTTCAACCGGTCCGGTAAATTCGGCGTCAAGATATTTGCTGAGCACCCGGTCTTCGCCATCGATTAGCGTAACTTGTTTGCCGTTCATTTGGAAGGCTTCGACGAGTTCGATGCCGATATAACCTGCGCCTACTACAACAATCCGGTCCGCTGATTTCGCACGTTCGATTATGGTATTCGAATGTTGGAAGTTTTTGGCCAGCAGAACCCCATCCAGGTCGATTCCTTCCAGCTTAGGCATCACCGGCCAGGAACCTGTTGTCACAATGAGCTTATCATAGCTGTCGTCAAATTCCCGGCCGGTTTCCAGATCGCGGGCACGCAGCGTCTTGCGCGCTGTATCCACCGAGATGACCTCGTGACCCATTTTCGTTTTTACCCCAAGCGAAGCAAGCTTCTCCGGCGAGGAATAAAACAATCCTTGCGGATCTTTGATTACGCCGCCCACATAAAGGGCGATGCCGCAGGACAAAAAGGAAATGTTATCGTTACGTTCGTAAACAGTAATCTCGGCTTCAGGGTATAGCTGAGCGGTATTTACAATGGCGGCTGTTCCGGCATGAGTACATCCAATGACTGCTACTTTCATGATTATTGTGCCTCCTTCGGGAGTTACGGAATAGGTCCGTGTGTTATTGTGATAAATTTCACTTTATGCATTGATTATATTGTGATTTTTATCACATTACAAGAGTTTTCCGCGACGTTTCCAAATTGTTCACAATTTAAAATAAATTCGCTGCCCTTTTTTTCTCGGCTTATTATCTCCTGTCCGTCCGGATTTATCGCTGGGAAATAGCGTCTTTGGCTAAATGCCGATACTTCAAATTATGATTATTTCTCCAACCCCAGGGTATATAAAAGTCAGGGTGGCCACCCTTTCCTTGAATAATTAATCCAGTAGATCCCAAACCAAACCGATAAAATGGAGGTAGGACGGATGTTTGCACACATCAAAGAGTTGCAGTATAAAGCGAAGCCTTCCATGCCCGATCCGGTTTTCGCCCGTAAACTCCAGGAGGTTCTCGGCGGACAATTTGGAGAGATGACCGTGATGATGCAGTATTTGTTCCAAGGCTGGAACTGCAGAGTTGAGGGAAAATATAAAGACATGCTGCTGGATATCGGCACTGAGGAAATCGGCCATGTCGAAATGCTGTCAACGATGATCGCACAGCTCCTTGATGGGGCTCCAGTAGATCAATTGGAGGAAGCCGCCAAGGACCCGGTTATCGGAGCCGCGCTCGGCGGAATGAATCCGCAGCATGTGATCGTATCAGGTCTGGGTGCTACACCGTCTGACGCTGCGGGTTACCCTTGGAATTCCCGTTACATGATTGCAAGCGGCAACCTGCTGGCTGATTTCCGAATGAACCTCGCTGCAGAATCGCAGGGACGGCTGCAGGTCGTCCGCCTGTATGAACAGACGACTGACCCTGGAATACGCGACATGCTGTCGTTCCTGATTGCTCGGGATACGATGCACCAGAATCAGTGGATGGCCGCGATTGCGGAACTGGAGGAGCTCGAAGGCAAAATCGTCCCCGCCTCTTTCCCGAGGGAACTGGAAAAGCAGGAGGTGGCGCATCAGTTCATGAACTTCTCCCAAGGCACGGAAAGCGCCGAAGGAGCTTGGGCGGAAGGTCCCGCATCAGATGGACTCGGCAACTTCCAATATGTCGATAACCCTGCCGCAACCGGCGGCAAGCCGGTATTGTCTCCCGCGCCGGATTTTGTGCATTCCCGGCCAGGTGCAGAGCCGGCGCTTGCCAACCCTGGAACCAAGCGCTGATCAGCGAAGCTGCCCCCAGACGAGGCGAGGCAAAAAAAGTGCCGTCCGGCACTTTTTTGCCTCGCTGGCGTACATAGAAGTCAAACCGCAGCCTAAATAAATACTCCCCGCCAGCGACTAAACGCCTACGGAGAGTATGGTAATCTTCGCGCCGGTTTATACCAGCCCGTGAATAATTCCGTCCTGATCCACGCTCAATTTTTCCGCAGCAGGATGGGCGGGCAGACCAGGCATCGTGACCATGCTGCCTGTGATAATGACGGCAAAACCCGCACCCAGCGACAGCGTGATGTCCCGGACCTGCAGCGTAAAGCCTTCCGGCGCGCCCAGCAATCTTGGCTGGTCGGAGAAGGAATACGGCGTTTTGGCCATACAGACTTGAAGACCATGCAGTCCCCTTTTCTCGATATAGGCAAGCGTCCGCTTGGCAGCGGGAGAAAAAGCAACGCCTGCGCCCCGGTAAATTTCGGAGACAATCTTTCCGATTTTGGCCGGCAGATCCAGCCCGTCGTCATACAGCGGGGCAAATGCAGGGCGTTCTGTCCCGTTAAGCAGCTTCAGCAGCGCTTCGGCGAGCTCAAGTCCTCCCTGTCCGCCTTCCGCCCATACTTTGGATACCGCGGCCGGTACACCAAGCCGGCGGCAGACCTCCATGATGTCGTTGATCTCCGACGCGCTGTCCCCCTCAAAATGATTGACCGCCACCAGCACCGGAATCCCAAACTTGCCCAGGTTTTCGATATGCCGCTCCAGATTTGAAAGTCCCGCCAGCAGTGCGGAACGGTTGGGCAGGTACAGCTCATCTTTGGTAGCGCCGCCGTTGTATTTCATCGCCTTGACGGTGACAACAAGAACGGCTGCGTCCGGAGCCAGCCCCGCCTGTCTGCATTTGATATCCATAAATTTTTCGGCTCCAAGATCAACGCCGAAGCCCGCTTCCGTCACCGCGATATCGCCCAGCTTCAGCGCATAACGCGTACCCAGCACGCTGCTGCAGCCATGCGCAATATTCGCGAACGGGCCTCCATGCACAATAACCGGAGTTCCTTCCAGCGTCTGAACAAGGTTAGGCTTGACGGCGTCTTTCAGCAGGACGGCCATTGCCTCAACCGCATTTAATTGGCTGGCGGTCACCGGCTCGCCGGAGCGGGTGAAGCCGATCAGAATCCGCCCGATCCGCTTTTTCAGATCGTCCAGGCCTTCGCACAGACAGAGCACCGCCATAATCTCGGACGCGGTCGTGATCTGAAACCCGCTCTCCCGGACCGTCCCGTTGCCGTCACCTAGCCCGGTTACAATGCTGCGCAGGCTCCGGTCGTTCATATCCAGCACCCGTTTCCATACAATCCGCTGCGGGTCGATATCCAGCGCATTGCCCTGAAACAAGTGATTGTCAATCATCGCGGACAGCAGGTTATGAGCCGATGTAACGGCATGAATATCGCCGGTAAAATGCAGATTGATATCATCGGCGGGCACAATTTGCGCTTTTCCGCCCCCGGTGGCGCCGCCCTTCATTCCAAGGCACGGTCCAAGCGACGGCTCACGAAGAGCGGCGACGGCTTGAACGCCGGCCGCATTCAGCGCCTGGGTCAATCCGATCGTGGTTAATGTTTTGCCTTCTCCGGCAGGCGTCGGATTTACTGCCGTTACCAGCACCAGCCGGCCGTCGGGCTTATACCTCAATTCCTCCTCCCATAGCGAGGGAGACAGCTTGCTTTTGTAATTGCCGTACAGCTCCAGATGCTTTTCGTCGATTCCCGCTTTCGCGGCCACTTCCGTAATCTTTTTCATGCTTCGATTGCAACCTCCCGGGTACTTGCTGATCGCTTTGCGCGGCCTAAGCCCGCTGCCGTTTTATCATGCGTCTCTTCAAAGGATACCGTGTCCTGAACCTCCGTCAAGCGAATATTTTGTGCATGGCCCGGAATTCCGGCAGGAAAACCGCCAGGATTAAAGCCGCCCAGCCGCATTAAACGCATCTTCAGGGGGTCTTCAAAAAAAAGAAAAAGGCCCCTTTCGGAGCCTTTCAAAAAGAACAGGGCACTGCTTTCGCCTAGGTTACATGCCAGGGTTACAGCAGCCCTTCGATCGCCGCCCGCATAGCGTCCGGCGATTCGCGTGGTTCAAACCGCGCAGTAACGTTTCCGCTGCGGTCCACCAGAAACTTGGTGAAATTCCATTGGATATCGCTGCTTTCGCCTTCGCCCGGCTGCTGCCCTTTCAGATATCGGAACAGCAGGTGAGCGTCCGGCCCGTTGACATCCGTTTTCGCGAAGACCGGAAAAGTGACGCCGTAATTCAGCTGGCAAAAACTTTCCGCTTCCTCGCTGGAGCCCGGCTCCTGTCCGCCGAACTGGTTGCATGGGAAGGCCAGCACGGCCAGTCCCCGGTCAGCATAATCCTCATGCAGCTTCTGCAGCTCCCCATATTGGGGCGTCAGGCCGCACTGGCTGGCCGTATTCACGATAAGCAGCACCTTGCCTTCATATTCCCGGAAAGGAACCTCTTTGCCTGATGGCGTGATTCCCGCAAAACTGTAAATGGACATCGGCGCTTCCCTCCTTTTGCTTAGCCTGACCGCCTACCGTCCCCGGTGTTTGGCTTTCGCCTTCTGCCGGGCGACCTCGCGTTTGTACGCTGCCCGTTCTTCCCGCCGGGTTTTGGACTCGGCGCGGGACTGCAGCTTGCGCTGCTCCAGCTCCTGCTGGATTGCCCGCTGGCTGGCCGTTCCTACGCCCCGGCCTCTGGATTCTTTGGCGGCTTCCCGGGCTCTGCGTTTCGGGTTGCCCGCAAGCCGGGACGTTTTGTCCAGCTCCACGGCGCGGCCGAGCGAATCGGCCACCCGGGGCAGCTCCCGGCCTACAAACTCCCAGATCTCCTGCAGCGACGGTTCGCTTCCGAATACATAACGTCCCGCTTGAACCTGGCCGTCATTCTCCCGTTCCACAATGCCGACCCAGAACGGGTCTTCGTAAAATACCGTTAATTTCACCGGTATTCCCCCTCTATGTTATTTCGGAGCGATGGACATCCCGAGGGGGGAAGGTTACTGACGCGGCTGCTACCCCGCGCGCCCGGACTACCGACCGGACCGTGTTTTTTCACTCCGTATCCATCATATCGAAAAGCGGGCGGAATGCAAACCGTCTGGCAAAAGCGGCGGGCAAGCGCCGATCAATAAATATACCCTTTTTTGCGAAAAATTTAAGACTGTACCATACGGATCATCATATGGGCGAGGGAATGACGCTGTTCCGGCGTCCCCGCCTTCCACAGCTCCAGCAGCAGCTTTTCTTCACTGTTGCGGGGCTCCTCATGCTTAGCCAAATAGTCCGCCACCTTCTCCGCGGCGGTCGCCAGCTGCTCCTCGGTCAAGCCGATTTTTTGCGCAAGCTGAATGCGCTTCCCTAAATAGTCGCGGAACGACTCAAAGTCGGACAAAATCTCCTCTTTACGTTCGGGATCAATCCGCTCCAGCGCCTCGTTCACCTTGTCCATGGCCACGTCTCCGTCTTTGCTAACGACATGATTATGTTCTGACATAAGATATACGCCTCCTTCTTCATGTCCGCCGGGATCCGGATGGCTCCAGTCCTCGTTCAAGGCGGTTAGTGTCTCTTAACCGGGCCTGGCATAAGCTGAATCATACGGCACAATCGAGCCTCCCCGCGGATGGCAAAAAGAAAACAGTCCCGCATCCTGTCCTGGCCGGACGGATAGGGGACTGCTTGTCTGTTTTTTGAGGATCTCAGCGCCTTATATGCATCTTCTGATGCTGTATTAAGCGTCATTCCGCATCATTTGCGTCTACTTGAGCGTTTCGCTTGCTATGCGTTTCGGATCTGCTGGCGTCCTGGCTCTCTGCTGCCCGTTTCGCCCGCTGCGCGCTTCGCCTGGCGGACCTTTGGCCTGCTGCACTCTTTATCCAGCCTACTGCCCCGGCTTGGAGACCGGAACCGCGTTGTAATACTCTTCCAAAGTGATTCCCTGCTCCGTGACGACACGGGCAATCTCTTTGCCGACATACCGGATATGCCATGGCTCATACATATATCCCGTGATGTCTTCCTTGCCTTCCGGGAAGCGGATAATGTATCCAAAATCGGCCGCATGCTGCTCAAGCCACTTCGCTTCGGGTGTTCCCGCAAAACAGCTTTCGGCCGCGCAGGACCCGTCGCTGCCTGACACATCGATCGCAAGCCCGGTCTGATGCTCGCTGTAGCCCGGCAGGGCGCTGTACGTCTTGGCCTTCTCCTCGCCGTCACGTTCGACATAAAGGTTGTACAGGCCTTGCTGCGTTTCCGCGGAACGGAAAGCCGACACGCCGGCCAGACGAATGCCGTCAGCTTCAGCCGCCGCAAACAGCTGCTCCAGGGCTTCCGCCGCCTCTTTGCGCATCATCCGCTTCTCGATCTTTTCTTTGAACAGGAAACGCACGTCAGGGTAGACCAGATCATCGGGTCTGTAGTGATCCGGCAGCCCGTACTCTTTGTTGATCAGGGCGGTAATGCTCTCCGGGTCATCCGGCATTTCCGCTCTTGCCTGTCCTCCGGCCGAAGGAGCTGGCGAAGCAGTCTCAGGGCCCGGCGTCGGAGCGGGCGGCTGCGCCTCAAGCGGAGCCTGGGCTTTTGAGCCGTTTCCGCCGGCGGTTTTGGAAGGCGAGGCGTATTTGCCGAACGCCCAGCCGGCCGCCACAATCAACACAAGCAGTACGATAATCATGATTTTTTTTGACATGCGGTCCTCCTGTAATTCTTCGTCTTGCGGGCAGCACCCCGTATCACAGTTTATAGACTGACCGGGCCTGCCAAAAGTTCCGTCCAGGAACAAATTCCCTTTTGCCAGGCCGCCGATGTCTTAACGGCGGCCCGCAAAGCGGCGGCCTTATCTTCCCCGGCCGCTGCTTCTGCCCTTGCGCCCGCCGGGTGCACCGCCGCCTCCGCGCCGGTCGCCGCCCGGACGTCCGCCCGCGGCCGGCCTGCCGTCCCGCCGGGCGCCCTGAGCCGGGCGGTCCCGGCGTCCGGCTGCCGCAGCTGCCGGGCCGTTCTCGCGCCGGCTGCCGTCCGCGCGTGCGCCGTCTCCGCGGCCGCCGCTTCCGGCTGCGCGCCCGCCCCGCCCGGCGGCGTCACCGCCCCGGGATCCGCCGCTGCGGGACCCGCCGGCGCCGGACCGGCCTTCGCCGCGGCCCGTGCGCGCGCCCGGCTTGGCCTCCCTTGCCGGGCGGCCTTTCGCCTTGCCGCCGGCGCCGCCGCCCTGCCCCTGGCCCGGGCCGACCGGCAGGAAGTCCCCGCCCCCGGCGTCATTCACGAAGCGTCGGCGCTCCAGCCGCTGGGAAGTGCCGCGCTCGATCATCTCAAGCCCGGCGCGGTCCCGCGGCGAAGCGAACGTAATCGCTCTGCCTTTGCCTCCCGCCCGGCCCGTACGGCCGATCCGGTGGATATAGCTGTCGACATCCAGCGGCATGTCGTAGTTAAACACATGCGTAACGCCTTCGACATCCAGCCCCCGGGCGGCCACATCCGTCGCCACAAGCAGCTGCAGCTTGGCGTCGCGGAACGTCTTCATGACCTGCTCCCGCTTGTTCTGGGACAGATCGCCGTGCAGCTCGTCGCAGTCATAACCCGCTTCGCGCAGCGCTTCGTTCAGCTTCGACACCCGCCGCTTGGTCCGGCAGAAAATAATCGCCAGGTAAGGCCGGTCCCGGTCGAGCAGCGCTTTCAGCGCCTGCTCCTTGTGCCGGTCGGTGCATTCGATCACCTGCTGCCGGATATTGTCCAGCGGAATCGGAGAGCTGCTGCGGATCACGATGTCAAGCGGCTGCTTCATGTAGTTGGCCGCAAGCCGTTTGATCGGATCCGGCATCGTCGCCGAAAAAAGCATCGTCTGCCGCCGGGTCGGCACCGCCAAAATAAGCGACTCCACTTCCTCCAGGAAGCCCATATGCAGCATCTGGTCCGCTTCGTCCAGCACCAGCGTCGTTACGCCGCCAAGTTCCAGCGTCCCGCGTCTCAGATGGTCGAGCAGCCGCCCCGGCGTCCCGATAATCAGCTGCCGGCCGCCTTCGAGCTTGCGCAGCTGCTTCTCCACGTCCTGGCCTCCGTAAACCGCCAGGATTTTGGCGCCGGTAGCGCCCGCCAGCTTGCGGGCTTCTTCGGTGATCTGCAGCGCCAGCTCGCGCGTCGGCGCCATAATCAAAGCTTGGGGGAACGGCCGGTCAGGCCTGATTTTATCCAATATGGGAAGCAAAAACGCCAGCGTTTTACCGGTTCCCGTCTTCGCTCTAGCGATCACGTCTCTCCCTTCGGTCAACGGCGGAATGGCTTCCGTCTGCACCGGAGTGGGTGTCACAATCCCTTGCTGGCGCAGCGCGCCTGTCAATAATTCGGAAACTCCCAGTTCTCTAAATCCCGGCAACTTCCTCACCTCTCATTTCCTGTAGTTTGGTTCATTAGTGTGGTTTCTTTCATTTTACCCGTTCCTGCGTAAAACTAGCGCCCGATGACCGCCGTTATAGCAGTGCGCCCTTTATGACCTTTGTGCAGTCTGAAAACCGCGGTTTCCCTTTGCGGTCCTTGTACGCTGGGCGGTGAGCGGAACAAGGGCGGAGGGAACTCATGCCGGGAGTCCCTCCGCCCCTACTCGTTCCTATCAATAAATGGATCCGCCGCCCATCGGCGGGCAGCCGGCGGCCAATCAGCGGCCAAGCGCCCGGACTGCCGCACCTGGAACAAACGCCCGTTACAGGCCGCCCGCAACGGCTAGCGGCCGCCTCCAGCAGGAGCTCCCGGCTTATAAAGCCTGTTATGTACGGAGCAGGCACGGCGGTTTTCGCACTGCATAAAGGAATATAGCGCTAAAAGCGTCCGGATTTGAAAATCGAATACAACAGCCATAAGAACATCAGCACTGCCAGCACGCCGCCGATCTCCACGGCGGGGAAGTTCCACAGCACGGAGGAATCGCCGCGCAGCGCCGAACCGATAATTAGCCCGACCATAATAATGCTAAAGGCGAGCAGCACGATACTAAAAGACAGACGGTTGCCGATCCGGTTCAGCTTGCCGACCAGATTTTGCAGCTCCGGCAGGCCAACCTCCACCTTCAGCTTGCCTTTGCTGATGACCGAAGACAGCTGTCTGGCCTGTCCGGGAAGCTCCACCAGACTTTCGGCCAAATCGGCCGCTCCGCTCCAGAGCTTGCGCCGGACACGGTCCGGACTGAAGCGTTCTTTAAGCAGGCGGCGGCCAAAAGGCTCGGCCAGCTGGACGATGCTGATTCCGGGATCCAGCGCGCTGACGACGCCTTCCAGCGTAAGCATCGTTTTCCCCAGCATCGCCAGATCCGGCGGTACAAGCAGCCGGTGGCGCCGCGCGACGGCGAACAGATCGTTTAGCGCTTTGCCGATGCTGACCTGGCTGAACGGCACGTTGTAGTATTCATCCCGGAGGCGGTCCATGTCGGCATGCAGCGCCCCGCGGTCCACATCCTCCGGCACGATGCCGAGGCGCAGGATGGCGCGGACCATGGAATCGGTATTCTTCCGCATCAGCGCGATGACCAGCGCCGCCAGCCCGTCTTTCATCTCCTCGCTGAGCCGGCCCACCATACCGAAGTCGATGAGGGCAAGCTTCCCGTCCGGGGTCAGCAGCACGTTGCCCGGATGCGGATCGGCGTGAAAGAAACCGTCGATAAACACCTGCTGCAGCATCGCGTCGACAAACCGCTGGGCAATCTGCTTCAGGTCATGCCCCTCTTTTGCCAGCTGATCCGTCCGGTTGAGCGTCGTTCCCTCTACGTATTCCATCGTCAGCACCTTTGTGGAGGTGCACTCCCAAAAAATTGCCGGGATTTGGATATTATCGTCCTTCGTGAACTGCTGGGCGATTTTCTCAGCGCTTCGGGCCTCATGGCTATAGTCCAGCTCGTCCAAAAGCGCCCGGGAGACCTCCTCGGCCACCCGCACCAACCCGTATTGCCGCGCCCACTCCAGCCGTTTCTCGGCCAGCGCGCAGAGATCGCGCAGAATCTCCAGGTCCCGGGTCATCATCCGGACCACGCCCGGGCGCTGGATCTTCACCGCAACCAATGTGCCGTCGGTCAGCTTGCCCCGGTGCACCTGTCCGATTGAGGCGGCAGCCATCGGCTGGTCCTCGAAAAAAGAGAATACCGCCTTGATCGGGCGGTCCATTTCCTGCTCTACAATCGTTTTCGCCGTCTCGGACGGAAACGGCGGCACATGGTCCTGAAGCTTGATGAGCTCCCGGATAATAGCTTCCGGGATCAGGTCGGACCGGGTGCTTGCAAGCTGCCCGAGCTTCACAAAGGTCGGGCCCAGGTCCTCAATTACCCGGCGAAGCCGCTCCCCGGTCGTCAGACTTCCATGCGGCTCCTGGGTCATCAGCCGGCGCGGGAGCGACAGCAGCTTGGAAAGACCCAATTCTTCCACCATAAACCCGAAGCCATGACGCATAAGCGCCATGGCGATTGCCCGGTAACGTCCGGCGTGCCTGATCCGAACAGCCATCTTAATCCGTACGCGTGTCCGGCTGCGTGCCTTCGAGCTCGGAAATTCCCTCCAGCTCGGCCAGACGGCGCTCCAGTACGGCGATTCGCGCCTCCAGTGCTTCAACATCCTGCTTGGACGGAACCTGCAGCTCCTTCAGGACACGCTGCACCTGTTCTTGGACCGCATTCTTGAATACCCCGCGTTCCTCTTCCCCGCGCTCAATCAGCCGGTCCACCAGCGCTCTTGATTCGGATGGCGCCAGTTCCCCGCGCTTCACCAGCTCGTCGACCGCCTTCTCCACCTTCTCCTTGCTGACAATGGTGAGGCCTAATCCTAAAGAGATTGCTTTTTTAAACAAATCGCTCATGGTCATTTCCTCCCAAGGTTCATCGTAACGGATGGTTAAAGTATACAGGATCGCCGGGATAATTCAAAAAGAAAGCCCCAGCCCGGTCTGTTCCTCCGGAATGCGGGATGCCCACTTGGCGGCCTGCAGCAGCAGCGTCCGGAACACCGGATGCGTAAAGGTCGGTTCATGATGACCCGGCATCAGGTACACGACACGCCCGAGCCCATAGCTGTGACACCAGGCTGCGGGCAGCCATTCCCCGTCGGCTTCGTATTCCAGCAGCACCGTCTTTTCGGTAAAAGGGTCAAATTCGAACCGGTAAGGTTCTTCATCCAGTACAAACGGCTCGATCCCTTCCGTTATATCATGCTCATTGACACGGAAGTTGAGCGGTCCGTAAGGGGGATGCCCCTTGAACTTCGCGCCGATCAGCTGGCTCAGCTCATACCGGTTGCCGAGCGAAATACCGATATGCAAGATGATCAATCCGCCGCCTCCGCTGACATAGCTGAGCAGACCCGCCGTCTGCTGCGGAGAAACACTTTCGTTCCACATTTCGTTATAAGCGATGCACAGATCGTAGCCGCCGATGTGTTCGCTGAGCAGCAGCTTTTTATTCTCGGAGCATTGAACGGTCATCAAATCATTTAGAATGCTGCCGATTTTCTGGTCCACACCCTGAAGCGGATGAAACCGGGGATGGGTGTATTCACCCAGCAGCAGGCATTTTCTCTTCTCCATAAGTCCTCCTTCATCATTTTGTCCGCAGCGCACTTTTCTATATTCTAAGGAAAAGCCCGGGCAATGTCCATTCCGTTTGGGACTGCCTCAGCCGCGGGATTCCAGGTAACGTCCAAGCTCCAGAAACATTCCGCCCATCCGTTCCTGTTCAGGCACAATGATCCGCTTGACGCCTTCCTCCACAAGCGCATCCGCCGTGATCCGTCCGACCGCAACCGCCAGCACCGGCCCTTCTAGCGCTGCCAGCAGCTGCTCAAGCCGTCCTGCTGCACGCGCGCGGCCAATCAGGAAGCGGAACTGCGGCGCACTGGTAAACGCTACGGCGTCCACTCCGCCTTCCGTGATATCCGTCAGCAGCGCGTCAAGATCTTCGTCGGCGGGCGGAACATGCCGGTACGGCAAAATCTGCCGTGTCTGTGCCCCAGCTTTGCCCAGCCATTCCGTCAGGCGCGGGGCAGGGTCGCCATGCAGCTGCAGCACGACAGATTTCCCCTCGAAATCGTAAGGCTCCAGCCGGCGGATCAGGCCTGACGTGCTGCCGTCGTCATCGCGGACATCCGGGGTGAGCCCCCGTTTTTTCAGCGCATTAACTGTCTTGTAACCGCGGGCGGCGATCTTCGAGCGGGACAAAGCGTCCTTCAGCCGTTCCTCGCCATCCAGCGTTTCCGCCATCGCAAACAGCGCATCAAGACCCATGCCTGTTGTCAGAATTGCCCAATCCGGCGGCGCATCCAGCCAATCCAGCAGCCCTCTGCGCAGCTCATCATCGTCAAGGAACACTGTCCCCTGTGCCGGCCGAAGGACCGGAACTCCGCCCATTTTTGTCACCATACCGGCCATTTCCTCGGCCTTGCGCGGGCCGGCTAAAGCAATTCTGAGGCCTTTCAATCGATCCGCCATATGCGTCCACTCCTTACTTCCCTATTTCGAAGGGAGCTTTTGTTGCCTCTCAGTATACTTGCTGCGGTAGAGAAAGAAAACCCCGTCCGGGAAATGCAGGGCCCTGCGCTTATCTTCCCTGATAGCACTGTTCCTGAACAGCAAAAAAACCGCCCTATCTAAAGAGCGGTTACCGGTTAATACGGCCATTCATATTGTTCCTGGTCGAGCCGTGATGGCTGCGGTTATTTACGAGCATTTTGACAAGCCGGGCAGACGCCTCCAAACACGACATGGGCGTGATTAATGCGGTATCCGGTTTCTTTCCCGACACTTTCCATCCAATCCTCCGGCACCTGGGTCATCACTTCGTCGACAGCTCCGCACACCTCGCACAGAATATGCTGGTGATCGTCCATGCGTGCATCATAACGGCTGGCGGCCTCGCCAAGCTTCAGTTCCCGGATCAACTCTTTTTCCGTCAGGTAACGGAGCGAATTATATACGGTTCCATAAGCAAGATTCTGGCCTTGCTCCACCAAACGGTTCATCACGTCCGCCGCGGTCGGGTGGTCGTGGGACTGGCGGACGATCTCGTAAACGGCCTGGCGCTGAGCGGTCAAATTTAAGTTTCTCATATCGCTCATCCCTTTTTTATTATTAGATCAAGTATAAATCTTCTGGAGTTATTGGTCAAGTCTAGTCAACGCCTGGGAAATCCAGCCGCAGCTTTTGCTGGTTTTCTTTATAAAATTCGATAAAATTCTTTCTTTTTCGGCAACTTTACCGATATAACAATTATAATTATAAAGCGGCCTCCGGGGCGCCATTTTCGTTTGAAGGGTTATGAGACACTGGAATGAATACGCCAGCAATGCTGCACAGCTTATTTGCTAACTTTTGTATATTGGTGACGTTTATCTTCTTCTCCGGAATCTTGTCCCGCCGGCTGGCCCTCCACAACCGTCCGGTCACCGCAGCGGTGAGCATCAACAGCGGTCTGCTGTTCGGGCTGTTTGGACTGATTTTGATGTATTATTCCTTCCCGGTCGGCCACGGGTCATACGCCAATCTGCGGCATTTAACGATCGTCACGGTCTCTGCCTACATCGGCTGGCTGCCCGGGCTGATTTCGGCACTGCTGATCTCCATCGGGAGATTGATTCTGTATGGTATGGACTCTTCCTCCTTGGCGGCCGCAAGCGGACTGCTGCTGTGCGGGGTATGCAGCAGCCTTCTATCCATCGCGCCTTGGTCCCGTCTGCGAAAAGTGACGTTTATGAACCTGGCGAGTATGGCGCTGACTTTTGCCGTTCTGGTCTTTAACCTCGGCGGTGTCAGGGAGGTCATGGCCTTCTTCCCGCTGCAGTTCGCCATCTCTATCGCCGCCGGTTTGTCCGTGTATTATTTGGCCGAGCATATCCAGCGTTCAAACGAGCTGTTCGTTCAACTGGAGGAGGGGGCTTCCACCGACTATCTAACCGGACTAAACAATCTGCGCCAATTCCACCGCCACCTGGATAAGGAGATGAACCGCGCCGGTCGGCTTGGCCGCAGCGTCTCTCTGCTTGTTCTGGATATCGATCATTTCAAGCGGATTAACGATACGTATGGACATCCTGGCGGCGACGCCGTTCTGAAACAGCTCGCCCGGCGGCTGCGCGCACTGGCCCGGTCTTACGACACCGTGTCGCGCAACGGAGGAGAGGAATTTACGGTTCTGCTCCCTGATTGCAGGCTGGAGGCTGCGCTAAAGGCGGCCGAGCGGATCCGCGCCGCGGTTGAACGGGAGCGGTTTACCCTTCCGGGAGGACAAAAAATCCAGTTAACGCTCTCCATCGGCGCGGCAGCTTATCCTGAATGCCTGGACGAGCCGGACGGGCTGCAGCTTGTCCAGTTGGCTGACCAGGCGCTGTACGAGGCCAAGCATGCCGGCCGGAACCGGGTCTCTGGCACTCCGCCAATTCCCCGGGTCCGCAGTACCCGGGCAGTTAATTGATCATCCCCGAGTATTTGATATCAACCCGGGGCTCCGGCTTAAATTCAAGCCGGGGGTACAGCTCCTCCCATATTTTCATCTCATCAGCATTGTTCCAGTGGCGCGAACCGTAACGCAGCCCCCACCCGAAAGGGTCCAGGCCGGAGTCACGGACCTTCACTAACAGCTTGTTGATTTTCTCTTCCAGGTCTTTTTTGCCGGCTTTGGACAGTTCGCTGAGAAAAGCGTGCGTTATTTTTTCGTCGGTGCTGACTTCCTCCAGAATACCCGTGATTTTTATTTTATACCGGATATAAGGTTTACTCCCTGCCGGCGTATGAATTTTATAGCTGACGGAGGAGTTTTCCGTGTAATACTCGTATTTCCCCCCTTCGTAGGGAGCGGAGAGGTTTGTTTTGATATTCTTCATATGCAGCATATTATAGAGACGGGTCTCCTCGGGAGAAAGCTCCAGCTTCATTTTATCTTTATCAAACACCGCCGCCTTTTCGATCCGGAAGTCGGTTTCGCTCTCCGCCTCGATAATCGGCATAATCGGATCCTCACCCTGTTCATGCATATCCCGCATCACCTGATAAGAATACACACTGACGATAAACGGCGATTCCGTCCCCTGGCGGCTCATGGCCATAATCAAGGCGTTGGATGGAATGCGTTCGGAAACAGGTTTCAGTTCCAGCGCCTTTAAGGCGTTAGGCCTGCCTACAGCATAGTTCAGGATCAACTGAATGTCCCGGCGCCGGACCGCCCAGTCGACCACCTGACGGATGCCTGTGCGTGCCAGCTTTTCCCCGATAATAATCGTCTTGCAGTGGACATAATCCAGTTCCTTATCCACCCTGGACTTCATCCGTCTCAGCGCTTCCGAGATCGTTTCGGACTCCTCCGTCAAAATCTGCATTTTTTCATCCGCCTTACTTGCCTCGCCCTGCGGGATCGCCGCCTTCAGACTGATTTTAAAGCTGCCCGGCTTCTCTCCGGCATCCACTCCGATGGCTACGACGAACATACGCCGGTCGATATCTTTTAAATTGCAGCCTGTAACCGCAAGGCACAGCGTAAGCAGCAGCAGTAATTTTTTCATCCTTCCCGCCTCCGCAGCTTTCTGACACAGTAATATAAAAACACAAGCAGGAACAGCTCTCCCAGCCAGCGGGCATTCAAAAACCATTCCGCCAGCCGGTTGGCGTCATAGGGGTCCAGTCTCATACTGATCAGCGCGAGCACTGCAAATACGCCTGTAATGACGCCGTTGACCATCCGGGGTTTGGTCTCCGACAGGCGCGGCATCGACGGATGGACCTGCTTCAGCAGCTGCTGGCATACATGCCAGTGAATAATGACGCTCCCCATTGAGAGAACCAGGTAGGCCAAATAAAACACATACAGCATCCGTTCGATCAGGAAGGTTTCGATCCGGATACTATCGGCGACGGAAAACCAGGGATAGGCATGGCGATCCACCGCCACGGTACCATGAATGCCGATCGGCACCAGCAGTGTCAGCAGCAGCGCAATCAGTCCCTCTATCGCTAAAATCCAGATTCGTCTTGGCCGAAAGCCCTGCAGCACTTTATTATAGACAGCTAGATTAGCATAACCGCTGAAGGCAAACGTGGCCGCCGATAATGCCTGGAGATGAGGAACCTTCCACAAGTGGGTGAACGTCTGAAGCACAGCGTCCCAGCTGAAATTCGGGCTGGCCAAAGTTTTGCTGATCATATATACGATCATAGGGACAGTCATCCACAGAATCACTTCAATACCGTAGAGCAGCGATACGCTGTCAAACAGACAGCAGAAGAGCACAACCACAAGAAAGCCGCCCATTACCATATAGGGATTAACATCGGGACTGATGTAACGCAGCGTGATGTCGACAAAGGAAATGAGCGTGATCAGACCGACGATATACCAGAGGGACAGCAGAAAAAACAGCAGCGGCACAGACACCGGCTTCGGCAGCCCCGCATGGAAAATATCAGGAATCGTCTTCTCCGGAAATTTGCTCATCATCAGGGAGAAAAAATACACGGTAAGACAGCCCACCGGCACCGCTATGACGATGGACATCAGCGCTCCGTCGAAACGGCGCTGAATCAGCTCCCGGGGAACAAAGTTGATCACATTAATCAGATTGTTCATGAGAAAAAGGTAATAGAAATACCGGCTTTTAACCATTGCCGCCACCCCGCTTGGCAGGTCCCAACTGGTCAAGCGGGAATACCTTCATATAGGGCTGGCCAAAGCTGCGCAGATTGCATAAATACATAATCAGCCCCACCACTCCAATCGCCACTCCAAAAAGCCCAAACAGCGCCGCAAGGAAAATGAACGCGTATTTCACGACACGCACGGCGAAGCTCATCATATTCAGCGGAATCAAAAAGTTGGAAATGGCTACCGCCGAAACCAAAATGATCATAATGTTACCTACCAGTCCCGCCTGGGTTGCGGCTTGTCCAAGAATCAGGCCGCCTACCGTCGTGGCCGTCGGGCCGATCGCTTTGGGCAGCCGAAGACTCGCCTCCGTCAGGAACTCCATCATCAGCAGCATCAGCAGCACCTCCACAAACGAGGGATACGGAACCGTAGCCCTGCTCCCCGCGACCAGAAGTGCGATTTGGATGCGCATAATCTCGGGGTTATACGAGGTGAACGCCACATACAGCGCGGGAATCAGCAGTGTCATCACCAGCCCCAGGTAGCGCATCAGCTTCAGGAAACGGCCGACCAGCGGAAGCTGGTAGCGGTCGTCCATCGCTGCAAAAAAGTCGGTGAACACCGTCGGCAGCACCAGGGCAAACCCTGTCGTATCCATCAGAACAGCGACTTTGCCCCGCGCTAAATTGTAGACAACGCGGTCAGGCCGCTCCGTAACCACTGTTTTCGGGAAGATGCGGAAATGCTCATCGCTCACCTCTTTTTCCAGCTGCCCCATCGACTGCATCATATCGGCTTCAATTTTGTCCACTTTTTTCTTCAACTCGTCCAGAACATCAGGATTCACGCGTTCTTCATCATAAATGATCGCCGACTTCGTTTTTGAAGTTTTGCCGATAGTGACCATCTCAATTTTGAGCTTGGGAGTAGGATAACGTCTTCGGACCAGATTCAGATTGACCTGAAGGTTTTCTGTCAACGCATCAGAGGGTCCCTGGACAACACTCTCCGTCAGCGTCTCCTTCACGCTGCTGTTCTGCGCCTTATAGGCTTCGAATAAGTAGGATTCTCCCAGAATGTTTAGAAAAACATATCCGTCCAACAGGCCGCTCAATGCATCTTGGTCCGATTTGGGCTGGCTGGAGCCGGGAAATGAAGCGATATAATCCTGATACTCGCTCAGATCCTTAACTTCATAAAATGGCACGACAACATCACGGCTGATAACCACGGAGTCGCAAAGGCTTCTGACGAACAGGAGCTCGCAATCGCCCGCCGGAGCTTTCAGCGTCTTTGCGACTTTATCCGAAAACCCCTCAAGCTGGTGTTTCAGCCAGTCCAGGGATACTCCTTTACTTTCCTCTTTTTGCGCTTTGTCCGCTTTGTCCGCTTTGCCAGCTTTATCCGCTTTATCCGCCACAGATGTACCTCCTGCCGTTCCGTTATGCGATGCTGGCTTATTTTGGCGTTTTTTCATGCATTTGATACATTCCGGCAAACTCTTTGCCGTCACTTCCCGAGAGCGGTCCCTAACCAGGAATCAGATTGCCTAGTTTCTAATTGGGGCGCAGTGGTAATAAATGAAATGACTACACTAATGTGGAGGGATCGTGTATGGAGACATTATCGCAGCATCTGCCGCAGTTTCCCGTTTCGATGTGGCAGGACACAACCAAGCTGCCTTCATTTCCCAAGCTGTCCGGGGACCTGGTTACCGATGTTGCAGTAGTGGGCGGAGGCATTACGGGAATTACCGCAGCTTATTTGCTCGCCAAAGAAGGCTTCAAGGTCGTTATTCTGGAAGCAGGTGAAATTCTGAACGGAACCACCGGCTTCACCACCGCCAAAATCACAGCGCAGCACGGCATGATCTATGACGACTTTATCAGCCATTTTGGGGAAGAAAATGCAGGGCTGTATTATCGGTCTAACCATGAAGCGTTAGAGTGGATGGTGGAGACGGCGGAGCGGCTTGGGGTTACCGAATCAAGCGGTATGGTCCGCGACGATGCGATCCTGTATGCGGATAAAGGCGACGATAAGACGCTTCGCCAGTTGGAAAAAGAATTCAAAGCGTATGAGAAGCTTGGCATTGGCGGCGTGTGGCATGATTCCGTCCCGCTGCCGCTGGGCGCGCAGGGCGCTATTACGCTTCCGGACCAGGCCCGCTTCCATCCGCTGCAGTATCTTCAGGGGATGCTCTCCGCATTTTTGGAGATGGGCGGGACGGTTTACGAGCATACGATGATCGGCGAAGACGTCGAAAAAGACGGCGGTCTGGTGCTCTCGACAGAGAGCGGCGGACACAAGATCCGCTGCAAACACGCCGTTTCGGCATCGCATTTTCCTTTTTACGATGGAGGCTCCATGTTCTTTGCGCGTCTCCATGCGGACCGTTCTTACGTGCTGGCTGTTGAACCGGAGACCGTCTACGAAGGCGGCATGTATTACAGCGCCGGCAGCCCGGGCCGGTCACTGCGGGCGGTGGATTGGAAAGGCCGGCGTCTTGTCCTCGTCGGCGGCGAAGGCCACAAGACCGGACAAGGCATTTGTACGATCAAGCACTATGAGAACCTCGAACTGTTCGCCGGTGAACTGCTGGGAATTCGTTCGATCCCCTACCGCTGGTCCGCCCAGGACCTCATTACGATGGACATGCTTCCTTACATTGGCCGCCGCAGCGAAGACGAAGAAATCTACATCGCCACAGGCTTTGCAAAATGGGGCATGACAAACTCAACGCTGGCGGCGCGTATGATCACCGATCAGATTCTGCGCCGGGATAACCCTTATTCGGAGCTGTATCGTCCTTCGCGCTTTAAAGCCAACCCCGGACTTAAGAATATCGTGTCCGAAAACGCAAATGTCGCCAAAGAGCTGATTGCCGGCAAAGTGGAAATCGTGCATAAAAAGGCGGATGAGCTCGGGCCGGATGAAGGCGCCGTAATCCGCCACGACGGCAAACGTGTCGGCGCTTACCGGGACACGGAAGGCGGCCTGCATCTGGTCGACCGGACCTGCACCCATATGGGCTGTGAATGCGAATGGAATGCGGGCGAACGCACCTGGGACTGCCCGTGCCACGGGTCGCGTTTTTCCTATGATGGCGATGTGATCGAAGGACCGGCTACCCGTCCGCTTTCCCGTCTCAATCCCTGAACGCCGGACGCTTAGCCAATCCGCCATGCCATAAGGTATAATATGGACGAATGACATTAGCCAGGATGGTGGCAATTAACCTTTGGGAGGGTAATTTTCATGGATTTGAAAGGCAAAACGGCGGTCATCACAGGCGCAGGTAAAGGGATCGGCAAGGCGCTGGCGTTTGCGCTGGCAAAGGAAGGGGCCAACCTGGGACTGATCTCCCGGACGGCGGCTGATCTGGAAGCACTGAAAGCGGGACTTGAAGAAGCTTACGGCGTGAAAGTCAGCGTTGCCGCGGCGGACATCTCCGTACGCGAGGAGGCGGAACGGGCGGTGGCAGCGATCCAGAACGAGCTGGGAGCCTTTGACGCGCTGATCAACAATGCGGGCATTGCCCAGTTTGGCACCCTGCTGGAGATGGACCCGGCGGATTGGGAACGCCATATGCAGATCAATCTGTTTGGCACCTATTACGTGACCCGCGCAGCATTGCCAGCCATGGTGGAACGCCAGAGCGGCAACATCGTGAACATCTCGTCCACGGCGGGAGAACGCGGCTTCGCCACCGGCTCGGCCTACTGCGCATCCAAGTTTGCTCTAATGGGGCTGACCGAAGCGCTGGCGCAGGAGGTGCGCAAGAGCAACATCCGCGTCGTTGCGCTGACGCCAAGCACAGTTGCAACCGGACTGGCCGAAAAAGCCGGACTGCCGATCGGCGACGAAGACCGGATGATGCAGCCGGAGGACGTTGCCGAGCTGACGCTGGCCGCTTTGAAGCTGCCGGACCGCGTGTTCCTGAAGACGGCAGGCATTTGGACCACCAATCCGCAGTAAACTGCCCTTCGCCCATCGTAGCTGAGTATCCTAGATGGGTATGACAAAAACGCCGGCTGCTCCCTCCCGGGAGCGGCCGGCGTTTTTGCATGCTATTCAAAGATGAAACGTGTTATCCGTTTGATTCCAGCGCCTTATCCGCCTGCGGCTGGGGTTTCCGTCCCGGCCAGAAGGCATGCTGGCCAAACAGCGCCGTGATGGCCGGAACGAGGAACGGCCGGACGACAAATGTATCGATCAGCACGCCAAGCGCCGTAATCAGGCCAAACTGCACCAGCACCTGAATCGGCAGCGTCGCCAGTACCGCGAACGTTCCGGCCAGGATCAGACCGGCCGAAGTGATGACTGACCCCGTTTCGGATACCCCTTCGGCGATGGCCTCCTTCAGCGGCTTTGTTTTGCTTTTTTTCCAAATGCTCGAAATCATAAAGATATTGTAGTCCTCGCCAAGCGCAACCAGGAATACAAAGGAATACAGCGGAATTGCGCCCTGTATCGCGTCCGCGCCGAGGATATGATGAATCACAAGCCAACCGATGCCAAGCGCCGAAAAGTAGGACAAAATCACCGTTCCGACCAGATAAACCGTGGCCGTTATCGAACGGAGATAGATCAGCAGCAGCAGCGTAATCATCCCGATGACAACCGGCATGATCAGTTTGTCGTCCTGCTCCTGAATCTCTTTTGTATCGTACTGAGTCGCGGTCTGTCCGCTGATCCACACCTTGCCTTCCGGCGAGCCCACTCCCACATCGGTCAAGGCCTGCCCGGCCGTCGCCCGCAGTGCCGGAATATGACTCATGGCTTCCCGTCCGTAAGGATTGGTATTAAATTCAATATCAAAACCCAAAATATTCGGGTTCTGCGCTCCAGCCTGCGCGTCCGATACGGCATCCACATAGGAGAGGCTGCCCAGCACCGATTTCAGATCCGCGCCGTCCGCCTTGCCTTCCGTGTCGATCATCAGCTTGGCCGGAGCCAGCTCGCCGGGCGAAAACTGCTCTCCGATCAGCGCAAAGCCCTGCCGGGATTCCATCTTCTCCGGGAAGGAGGAAAGCAGATCATACGTGAACTTGATTTGCGGCGTAAAGGAAGCCGCCGTTCCCAGGAGCACCAGGGTTACGCAGACGACCAGCCAGGGACGGGAAACAACCAGCCGTCCGATTTTTCCCTGCCCTGCGGCCTTTTTCCGCCGGGGTACCGGCTTGCCTTTGGCTGCGGCCCGCTGCGCTTCCATCTCCGGTGTCCGCGGAATAAAGGGGAAAAAGGAGGTTCTTCCCAGGATAGCCAGCAGCGCGGGCACCAAGGTCAGGCTGGCGATTCCCATGATGAAAATCGACAGGCTGAAGGGTACCGCAAAGCGGTGATAGGCCCCGTAGCGGGCGAGCAGCAGCGCGAACAGCGCCAGAACTACGGTGAAGCCGCTCATCGCAATGGCGCCCGACGCATCGCTGATCGCTTTCAGCAGCGCCTTGCCTTTATGCTCCTCTACCCTCAGCACCTGACGGAACCGCGAGATCAGGAACAGACAGTAGTCGGTTCCCGCACCGAACAGCAGCACCGTCATGATGGAGACGGCCTGCGAGTCGACCGTAATCCAGCCGGTTTCGGCCATCCTGCCCAAAATCGGGCTGGTTACCCCGTACGCGAAGCCTACGGCTACCAGCGGAATCAGCGCCAATATCGGTGACCGGTAAATCGCAAGCAGGAAGGCGAGCACGAGAATAACGGTTGCGATCAGCAGCGATACATCCGCATTCTTGAACAGGCCGCTTGCGTCAATCGAGATGCCGACCGGACCGGTCAGACGCAGGCTGAGGCTGCCGCCGTCAACCGCTTCGGCGGAAGGGTCGCTGCCCGTAACGGTCTGCACCTCTTCCTTCAGCTTGTCCGCCGCCTCCTTCAGTTTGCTGCTGTCGGCCGCTTTATCGAACAGCACCGGCGTGACCAGGGTGCTGCCGTCCTCCGACAGCGACTGCTTCAGCGCGGGAAGCGCTCCGGGCCCCATTTTGCCGAAAGGAGGCACAAAGACCTGATGCGGCAGCGGCTTCTCCTCAAATGAGCCGTAAGCCTTGACCACACTTTGAAGATCGGCGTCCGTCAACCCGCCTTCACGATGCCAGACAAGCAGTGCGGGCACGCCGCTGCCGCCCGGAAACTCCTGCTCCGCCATTTTGGCCGCCTGCACCGACAAAGCATCATCCGGTAAATTGGCGGCATTGTTGATCACCCGGGAATTCACTTGAGGCCATACCATACTCAGGACAGCGGCCACCGCTATCCAGACGAGCAGGGTGACCCATCTGCCTTTTGGCCCTGTAATTCCTTTCCCGAAACCCTTCATCGTATTGTTCTCTGCCTCCTCGGACCCAAAATGAACGACGGGTCATTTTTTGTATATTCATCTTACTCTCACGTTTGCGGGAACGCAAGCGGCCAGCACTGCCGCAAATTTCGTAATCCCGCCGCAAAAAACAGGCCGGCGCAAGGAATCCTCCTTGGCCGGCCGCTGTTGGCAAACGCCGAAACTTATCTAACCATTTCACGCAATCGGATTTCGCCATCAAAACGATAAAATCAGCTGACCGGCTCCAGTCCTTCTTCGGCAAACTGGCTGTTGTAGAGGTCGGCGTAGAAGCCGCCCCGCTCCAGCAGCTCGGCATGCGTCCCCTGCTCGATGACACTGCCTTGATTCATTACGAGAATCAGGTCCGCATCGCGGATGGTCGACAAGCGGTGGGCGATCACAAAGCTGGTTCGTCCTTCCATCAAGGTGTTCATCGCTTTCTGGATCTGAACCTCCGTCCGGGTATCGACGCTGCTTGTAGCCTCGTCTAGAATAAGAATGGCCGGATCGGCCAAGATGGCCCGGGCGATGGTAAGCAGCTGCTTTTGCCCCTGCGAAATATTGGAGGCTTCCTCATTCAGGATGGTATCGTATCCCTGCGGCAGTGTCCGGATAAAATGATCGGCATGCGCCGCTTTGGCGGCCCGGACAACGTCCGTTTCCGTCGCTCCTTCGCGTCCGTAAGCGATATTTTCACGAATGGTGCCGTTGAACAACCAGGTGTCCTGCAGCACCATGCCGAACAGGCTGCGGAGTTCACTGCGTTTCATATCTGCGATATTGACGCCGTCGATGCGGATTTCGCCGCCGTTCAGCTCGTAGAAGCGCATAAGCAGGTTGATGAGTGTCGTTTTGCCAGCTCCGGTTGGTCCAACGATAGCTACGGTCTGACCCGGCTTGGCCTGGATATTCATATCCTGAATCAGGATCGCATCTTCGCTGTAGCCAAACTTCACATGGCTGAACTCCACTTCGCCTTTGCGCGCCAGCCCGCCAGCGGCGGAACGTTCCGTCTCCGGCACTTCCTCTTCTTCGTCAAGCAGCTCGAAGACCCGCTCGGCCGAAGCGATCGTCGACTGGATAATGTTCGCAATGTTGGCCGTTTGCGTGATTGGCATCGTGAACTGGCGCGAATACTGGATAAACGCCTGAATGTCCCCGACATCGATTCTTCCTTTGGTGACGAAAATCCCGCCGACCACACAGACAAGCACATAACCCAGGTTCCCGATAAACATCATCAGCGGCATGATCGTGCCGGACAGGAACTGCGCGCGCCAGCCCGAATCGTACAGCTTCTCGTTTACCTCGTCAAACGCCTCAAGGGATTTCCGTTCCCGGCCAAACGCCTTGATAATCCGGTGTCCGGTGTACATTTCCTCGACGTGGCCGTTCAGCTGTCCCAGCGATGCCTGCTGCCCGATAAAATGTTTTTGCGACCGCTTGGTAATCCCCATAATCACGATAAAGCTGAGCGGCAGCGTAATGATCGTAATCAGCGTCAGCCACGGGCTGATCGTAAGCATCATCACGACGACACCGACGATCGTCACGATCGACGTTATCAGCTGCGTCAAGCTCTGCTGTAGCGTCGTGCTGATATTGTCCACATCATTGGTCGCCCGGCTGAGGATTTCTCCGTGCGTCCGGGAATCAAAATATTTCAGCGGCAGACGCTCCAGCTTCCCGTTGATCTGCTCACGCATATTGTAAACCACATTTTGGGCCACACCCGACATCACATACTGTTGGATGTAAGCGAACAGCGAGCTGAACAGGTATAACCCGCCCAGAAGCAGCAGTATGTCGTTGATATAGCCAAAATCAATGGCGGCGTCCGGAACGCCCTGCATTTTTGCAACGATGCCTTCAAACAGCTTGGTTGTTGCTTTACCCATTACCTTCGGGCTGAAAATATTAAAGACCGTGCTCAGGATCGCCGTTGCCAAAACGATGATCAGCTTGGGCATCTGCGGACGCAGGTACCGGATCAGGCGGCGCAGTGTGCCTTTGAAGTCCTTGGCTTTCTGCACCGGCATCATTCCGGCGCCCGGTCCCATTCCCGGTCCATGTCCTTTCCGGCCCGGAGCCGGTTTGTTGGTTTCCTGGCTCATGCAATTTCCTCCTCTGACAGCTGCGAAGACACAATTTCACGGTAAACCTCACTGTGCTCCAGCAGCTCGCGGTGCGTGCCCATGCCGGCGACAGCGCCGTCGTCCAGCACAATGATGCGATCCGCATCCATAACGGTGCTTACCCGCTGGGCTACAATCAAGACGGTCGATTCGGTCGTTTCTTTCTTCAAAGCGGCACGCAGCTTGGCGTCGGTTTTGAAATCCAGTGCAGAAAAGCTGTCGTCGAACAAATAAATCTCCGGTCTGCGGACAAGCGCGCGTGCAATGGACAGGCGCTGCTTCTGGCCGCCGGAAACGTTGCTGCCGCCCTGAGCAATCCGGGCCTCATAACCGTTCTCCATCTTTGATATAAAGTCCGCCGCCTGGGCTACCTCGGCCGCATGGCGGATCTCTTCGTCAGTCGCGTCTTCTTTGCCATAGCGGATATTTTCGTTGATCGTTCCCGAGAACAACACCGCTTTTTGCGGAACGTAGCCGATCTTGGACCGCAGCGTTTCCTGAGTCATCTCCCGGATGTCGACACCGTCGACCCGGATGCTGCCCCCATCGGCCTCATAAAAGCGCGTAATCAGGCTGAGCAGCGTCGATTTGCCCGACCCGGTGCCGCCGATAATCGCCGTGACCTCGCCGGGCTTCGCGCTGAACGAAATATCCGACAATGCGGGATTCTCAGCACCTGGATAGGAGAACGAGACGTTATCGAACTCGATATAACCGCGCATTCCATCCTTGCTGCCGCGCTTGGAGCGTTCATCTGCCAGATTTTCCGGATCCTTGATCTCCGGCTGCATATCCAGCACTTCATTAATCCGTACGGCTGAAGCGGAGGCGCGGGGGATAAGTACAAACATCATCGACACCATGATAAGCGAAAACATAATCTGCATCGCGTATTGAATAAATGCCATCAGCGACCCGACCTCAAGCTCGTTGTTGTCGATCCGGATGGAGCCGAAATAGAGGATTGCGATCATGGAAAAGTTCATCACAAGCATCATCAGCGGCATAAGCGACGCCATAATTTTATTCACGCGGATCGCCGTATCGGTCAAATCCCGGTTCGCAGCATTGAAACGCTTCGTCTCATGTTCGGTCCGGTTAAAGGACCGGATAACGCGAATGCCGGTCAGGTGCTCGCGCAGCACGAGATTCAGTTTGTCGAGCTTAACCTGAATCGCCTTGAACAGCGGCAGCCCTTTGGCCCCGATGATTGCAATCACGGCAACCAGCACCGGAATGACCACCACAAGAATCAGAGACAGCTTGGCGTTCTCGGATACGGCCATAATAATCCCGCCGATCATCATCATCGGCGCGCCGACCATCATGCGCAGCATCATCGTCAGAACCACCTGAACCTGTGTAATATCATTTGTCGTCCGGGTAATCAGTGAAGCCGTGCCTACCCGGTCAAATTCGTTCAGCGTAAAATTCTCCACATGATTGAACATGCGGGAACGCAGGTTTTTGCCGAAGCCTGCAGCGACCTTGGAGGACAAATAGCTCGCGCCCACAGAACACAAAGCGCCAAGCCCGGCCACGAGCAGCATGAAGCCGCCAATCTTCCAGATATAATTCTGATCTCCTTGTACAATGCCTTTGTCCACGATATCCGACATCAGCGTCGGCAGATAAAGATCCCCCATCGACTGAAAAAATACAAGGATAAGAACCGCTATGATCGCCATACTGTATGGCTTCAGCTGTTTAAATAATTTAATCAAGCTTCTCATCTCCGTTCATTTCTAACCTGTCGAGCTCCAGCGGCGGATGTTCCTGAACAAACCGTTTGACCTTCAGGATCAGCTCTGCAAGTTGTTCGCTCTCTTCTTCGCCAAGATACTGGATCAGCTCGGCAAAAACCGAATCCATATACGCCTTGGCCCGCTCCGTCAGTGCCACACCTTTATCCGTTAGTCTGACCCTGACCACTCGCCGGTCGGTAGGGTCGGAAGTGCGTTCCACCATTCCCTTTCCTTCCAGACTGTTGATATGCTGGGTGACCGTCGGCGGAGTTAAGCTGAGAAAGCGGCTGATTTCCGACACCTTGAGTCCTTCCTTGCCCTGCTCGGTCCGTTTGGCGATACAGAGCATCAGCGTCATCTCGCTGGGCTTATTGCCCTCAATTGACTGCTTCCACTGCGTTTTATGCAGCTGGCGCAGGGCCATATACAGCTTGTTGGCCGTAATGTTCTCCTTATTTATCCCAATGCGGCGCCTCCTCATTTATTAGACTCACTAATATTTAAACACTATATTAATTAGGATACCTAATTATATTTCCGCACCAATCCCCTTGTCAAATGCTGTATCCGGTTACAAATATGACGGATTCGAAACAGATAAGGCCAAGGTTGGGTTACCACCTGGACCTCCGCCCAGTGTGCGAAACAAACTTAAGTCCCCGCTACTACCAGTCTAAGGTTGGTTGTTAATGGAAGTGTCTGCATAATACAATTCTAATGGAAGATGCACCCAAATAAGTGAGGTGAGGGGAAATAACATGAAACCACTAAATAGAAAATGGCCTGGTCAGGTCATTCCAGCTGGTGTCTTAATTGCAAGTTTGATCTTGTCTTCTACAGGCGTGCCCGCACATGCCGCGGCTGCTCCTGCCAGCAATCAGGCCGTAAGCCAAAGCCCTGCCGGGAAAGGGACAGCAGGCTCCTCCGCTGTACCAATTACCGCTAAATCCGTAGAGGCCTTTGCGGATGCTTATTTTACCCGTGCGGATGTTAAAGAGAAACTGACGGGCGCATTGTTTGTGGTTGTAAAGGATGGAAAAGTCCTGCTTAACAAAGGATATGGTTACTCGGACATGGCTTCCAAGACACCCATCGATCCGGATACGACCGTTTTTAGAATGGCATCCATCTCCAAGCTGTTTACGACTACAGCCATGATGCAGCTTGCCGAGCAGGGTAAAATCGATTTAGATCGCGATATTTCCGCTTATATGGACGGTGTTGCGATCCCCAATCAAACTGGCGTCCCCCTCACTGCGAAAAATTTGATGACCCATACAACTGGTTATGATTACACTGATTTTTCCGGTAATACCCCTGGTGTCACTCTCCAAGCTTATGTAAAAAAGAACCTGCCGTCCGTAAAATTAAAACCTGGCGAGGCCTACCGGTATGACAATCTGGCTTTTGTGCACCAAGGGTATATCGTAGAAAACACGGCTAACACCGACTTCAATATTTATGTAAAAGAAAACATATTTAAGCCGCTTGGCATGATACATAGCGACTTTGCATTATCGCCGCATGTTAAAGAAAATCTTGCAAAAACCTATGATGCGGCGGGTAAAGAAATAGCCGTGTATCCTAACTATCCGGACATCGACCCCAGCGGCAGCATGTTCTCTACTGGCAGTGATATGGCCAAATATATGCTGGCTATGTTAAACGGCGGGAAGCTTGGCGATGCCCGAATTCTGAAGGAAGAAACAGCAGCCACGATGGAAGCCTATCAGTATGGCATTAACGAGAACCTGCCTGTGATGTCCTATGGTTTTGAAGCCATGTATAACAATCTTTACAACGGTTATAACGGCATCGGAAAAGGCGGTGATCTGCCCGGCTTTCACTCCTGGCTGTGGATGGTTCCGGAGCAGAAAGTAGGTGCGATGGTCATTGTTAATGGTGAAGCACTCGATCCTCGCATGGAGATTTTCGGCTCATTTATGGATCGGTTTTTCCCTGAACAACACAAAACAGCCGCGCCAATGAAATCATCCAGGAACAGCTTGGCCAGGTTCGAAGGGCAATTCCAGGATTTAAGAGTCCCATTGCTTAGCGCGGAAGTGAAAGCAGGCGATGACGGAACCCTTGTTATTAAAGATGCCAAAGGAACCCACAAGCTTCATCAGCTGGAAGAGCTGTTGTTTCAGGATGAACAGGGGGTGAAAGCAGGCTTTAAAGCAGATGAGCAGGGTCATATTGAATATATGTATTACAACTATCCGGACAGTTTCCTGAAAAAGCTGCCTGTGCCGCAACCCTTCTCCGACGTACCCGCCAATAGTCCATACGCCTCTGCAATTGAAAAGCTGCACACCATGCAGTTTTTGAGCAACACGGATACAATTGCCTTTAGGCCTGAAGCAGCCATGACACGCGGAGAATTTGTACAGCTGCTGATGAAAGTCACCGGGTTTCAGCTATCTAATGATCCCGTGACGTTCAAAGATGCGGCCGGACATAAGCTGGCCCGGGAAATTCAATCGGCGGTCGTCTATGCCGGACTAAAAGGGGTTCCAGGGGGCCGATTTGAGCCAGACCGCGCCATTACCAGACAAGAAGCCGCCGCCATTTTATGGAGATTCATTCAGTTCAATACGTCAGTCCCGGCGCCACAGGCTAAGTTGACGGGAACACCGCCGGCGCCTTGGGCTTCGGAAGCCGTACAGTTTGTGGCGGCCATGCAGCTTTTTGGTCCTGAAGTAAAGGCAGCCGCGGATGACGCTGTTGATTATGAGCCTGCCCGCCCAATGCTTCGCCAGGAAGCCGCCGCAATGATCGCATCTTTTTGCGAAAAGATCCCCGTAATACTTTTGGGAGCAAAAAATTAGATTTTGCAAAGGGCGCTAGTTAATAGTCCATGTTTCAATACACAAACAAAACACCTTTATGTCCGTGTCAATCACACAGGCCTAAAGGTGTTTATTAACGTGCATTTCAATTTTTCGTATTTCAATACAGGCATTTAAATACAGCTGATCCGGCCTGAGCCTGTTAGTAACAACAAATGTGCACACAAAAATAACCCTACTGTCGCTGCCGCCGCAGGGCTTGCCGGAAATCAGGGGCCGGTTAGGTAAGGATCGGAGCGCAGGGCGCCCTTCTATTGTGTAAATGGGCCCTTGCCCGGCTTCATTCCGGAAGCGGATGCCACAGACGAGAGATCCTCTCTCCGGCTGCGCAGATCCCCCATCATCCGGTGCTGCGCAAGCAGGATATACTCATCCAGACGCTCGCTGAGCTCAACCACGGCGCGGTCGCTCAAGCTGCGCTGCCGGGCGATTTCCAAAAGCTCGCAGCGCAAGTTCTCTATAGTCATAAACAGCTCGTCCTCCCGGCTCTCTCTGAGAAGCTCGTTTGAGGAGTATGCCTCGTATAGCATTGACATCACCTTCCCTCCGATACACTTCCACTTTATCATAATTGCGGATACCAAAAAACATTTTTTGAAAAAAAAGAAAAAAATGTCGTTCTGAATGTTCCCTATATTCATTTTTTATTCACTTTCCGGTATTCCGGGGAACAGGGAAGAGTTCCGATTCAAGGTGTCATTACCCTTAGAAACTACATGCAGGTGTTGTTAAGCCGGGGAAAGGGCTATCCCCGGTTCAACAATCCGCGCGCAAAGCTTACCCACTCTCTGGCGGCAAAAGACAAGTAGCGGTCTCTGCGCCAGATCATGCCGAGCTGCCAGGGAATCGCCGCCCCCGACAAAGGCAGCACGCGGATGCGGGCCGGATCCATCTGGCGGCAGATTGTTTCGGGCAGGAGGGCAATGCCGAGCCCCGCGGCAACCATCCGGCTGATCAAATCCCACTGCGAGCTCTCGTAAATGACGCGCGGCTCAAAACCCGATTTGACGCATTCCGTAATAATCCTGTCATGCAGCGTGAAGTCCTCACGGAACAAAACGAATTCCTCTTCGGCCAAATCGCCGAGCGCCACCGATGAATTTCCGGCCAGCCGGTGCCCCAGCGGGACAATCAGCTCCAGCTTTTCTTCCAGAAATGAAAAGTAATGAAATTTAGCTTCATTGACCGGAAGCACGACAACGCCTATATCAAGCAGGCCGGCTTCGACTTCATGTTCCACTTTTTTAGCCCCGTCTTCATACAGCCGGATCGTCACCTCGGGGTAGCGTTTATGAAACTCGCCGATCACCGACGGAAAAAAACTGGCGCCCACCATCGGCGGCAGCCCGATCCGGATATGCCCCTGCTTCAGACCGCGCAGGCTGTCCAGCTCCGAGGACAAGCTCTGGAAGGAATCCACAATATTTTGCGCTTTCGCCAGCAAAATTTCGCCGGCATCGGTCAGACGGATGCTTTTACCTTCCCGGTAGAACAGGTCCGCCCCCAGTTCGGTCTCGATGCTCCGAATCATTTTGCTGATGGTCGGCTGGGTAATATACAGCGATTTGGCGGCCTTCGAGAAGCTTCCAAGCCGCGCAGCTTCCACAAAATACTGAAGTTGACGAATTTCCACGCCTTCACCTCATCCATAGACAGTAGGAATGTCATTTATTCGATATATTCATTTTACCTATGAAAACAATTGATGTAAAATTTCATTATCAAATCAAAACGGATGATCCAAAGGAGCGAACTTCAGTGAAAAAATTAGGCATCGTACTGCTGCAGGTCGCTGCGCTAACCGCCTTCTCCATGGCCGTCAATCTGCTGACCGCCTCATTAAATATTCCCATTCCCGGAAGCATTATCGGCATGGCTTTTGTCTTCCTGCTGCTGGAACTGGGCGTGCTGCGGCTGGAATGGGTCGAGCTGGGAGCTTCCTGGCTGCTCGCCGAGCTGCTGCTGTTCTTTATTCCTTCAGCGGTCGGTGTGATGAAATACTCCGCGCTGCTGGAAAGCGACGGGATCCGGCTGCTTGCGGTTGTTATCACCGGCACCTTCGTTGTCATGGCCAGCTCCGGACTTCTGACCGGCTTTATTTACAAAGCAAAGGAGCGTAAGCATTCATGATTACCGGAATGTTATGTCTGTGCGCAACCGTCGGTATCTATTTGGTGGCCAAAAAAATGTACAAAGCGCACTCGAAAATGTACCTGTCTCCGCTAGTAATCACGCCAATCGCGATCATCGCATTGCTGTTGTTAACTGGCGTGAACTATGAGTCCTACAATGCGGGAGGCAAATGGCTGTCCGACCTGCTTCAGCCGGCGACCGTCGCTTTTGCCATCCCTCTGCATAAAAATTTTAAAGTGCTCAAAAAACACGCCGCCGAAATTGCGGCAGGCGTGCTGTCGGGTTCTATTGCGGCCGTGTTCTCCTCCATGCTGCTGGCCAAATGGCTGCATTTGAGCGGCGATCTCGCCACCAGCCTGGTGCCGCGGTCGGTCACAACGCCGATTGCGATGAGCATCTCGCAGAGCATTGGCGGCATCCCCAGCATTACGGCGGTTTTCGTTATTCTTACCGGCGTGCTCGGGACCCTGATGGGGCCTACGGTCCTCCGCCTCTTCCGCATTGACACTGAAATTGCGCGCGGTGTATCGCTGGGAACCGCCGCGCACGGTACCGGCACATCGAAGGCGTTTGAGCTCAGCTCGCTGACCGGCACCATCTCCAGTATTTCCATGATCCTCACGGCGTTGTTCACTTTATTTACGGCGCCTGCTTTACTCTCGTTTTTCCTCCAATGAATCTGTGACGGCCGTCCCGGCTTGGGCCGAGGGACACCGCCCCTGTAGATGCAGGGCGCCGGTGTCTCTTTTTTTACGTTTATATAGACTGAACTTAAGAGGGACAGGTTGGGCGGAGCTGTCATTCAATAGTTCAGTCTATATTGGATAAAAAACATACTGCCGCCTAAAGCTTGACCGGCCGGCCGCTTTTGGCTGACTCCCAGGCCGCACAGGTGACCTTCAGCGTCCGGTATCCGTCCTCATAATCGCTGAGAATCCGCGAGCGGTCTCCCGTCCGCACCGCATGCAGGAACGCTTCGCTTTCCGCCTGATACGGATTGCCCGTGTTTGCGAACTCCTCACTGTGCCCTTCTTTCACTTCCAGCAGCCGTTCCGGATTCCAGTCCAGCATACCCTGCTCGTTATAAAAGCTGAGACCGACGCGGCCCACCCTGCCTGGAAGAACGCAGGTATTGGAAATGTTGGCGACGATGCCGTTCTCAAGCGTCAAGGACACCGTTCCCACGTCGGCGACGGTAACGCCTTCATGCTTGTCCTGCATAATGCGGTTGCCAAATACGCCGTAGACTTCCTTCACTTCCCCGGCCAGGTACCGCAGCAAATCGACAATGTGGGTTGTCTGCTCGGTGAACTGTCCGCCTGAACGCTCCTGATCCCGCCACCAGGCAACGCCCGGCATGCCGCCCATCCATTGGCCGACGACCATGCCGATCTTGTCTTCCTGCAGCAGCGTCTTCAGCCGCTTTACGGACTCCTGGTAACGGAAATGATAACCAACGGACGTCAGCAGCCCGGCTTCCTTGATATCCTGGAGCAGGCTCGCCGGAATCGAAGTCTCCGTGCCGAGCGGTTTTTCGACCAGAAAAGGAATCCCCCGCCGGATCAGCGACCGTTCAATCGCCCCATGGGCCTCGGGCGGCACGCAGATATAGACCGCATCCAGCGTTTCCCGGTCCAGCATATCCTTCAGGCTTCCGTAACCGTTCGCCCCGTATTTCCGGGCCATCGCTTCGCCCTTCTCCGGGCTGCTTCCCAAAAACGCCTGCACCTTAACACCTTCCATAGAGGCAAGCAGGTCCGCATGCATACCCGCAAACCAGCCTGTACCCGCAATCCCAATCTGCAAGCTCATTCCATATACCTCCCATAGTCTCGATTGTAGACAGAGATCCCATTTCCGTATAATCTCCGGTTACCAGTAACTATAACCCGTCCCATTCATAGGGCGCCACCCTCTGCGCCCTCCATTCGTCCGGCAGCAGCTGCGCGTACGGCTCCTGCAGAAACCGGTCGTCCGCCAGCAAAATCGTTCCGCTGTCCTGTTCGCTCCGGATCAGCCTGCCGCCTGCCTGCAGTACTTTGGTCATCCCCGGGTACACGTAAGCATAATAGAAGCCGTTCCGCCCCGTCTGGTTAAAAAAGTCGCGCAGCAGATTTCTTTCATACCCGAGCTGCGGCAGCCCCACGCCCACAACCATGACGCCGTTCAGCCGGTCCCCGGGCAGGTCCACGCCTTCCGAAAAAATTCCGCCAAGCACCGCAAAACCAAGCACCGTGCCGGGCTGGTCCGGGCGGAACTCCGCAAGAAAGCTTTCTCTTGCTTCTTCATTCATTCCGGTCTCCTGCACCAGCGTCCGCACTTCGGGGTACAGCACCGCAAACTCGGCATATACCGTCCTTAAATATTGATAAGAAGGAAAAAACGCTAAATAATTGCCCTTCCGCTCCGCCATGCGGCCCAGCGCCTCGGCAAGCGGGCGCACAGAACGTTCGCGGTCCCTGTACCGCGTGGACAGCGGCAGCACACAGACCTCCCACTGCTCGGGGTGAAACGGGGAAGGGACAACCACGCTGTAGTCGTCTTCACCGGCCCCAAGCATCTCCCGGTAATAAGATAAAGGAGACAGGGTGGCCGAAAACAGGATTTGGGAGCGGTAGCCTTTGCTCATCGCGCTCAGCAAATACGAAGGATCCACATTAAACAGCTTAAGATAGACGTCCGTCCCCCGGATTTCCGCGTAAGTAACATACCGGTCGTCATACAGCTTCACGATCCGCTGCATCTGCAGCGCGGCAAAATAAGTCTCCAGCAGCGTATCGCCGTTCTCCTCGCCGCCGGGTTCAGGCACCGCCGCCGACAACTCCGCTTCCGCCTCCTGCGTAAAAAGATCAAGCAGGGCTGGCAGCGCCTCGGGATACACTTCCCACCGGCCGTTTCCTTCTTCGCCGCAGGTTTTGCGCAGGTCGATGAAGAAACGATTGACAGCCACCGATGCTTTCCACAGCGTGCGGTTCCGCTCTTTATACATTCGCTGCAGCTCCAGGAAAGGGGCTTTCGTCAATGAAGCGGAAAACATCTCCCGCGCCCGGTCGACCAGATTGTGCGCCTCATCTACAAGTAAAACGGCGCCCCGTTTCTGTTCCTCCGGCAACCGCTTCAGGCTGATTCGGGGATCATATACGTAGTTGTAATCACAGATGACTGCATCCGCGGCGTAAGCGGCATCCAGCGACAGCTCAAACGGGCACACCGTGTGCTTGCGCGCGTAATCGGCCAACACCTCGCGTTTCATCAGCGTCTCCGACGCCAGCAGGTCCATAAGCGCTCCGTTAATCCGGTCGTAATATCCGTCCGCATAAGGACAATATTCCGCCGTGCAGCCGCCCTCCTCCCGAAAACAAGCCTTGTCTTTGGCCGTAATCGTCACGGTATGAAGCATCATGCCGCGGGCTTCCATCAGCTGCAGCGCAGCTTCCGCCGAGGTGCGGGTCACCGTCTTGGCCGTCAGGTAAAAGACCCGGCGAAGCTTTCCCTCCCCGATCGCCTTAAGCGAGGGAAACAGCGTTGAGACGGTTTTCCCGATCCCCGTCGGCGCCTGGGCGAACAGCTTCACCCCCTCCTCCACCGCCCGGTAGACCGCTCCGGCAAAACGGCGCTGCCCTTCCCGGTAGGACGGAAAAGGGAACGGCAGCGCCCGCAGGCTTTCATCCCGCCGCCGCGCGTGTTCATGCAGCAGGACGGCGTACGGCTCGTAGACCGCCAGCGTTTCCGCCGCGAACCGTTCCAGCTCGTCCCGCTCCGCTGTTCGCCGGAAGTCGCGCCGCTCCCCGCTGATGCTGCTGACGTAGACAAGCTTCACCTCTACGCGGGGCAAATCGTCTTTCGCCGCCAGCATATAAGCGTACATTAGCGCCTGCGCCCAGTGTACTTTTTTGCCTTCGCCAAGTCCGTCCAGCGGCTCCGCCGTCGATTTAATCTCTTCAATAACCGGAATGCCGTCATCCCCCGCAAGCAGCCCGTCACACCGGCCCTCCACATGGAATATCAGCCGTCCGTATGGAATATCCGCTTCAAGAAACACTTCCTTGCGGTCGCCTTCCCGGTACTCCCGCTGAAGCTGCTGATGAATACGCGCCCCATCGGCCATCGAGGCGGCACTGCGGAAGCCCGATACGAGACTGCCGCTGCGGTAAGCGTATTCAACCAGTGTCCGTACGGATATAGAAACTACCGGATCCATAGTTCTCCCCCTTTTCCGCTTCGGTCCCTTCTGGAATCGTCCGCCCTACTTATTTCTCCAAACGCGCCAGGCCGAGATTATCAAACCCTCCGGCGGCAGCGGCAGTGAAAACCGCTGTTTGCGCCAGCTTACCGGTCCGGTTCGGCTATCTTCGATTTTGACATTCTTTTAACACAGTTGCATAATGGACTTTGTTATTATGGAGTCTCCCTGCTCCGGCAGAGCCTCCCAAGCGGGAACGACTACCCGTTATTACGCAGAAAGAGGGCGAAGCCGTGCTGTTAAATAGCGGTAAAAAGTGGATCGTCAAGCCGTTTGTCTTTTTCACATTGATCTTTATTCTGAAAAGCTTCCTCGCCTGGGGCGTCATCTTTGACGACACGCCGTTCTGGAAATCGCTGTTCACCGAAATTCCTTTTGTGTGGGCGGTCTTCTGTCTGATCGAGGGATTTGCTTCCAAACGGAAACTGGGCTACTACATGACAGTGAATTTGCTGCTGACCGCCATCCTGTTTGCTGCCATTATGTATTTCAAGTACTACGGAGTTATCGTTACTTACCATGCCCTTGAACAAGTGAACCAGGTGACGGCCGTCCGGAACAGCGTTTTCTCGCTGATGGACCCGTATTACCTGTTAATCTTTACCGATATCATTTTGCTCGGCTATTATTTCCTCCGAAGCAAAAAGGGCAAAGAGCTGAAGAAAAATATTAACCGCTCCGGCCGCCGCAGCGTGCCGATGGTCCTGTTCGCCGTGTCCCTTGGCCTCTGCCTGTTCAACGTCCTGCCCAACCGGGCAAGCATGAACGAAATCAAGAAGGCGGAAGAGATGGGCATTCTTAATTATGAAGCTTATACCATTTTCTCTCAAGACAAAATCGAACTGGTCGACGCCAAAGAGATTACCCAGCAGGCTGTGAACGAGCTTAAGGAGATCGATCCGAACAGCGTTTCGCCGCTGTACGGATCGGCAAAAGACAAAAATCTGGTGATTATCCAGCTGGAATCATTCCAATCGTTCCTGCTGGGTCTGGAGCTTGACGGCAAGGAAGTCACGCCCAATTTGAATGCTGTGATGAAAGACAGCCTGTACTTCAACAACTTCTATCAAATGGTCGGCCAAGGCAATACGTCCGACGCCGAATTCGTCGTTAATACATCGTATTATATCCCGCCGCGCGGTGCGGCAACGATGGCGTATGTCGACAAGAAGCTGCCCAGCATGCCCCGGTTCCTGAAAGAGCACGGGTACAGCACGGCGACCTTCCATACCAACGACGTCGAGTTCTGGAACCGCGGCGAGCTGTACAGCTCGCTGGGATGGGATCATTATTACGAACATGAATACTTCGGCGACGAGGACACGTTTTTCTTTGGCGCTTCGGATGAAGTGCTGTACCGCAAGACGGCGGAGAAGCTGAAGGAAATGCAGGAAGCCGGGCCATTTTATGCCCAGGTGATTTCCATGTCGGCGCATCACCCGTTCACCATTCCGGAAGAAAAATACCGGATGAAGCTGCCTGAACGGTACGAAGGCACCTTTGTAGGCGATTATATCCGGGCGCAGAATTATGCCGATGCCGCTTTCGGCGAATTCGTCAAAGAACTGAAGGCAAACGGGGTGTGGGACAACAGCCTGATTATGATTTACGGCGACCACATGGGCCTTCCCATCTATTCGCTTGATCATGACGACAAAAAGCTGATGGCCGAAATCTACGGCGACGAATACAGCTATTCCCATATGCTCAACATTCCGCTCCTGATCGTAAATGCCGGCGACAGCGGACGGATTCTTCCCCAGGTAGGCGGAGAAGTCGATATTTTCCCGACGGCTGCCGGACTGCTTGGATTCCCGATGGATGACCACCTTCACTTCGGGCAGGACCTGCTGAGCCAAACGTACAACGTGCTGCCGCAGCGTTATTATCTGCCTTCGGGTTCGCTGATTTCCACGACGGGACTGATGATTCCGGGGATCAGCTTCGACGACAACTCGCAGTACCCGCTGTCCAGCGGCGGCACGCGCCCGGCGGTAACGAAAGACGAATACAACAAGGCGCTGCGTCTTCTGCAGCTGTCCGACAGTTACGTAAAGCAGCTGCCTGATAAAAATCCCGCGGCGGCTCATAATCCCTGATTTTCAGCCAGGGAAAATACCACAAAGAACGCAAAAGAGGGAACGTCCAGATCGGAACGTTCCCTCTTACGCGTCTTTTTTTGTTTCGGGAGTCCGCTAACAGCCCGCCTCCGCCCAGTTCGCAAACTTATTCCCCATCATCCACCACAGAACAGCACTCCCACGGCACCCACTCGGCCAGCCATACTTCATTACCGGCGTAATAAAAAGGAATTCCCGCCTGGGCCGCTTGCACCGTATCAATCTTAAGCATCACCAGCTCTCCCCTGCGGCTCCCGGCCAATGCGGCAAAATGGGTACCCTCCGACAGGTGGACATACTGTCTTCCCACCGGGTCCAGCCCTTCCGCGATAATAAAAGGCAAGGCCTGTCTGTTTGTTCCGTGATACAGCACCGCGGGCGGGTTGCCCGGCGCGTATTCTATTTTGCTGTAACTGTGGCCGTATCTGGCCTTAATGCGCCCGCCATCAATTTCAAAGCGCTGTTTGTCCGAATTGCGGACCACTCTTTCTATGTCGGTAAGCTTTACATGCGACCATCCCGGCAGTGCCTGAACGGCCTTCAGCAGACTGGCTACCGTACACGAGCCGTCTTCCTCAAGCGATAACCCCGCTTCCTCCGGTTTGTGCCGGAGCATCTTGGTCATCACTTTGCTCAGCTTGATATCGGCTGTCTGTTTATTCATCCGTATCACTTCCTCTAAATTATGAAGCGGGTCAACGCTCCCCTTCGCCCAGCTTGGCGAACAGGGCGGCCATCCGCTCCAGCTCGTCGTGTGTCAGCGGAGACAAATACTGCTCCAGCAGCCGTTTAGAACGTCGCTGCCCTTCCTCACGGACCTTCTGCCCTTTGTCCGTCACGCTGACTACGACGGCTCTCCGGTCGCTTTCATCCTGCTCCCGGGTGATCAGCCCCATCTGCTCCAGCCGGTCCAGCATGACCGTGATCGCACTGGGTTTGACCTCCATCTTCTCCGCAAGCTGCACAACGCGGGATTTCCCCTCGAAACCTACCATATTGAGAAGAGCAAATTGCGGGAATGTCAGCCCCATCTCCTGATGCAGGGCCATTCCCGTTACAATTTTACGCTGCATTTTCCATAATCCGTGTCCGATCTGCTCCACCAGCGGATCCGGTTGCTCTGCCATTTCGTCCATGCCTCCGGTCTGATTCGTTCTGTTCTAAGAGTACCATTTTGCACGCCGGTTATTCAATGAACATTACATCGCATTCAAATATTTCCCAATTATTATCCTTTCGTAATTTGTCTGATGTTTTTCGTAACTTTCACGAAAACAGTCACACAAAATACATCAAACACGGCTTATATGTCGTTTAGGCCTTGCAGTATAATCCTAGCAGACCGGTCAAGCACTCCGGTCAGACTTCAGTAAAGTTGGTGAACTTCCCTTATGAAACTGGCAACAAAATTAACCTGGATGATGCTGGCTGTGCTCCTGCTCGTCGGCTCCTCCATCGGCTATTTCGGCTACCGCGCCGCCTATAGACAGGTCGACGAAGCGGCTGGAATCGAGCTCGTCGGCTGTGCAAACATTACAACCGGCCTTGTCGACCCCGCGTTAATTACCGCGCTTGCGTCCGGCGATACCTCTAAACGAAAAGAGGTCGAGGACCGGATCGGCTGGATTGTTGAACACAAGCCGATCTTTAAAGAGGCGTTTATTTTGTCGATGGACGGCAAAATTCTGGCCGCGGATGCTTCCCTGCAGAAGCGGGGGTATACCGCCGGGCAGGATTTTTACTTCAGCGAGCAGGATAAAAAAATGATTGTGGAGCACAAACACTCCGCCTATTCCAAAGTGTATACATATGACGGCGTCTCTCTGAAGACCGGATACGGTCCGATCTACCAGGACCATGACCCGAGCAAACCGATTATCGCGCTGATGGCGATCAACTTCGACGGTCCGCTGATCAAGGAACGTACACAGGATATTATCCTTCGTCCATTCATGATCGGCGCCATTATTTTGGGTATCGCCATTCTGGCGGCTTACCTCATGATCCGGCGGATGGTCAGCCCGCTGTCGAAGCTGTCCGTCTCCGTCAACCGGGTGGCTCACGGTGATTTGTCGCATGAGCCGGTTGTCCTCCGCGGGCGGGACGAAATCGGCAGGCTGGCGGAAGATTTTAACGAAATGACCCGAAATCTGCACCGCCTCATTACCGAAGTAAACGAAACGTCCATGCAGGTCGCCTCTTCGTCCGAGCAGTTATCGGCGAGCGCAGGCGCAACCAATCAGGTCGGGGAGCATACTGTCGGCATTACGATGGAGCTGGCCGAAGGGGCCCAGCGCCAACTGCACAAGCTGGAGGACGGCTACAGCTCCGTGCACAGCATGTCGGAATCCATTGCGCATATCTCCGAGACCGCCGGACAGGCCTTCGAATACGCGGAGCATAACGCGGAACAGGCACGGGCCGGCAGGAATGCGGTGGAAACCGCAGCCGCACAGCTTCGGACCATGCAGGCAACTACGGCCGATCTGGCGGAGCGGATTACCGAGCTGTCCGGACACTCCCGTGAGATTGAAGGTATGGTGGAGATGATCTCCGGCATCGCCGAGGAGACGCATTTGCTGTCGCTTAACGCGGCGATTGAAGCGGCCCGGGCGGGTGAAGAAGGCCGGGGTTTTGCCGTCGTCGCCGAGTCGGTGCGGAAGCTGGCGGAGCGTTCGGCAGGCTCTGCCGCGCAGATCCGCGAGCGTGTTAGCTTGATTGTCGGTCAGATGGAGGCGGCATCAGAGCTGATGGCACAGTCCGCCAAAGAAACGGAGCAGGGAGCGGAAAAGGTGGCCGACGCCAGACAGTCGTTCTCTGAAATCGAGAATTCCGTATCCGGTATGGCGGATCAAAGCCGCCGGATTTCCGAGACGGTCCGCCGCTTGTCCGAATCATCCGACCGTTTGGTTGAAGCGCTGCATGAGATTGTAGCTTTTGCGAACAAGACGGCGGAGGGAGCGGAAAACATGTCGGCTTCATCGCAGGAGCAGCTGGCCGCCATGCAGGAAATTGAGGCCTCCGCTACGTTCCTCTCCTCGCTGGCTGGCAATCTCCAGACCTTAATTGAACGGTTCAAGGTGTAGCTCTACAGTCAAGGATGAACCATCTGAACAGATCAATCCTTGGCGGAACATAAGCAAAGCCAACTTAGATAGCAGCTTTGCCAACTTTAAGCTCAGCAATGTCTGCATTGTCAACATAGCCGTCAGCAAAATTAAGAAGCGCCTTCCTCCATTGGAGAGATGGCGCTTCTTGTTCCTTTAAGGATGCGGTTTCCCCTGCTTCTGCAGCACTGTCTAAGGGCGGGACAGGTTTACCCGTTCCCGGGTCCGTGCTGAATGCAGGCAGGCTTCGATCAGCATCATATTCAGCACGGCGTCCGCCGGCACATAACGGGGTTTGCCGCCAAACACCGCCTCCGCAAAATCATCGGCCTGCCGGGTATACGGATTGGCTCCCTCCGCATCCACCTCGCGGATGCCGTCTTTGGTATGAACGGTAAATGCCGCGTCGTCGCTGCCGTTAAACGGCCGCGGAACTTCAATCCGGCCTTCCGTTCCGATGATATCCAGCACCTGTCTGCCAAACGCCCACATGCCGCATTCAAAAATCAGCGATTTCCCGCCGGAAAATTCCACCATCCCTGACGCCATCATGTCGACATTGTCGTGCTCCGGCGAGAACAACGCATGTGCCGTCACGGCTTCCGGCTCCTCCCCGAACAACAGCCGGGCCGCGCTGAGAGGATAACAGCCGATATCGTACAGCGACCCGCCGCCCCAAGCCGAAACAAAGCGGATATTGCCTGTGTCGGCGGCCGCATTGTATGTAAACGCTCCCCGGATAACCCGGACTTCACCGATCACTCCCCCGTCGATCAACTCTTTCAGCTGAAGAATACGCGGATGGTGCCTGTACATAAACGCTTCGGCCAAATGCACGCCTGCTTTTGTGCAGGCTTCAACCATCTCCGCTGCTTCACGGGCATCAAGCGCCAGCGGCTTCTCGCACAGCACATGTTTGCCCGCTGCAGCCGCCCGGATCACCCATTCGCGGTGCAGGTGGTTCGGCAGCGGAATGTAAACCGCATCCACCCCGGGATCGGCCAGCAGCTCCTCATAGCTGCCGTAAACGCGGCTTATGCCAAACGCCTCGGCGGTCTCCTTCGCCTTGTCCAGCCCCCGGCTGGCAATCGCCGTCAGAATGCCGGTCTTGGAGTCCCGTATCGCCGGCATCACCGAGTTGACGGCGATCCCGGCACAGCCCATAATTCCCCAACGCAGCTTCCGATTCATCCGTTTCCACCTCTTTTTCTAAGATAAGGTTAGGTTGTACCCGTTCATTATGCCACACACCGGGCAGCGGTCAAAGGCCGGATTGCTTAGACGAGCCGCTGGATCACCACCGCAAGCACCAGCACGCCGATCCGGGCCAGATTGAGCAGGACAAAGTTATTGACCGCCAGCACAAACGTCACCGCTTTGATCGGGTTTAGAATAAACACCCCGATATTCCGGCGCAGCGGAATCAGCGTCAGCAGCACCGGCAGCACGAGCAGCGGGTGAACGCCAAGCCACATCAATACAACGAGGTCGAGATAAGACACATAATACAGCCAGCGGAACAGCAGCAGAGCCGGACCCGTTCCGATATAAACGGGCAGCGTGTAACGCTTATTTTCCACGTCGTCTTCCACGTCGCAGATGTTGTTGGCCAGCATAATGTTGGAAATGCCGCAAATGGCCGGCACGGAGAACAGAAACAGATAAATTACCTCGGCCAGCTGAATGTCCAGCCGCACCCAGGCACCGTCAAAGGTAAGCGCGACCAGTGAGCTGCCCGCATGAATATAGGCCGATACGAAAATAATAACAAATCCCATAAACAAACCCGAAAACAGCTCGCCAAGCGGCATACGGGAGATGGGGATGGGTCCGAAGGAATACAGGATGCCGATCAGGAACGACAATCCGCCCAGCAAAAAGACCATAAGGCCCGTGTTCGCCACAAGCAGCAGCCCGCCGGCAGCGGCAAGTCCAAGCAGGGTGCAGATCGTTAAGACAACCGTGCGCTCTTTCAAGCCGCGGCTGACGATGGGATTGTGGGTTTCATAGCCGTAGCCATGGGTTTTCATCGCTTTTTTAAAGTCATAATAGTTATTGATGGCGGTTGTCGCCATGTCGAAGCTGAGCAGCGAAACCAGCATCAGCACGGCATGCAGCGGGTAAAACGTGTCAAACCGGTAAAGCGCATAAAGTGTGCCCATGATATAAGGAATCATACTGGCAACTTTAGTGCGGATTTCAACCAATTCCAAAAAGCTTTTTACATTCATGCAAGGCACATCCCTCATTTTGATCATTCAACATTATACATGAAATCCCCGGCAGGGAGGTGAACCAACGCCGCCTGGTTTGGCACGGGACTGTTATAATAAAATTGCAGTTTCTCTTTCTCCCGCCTGATGCGGTATCAGCAGCCTTCAAAACAGCCGATATAATAAGAGACAGATTACTTCAGCAGAAAGGATTGAAGCTTATGAATACGTTTACTTCCTCTGAGCTGGCGGGTACAGCCGTATTTGCGCTGGTGCTTGCGGTAATTGCCTTTATCATCATCCGCCGGATGCCCGGGATGGGAGAAAATATAACGAACCTACGCAAACGGACGCTTGTCTGGACGCAGGTGTCACTGGTCCTGACTGTGCTGCAGCTTAATTTTAAAGCCGGCGATTGGCGGTTCGGCATTATTCTCGGACTGATTGTGCTGTTCACAGGCGCCTTGTGGCTGGCCGCCAGACACTACGACCTCCGCCGCCCCGGCCCGGACGCTTGAAACTTCGGGCGAAAGACAGCTCTGAGACGCTTCGTTATGCCGTTTCGGCGATCAATAGGCCACAAACAGACGGCTAATAATAGTTGGCCCCGGTCACAATCCCATACACAGAGCAGTGAAGGCCCCCTTTCGGGGTCTTCTTTTTTTCGGCAAGTCCGGCGGAAATCATGAACAAATTGTTGCGGAAGGATGCCGCTCTTGGCCCGGGCGCACACTAAAGCGGACTAGGCGAAGCCCGAAGGGAGAACCGACATGGACAAAAAATTAAACCTGCTGATGTTCAGCGGCGAATACGACAAAGCGATGGCTGGCCTGATTCTTGCCAATACGGCAAAGGATATCGGGGCTGAGGTAACGATGTTTTTTGCCTTCTGGGGACTCTTTCTGATTCGTGACCCTGAAAAAATGACGCTGGAGGACAAAACGGTCTACGAGAAGCTGATGGATGTAGTTACACCAAAAGGGCCCGCGCACCTTCCGCTGTCGCGGATGAATTTCAGCGGCCTGGGACGAATGATGCTGGAGGAAATGATGGAGGAGCAGGGTGCACCCAAGCTGATTCACTTTTTGAAGGGGGCCCGCAAAAAAAATATCCGCTTCTGCGCCTGCAAGCTGTCCGTGGAAATTATGGGCTTTAAGCCCGAGGAGTTTCTGCCCGAGGTGGAAATTATCGATGCCGCCGCTTATCTGGACGATGCACTGAGCAGCGACATGCAGCTGTTTATTTAGTAGACATCCGGTCCACCTTTAAAATGCAACTCATGGCAGCCATGGGCGTTAACCCATTTCCCGCAGCGGGCATATACTGAACCCAGGAATCCGGCCGATTTCGCAAAACCGCTTCAGCATTGGAGGGACGCCTGTGCTTACCCGCACCGCTGCGGATACCGGTATGTATACGCCCAGTTTGCCGTCCGAGGCCCATTTTCTCGGAATCCGGAATCATACCATCGGCATAAACTGCCAGATTGATACGCCATATGGCCAAAAGACGCTGCTATACGCCGACTGGGCCGCCAGCGGCCGTCTGTACCGGCCCATCGAATATACGCTGCAGGAAAAATTCGGCCCGCTTGTGGGCAACCCGCACACGGAGGCCAGCACAACCGGGCTTACCATGACGCGCGCCTATCACGAAGCCAAACAAATCATTAAACGGCATGTTAACGCGGCGCTGTACGATGCCTTGATTTTTGCAGGCAACGGAACAACGGGAGCTGTGAACAAGCTCCGGCGCATCCTGGGGCTGCCTGCGGACGGGCAATCGGCCCGAATGCTCGGCGAAGCGGACCGGCCTGTTATTTTTGTCAGCCATATGGAGCATCACTCCAACCAGCTCCCATGGGTGGAGACGGGGGCTGAGATAGTCACCGTCCCCGCCGGCCCGGAGGGCAGCCCCGATCCAGCCGGGCTGGAACAGCTGCTGGGCCTATACCGCACGCGCCGCTGGAAGATCGGAACCTTCACCGCCTGCTCCAATGTGACGGGCATCGAGTCGCCTTACCACCGGCTGGCGGCGGCCATGCACCGGGCTGGCGGGATCTGTTTTGTGGACTTTGCCGCCAGCGCGCCTTACACGGCTATCAACATGCACCCGGAGCGGCCGGAGGAGAAGCTGGACGCCATTTTCTTTTCGCCGCATAAGTTTTTGGGCGGTCCGGGAGCTGGAGGCGTGCTTGTCTTTGACAGCCGGCTATATGCAAAAAATGAGCCGGATGAGCCGGGCGGCGGAACGGTCGTCTGGACCAATCCGTGGGGCGGCCGCAGCTATATTCCGGATGTGGAAGTCCGGGAGGACGGCGGAACGCCGGGTTTCATGCAGGCTTTTCGTACGGCGTTGTGTGTGAAGCTTAAAGAACAGATGGGCGCCCGGGCGCTGCAGGAACGGGAGCGGCAGCTGACGTCAAAGCTGCTGGAAGGCTTAAGTCAACTGCCAGGCATTACGGTGCTGGAGGGGCGGCATAAACGCCGCCTTGGCATTGTCTCATTCACCGTGCACACGATCCATTACAACCTGATGGTCCGCCTGCTGAACGACCGGTTCGGCATTCAGGCGCGCGGAGGATGCTCCTGTGCCGGCCCGTACGGCCACCATCTGCTGGGCATTTCCCCGGTGCAGTCATCGGTCATTGCCTCCCAGCTGAGCGCGGGCAACCCGTCGCTTAAGCCGGGCTGGGTCCGCTTCTCCATTCATCCGATGATGACGGCGGCCGAAGTGGACACCCTGGTTTCCGCCACGGCAGCCATCCTCCGCAACGGTACGGAATGGACCGCCGATTACCAGTACGACCCGCTCAGCAACAGCTGGGTACACCGGGCGGAAAATCCCGGCAAGACCAAAGCGATCGAGGACATGTTCCAGCTCTGACCCTCCAACGTATTCCAGCCGCCGGGCCTAGGACCCAAACATAAACAATACACCCCAAATCAAGCTTTGCTCTGGCTGGGCCAGCTTTGCATAGACCCTCCATGAAGTGTGCCAAGTATATTACGAAAAAAGGGCTGTCCCCCGTCACACTGCGACTTATGGGACAGCCCCGCTTTCATGCTTCCCGGTATATCAACCGGAAAACATTATATTACACGATAACTGGATGGCCGGGGCCGGTATTGAGCGGCCATAAAAAAAACGTCCGGCTGCTATCCCAGCTCGATGTCGGCTGCCTCCGCGTTGGAGATCACCTGCTCCACATTTTTGCAGCCCGGAATAACTGTGGTTACGGCGGAATGCTTCAGACACCAGGCCAGCGCCCACTGCGCCATGTTCATCCCTTCCGGAACTTCGCTTGCGGCAATCTCCGCCGCTTCCCGCAGCTGCCGTGCCCGCGCTTCTTCGCTGTGGCTCGCCCGGACGTCGCCTTCGCGGAACTCCGTGCCAGGCTTATATTTGCCGCTCAGATAACCGCTTGCCAGCGGAACACGCGCCAATACGCCCAGCCGATGCTCCTCGCACAGCGGGAAAATCCGTTCTTCCGGCCCGCGTTCCAGCCGGTTGTATACGACCTGGATCGCTTCCGCCCCTACCTCCGGCGCCGACGAGGTCTGATGCACGCCGCTGTTCGCCGCGCTGATGGAGATACCAAGGTGGCGGATTTTGCCCGCCTGCTTCTGCTTGTCCAGCATGGTCCACAGCTTGTCGTTGTCGAACTGCTCGTCCGTTCCCGAATGGAACTGATACAAATCGACATAGTCGGTATGGAGCGCCCGCAGCGAAGCATCCAGCTGCCCCAGCACCTCGTCCGCACCCCATACCTGATCCCGCTGCAGGTGTCCGTTAAAATGGTGGCCGAACTTGGTCGCCACAATCCAATCCTCCCGCTTGCGCCGGGAAAGATAGCCGCCGATCAGCTTCTCCGACAGATGGTCGCCGTAACATTCGGCCGTGTCGATCAGGTTGATGCCCAATTCCCCCGCTTTGTCGAGCATGGCATCCACTTCAGCCTGCGTAAAATCTTTTCCCCATTCTCCGCCGAACTGCCAGGTGCCCACGCCGACAACCGAAACGTTCATTTCCGTGCTTCCCAGCTTGCGGTATTTCACCTGCCGCACCTCTTTCGTCATAAGAATGAATTCACTTTCTCATCATACTCCGCCAAAAGATGGCTTTCCACCCCCGGCAGTTACCGGCTTCTTGTCTACTGGACAAGCGGGTGCCAGCACCCGGCAGCTTACAGCTTCTTCCTGTCTTAACGGCCGCCCGCGGCTCTGGCAAACCTGGCCTCAATGGCGCGAACGCCCCAGAGGGACAGCCCGATGAACAACACCACATACAGCACTTCAGCCGGGTTCCGGATAAAACGTTCCAGGTCGTTGCCAATATAAGAAACGGCAAACACCATAATTGCCTTGCCAGCCGCCACCGCAAGCAGGAATGACCGGAGCCGCATGCCGGCAAGCCCGGCCGCCAGATTGACAACTACAAACGGTCCAACCGGAAAAATACTGAGCAAAAACACATAGCTGAACCCGCTGTTTCGTACCCAGCGCATGCTTTTTGCCACCTTTGGCCGGGAAGCCCACTTCTGCAGCACCTCACGGGAAGCGATCTTGCGCACGATGCCGAAGGTCGCCAAGCAGCCCAAAATGAGCCCGATCCACGAATACAGAAAACCCAGCCAAAGTCCGTAGACCGCCGCATTTAACCCCACAATAACGATCGTCGGCAGCGGAGGCACAAACGACTTCATAAAGGTCAGCAGAATTCCGGGAAACGGCCCAAATGACCGGTATTTCTCCAGCATGAGACGGAGCTGGTCTTCGGTCAGCCATGACATAATATCCAGTGTATACATTACGCTTATATACTCCTCATCAGTAGACGTTATCACCCTGTCTATTATACATGATCGGCAACCGCACCCTCTCACCGATTCCTTGACGAAAACCGGGATTTTCCGGGTAATGAATCAAAATAAGGACGAAATCAAAATAAAGCTGTAATTCTCAAAAAAAGAGAGGATGAACGTTATGCACCCTTCCGAATGGATTCAACCCCGCACGTTCCGCTTCCCCGAAGCTCCGGGGCTTCCCGGCAATCCAGAGCTGCCCGCCCTGGTCTACCCGCGGGCCTTGTCCGGGCGGCCGAACGAAGCCTTGGAAGTCTTCGCCCGCAATGGGTGGCTGGGCGGCTGGACCGCCGGCGTTTATTCGTACCACCATTACCACAGCAATGCCCATGAGGCGCTGGCTGTAGTACAGGGAACTGCCGTGTTGCAGCTCGGCGGCGACAGCGGTCTGCGGCTGCCGGTCTCAGCGGGCGACGTTCTGGTATTGCCTGCCGGAACCGCTCATAAATGTATCTCCTCCGGTCCGGGTTTCGCCGTATCCGGTGCTTATCCGGACGGGATGGACTATAACCTGCGCACCGAAGACGATGCGGACCGGTTGCAGAGCATCCGCGCGGAAATCGCTAAGGTTCCCCTCCCGCTTCGCGATCCGCTCTATGGCGAAGACGGGCCGCTGCCGGTGTTGTGGGGCGGCGCGTATCCTGACAGAAACCGTTCCGGCATCGACCGCTAGTTCTCCGTTACTTTCCGGAGCATCAATCGTGCCGCTTTCTTTTCAAAGCAGTTTAATGTTGCACTGCCGCCGTTATGATACTATGGAACTAAGGAGCCCGGAACCAAACCTGCGTTTTTTTGCAGCATACCGGCCTGCATTTTTATTGTCAGGAGAACATTTTATGGTAAGCGCTGTTACCGTCTCCGGCGGACGTCTGTCCGTTCGGATTCCGCTGCGTGCGGAGGTGGATCATTGGACCCGCTGATTTCCTCTTATATCGTTGTCGTCGCTATTTCCGGCGTGCTGAATGTGCTGCTTGCGCTGTTTGCCATGAACCGGCGTACGGATTTTGCGGGCACCAACGCCTTTATCGTCATCGCCTTAGGCTCGGCGGTTTATACCTTCGGCTTCGCCCTGGAGTTGACCAGCAATACGCTTGAGGATATCTTTTTCTGGATTCGGGTCGAGTATTTGGGGATGCCGTTTATTTCACCGGCCAGCCTGCTGATGGTTATGCATTTTGTTGGACTGGACAAGCTGAGATCCTGGCGGTCAAAGGCAGCCCTTTACGCCATCCCCTGCCTGACCACGCTTATCGTATGGACAAATGACATTCACCATTGGTTTTACCGCTCAATTTATCTGAGGCCGGATGCGCCTTCCCCGCTTGCCGATATGGTTATGGGTCCCTGGTATGTCGTTCACGGCAGCTTCACGTTTGGCTGTCTGCTGGCTTCGCTTTGCCTGATGGTCTGGAAATGGAAAAAGACCATGCGGGTCTATTTACGCCAAATGGTGACCATTCTGATCGGCCTGCTGCTTCCGACCCTCGGCTCGCTGCTGTATTTACTGCATTTAACGCCCTACGGCATGGATCCCGTCCCGGTGATTATGAGCCTGACGGCCTCGCTGTATATTTGGGCGATTTTCTCCAGAGGCATGCTGACTGCGGCGCCTATTGCCCGGGAAAATCTGTTTGAAAGCATGCGCGACGGCGTGCTCGTGCTGAACAACCTGGGACGGCTGATCGACTATAACCATGCGGCAGCCGCCATGATGGACGGGCTTTCCCCCGCTTCGCTGGGACGTCCGCTGGCCGGGCTGCTTGCTCCCGCCGGACCCGCCGCCGCCGAATATGTGGAGCGGGCCGATCCGCTGCAGCAGGAAGAACGCGAATTGGAATGGACAACCGGCGGCATGACGCGTTACTACCAGATCCGGTCCTTCCCCGTCCGTAAACAGGACGGAGCTGTTGCCGGCCGGATGCTGATCCTGATCGACGCGACGGAACGCAAGCTGCTGGAGGACAGGCTGCGCCAGCTTGCAACGACGGACAGTCTGACCGGCATCTATAACCGCAGCCGGTTCATGGATCTGTCGGCAGAGCTGCTGCATGCAGCTGCGGCTGTACGGCCGGTGTCGTTTGTGCTGATGGACATCGACCATTTCAAAAACATCAACGACCGTTTCGGCCACAGCACCGGAGACGAGGCGCTGCGGCATGTCGTCGGCATCTGCAAACGGCATTTGCGGCCGGCCGATTTGTTCGGCCGCTACGGCGGTGAAGAATTTGTCTTCTGCCTCCCGGATACTCCGCCGGAAGAAGCGGCGCGGCTGTGCAACAGAATCCGGGAAGACATCGCCGCAAGCCCGCTGACAGCCCAGGGCGGCGAAATCCGCATCACCGCCAGCTTCGGCGCAGCCGCTTCAAACGGGATTCCAGGAGCCGACGATGCGCTGGAGACGATGCTGGAGACGCTTTTGACGGCAGCAGACCAGGCGCTTTATGCCTCCAAGCACGCGGGCCGCAATTGCGTCTATCTGGCCGGCGGCCGGAGACTTGCGGAATACACAGCCGCAGATTAAATACAAACAGCCCTTGGACCGGCATTATGCTGCGATTCAGGGGCTGTCTTGTGTTCTGTTACATCCCGTTCATAAAATAGCCAACACCTTCGATCAGATCCTGCGACAGCTCTTTAAGCTCCAAATCCTCGGCCAACAGCCGGAGAAACGTCTCCTTGTCACCGCCGCACCGTCCGCTTAGCACCGCCATCCGTTCCCAGGGATACAGCTCCTTCCGGAATTCTTCAGCCGTCATAGGCTCGCCATGGGATTCAATATATATTTCGGCTTCATAATCGTAAGCAAGCTTAAGCAGCCGCAGGAAGCTGTCCGCCGTATATCTGCGGGGTCCGCCGTAGACCGCAGGTCCCAGCGCGTCGCCAAGAAACAGCACCCGCTCTTCCTTGACGTAGAGGTAGCAGGAGTCGGAAGAATGGTCTCCGCCGACATGGCGCAGTTCGCAGGTGAGACCGCCCAGGTCAACGGTCATGGAGCCTTGAAACCGGATATCCGGCTCGGCCAGCCGAATCGGCGCGCCGTCCGTATATTCCAGGCGGATATGCTGGACGCTCTGATTACTGATGATTCCCCGTTCCACCAGCGCCGCCATGCCCGCTTCATTCCACTCCGTGTGCGCCAGATCGGATAATAAGCTGGCCGTTCCTTCATGGGCAATGGACGGCAGATTCCATTCGGCCATCCCGAAGGTATGATCCCAGTGCCAATGTGTCAGCGCCAAAAAATCCGGCTGCCGCAGCCCGCGCCGCTTAAGCTCGTCCCGGAACAATCCGGCGTGTTTCGCCGAATTGCCGGCGTCCATAAGCAGGGTGCGACGGCTGCCGGCAACCGCGGCCAGAACGGGCCGGTCCGATTCGTGTTCGGCATGCATAATGAGGATATTCGGCCGTATTGCTTCATAACGGTGTTCCAATGCTTTTTTCTCTCCTTATGCCTGGCTTATGCTCATCACAGCTCATGCTGACGGGCCGGCTGCGGCCAGGCTTGTTTGATCCCCGGAAGCCGGGGTAAATGATTAGCAGAACGATACTTCACCAAAAGGAGCTGACAACAATGGCAGACAACGGACTCAGCGACAAAATCAAAGGCGGCGTCAACAAAGTTAAAGGCGAAGTCAAAGACCAGGTGGGCAACGCCACGGACAACGCTTCGCTTCAAGCCGAAGGCAAAAAGGACAAGCTCAAGGGAGAAGTCCAGGAAGGCATCGGCAAGCTGAAGGATTGATTATTTTATTATAGCGGCTGCCCGCCTCCGGCGGCATCCCTGAAGCGTCAATAAACAGCAAAAAACCTCCGGGAACGGAGGTTTTTTTTCGTTCCGCGCCCATATACTTGGAAATGGCGTCTTTGCGGAGGCGCTTTTGTTTGCAGCCGGCCCTTTTCCGTTTATATAAGAGATAGACCAAGCAGAAGAGGAGGAGAGCGCGGATGATCCGAATCGGCCTGACCGGCTTCGGCGATCACGAAGAGCTGTACGGCAAAATCAAGCCTGCCGATCGTCTGCCGGCATACAGCAAGCACTTTTCCTTCGTAGAAATCGACAGCTCCTTTTATGCGGTCCAGCCCGTGCGAAACTTTGTGAAATGGGTCGGCCAGACGCCCGATGAATTCGGGTTTATCGTCAAGGCTTATCAGGGTATGACAAGCCATCTCCGGCGCAGCAAAAATTACTTCGACACAACAGAGGAAATGTTCGAAGCCTACCATACATCCATTGAACCCGTAGTTGACGCCGGCAAGTTGATTATGACGTTGTTTCAGTATCCGCCCTGGTTTGACTGCACCAAGGAAAATGTTGATATTTTGCGCGACACTAAGGAAAGAATGAAAGATGTTCCATGCGCCCTCGAGTTCCGGAATGCTTCATGGTACAGCCCGGAGTACCGGAACAAAACGCTGAAGTTCCTTACGGAAGAAGGCTGGATTCACACGGTAGCGGATGAGCCGCAAACCGCGACGGGTTCCATCCCCCTTGTAGCCGAAGCCACTTCGCCCGAGGCGACTTATGTCCGGCTGCATGGACGGAATACCCAGGGCTGGAATCAGAGCAGCCACCCGGATTGGCGCAAGCTCCGCTATCTTTACGATTACAGCACGGAGGAATTGACGGAATGGAGAGACCGGCTGCGGGAGCTGGAACAGGCATCCAGGCAGGTATTCGTCGTATTCAACAACAATTCGGCCGGCCACGCTACCGGCAATGCCAAAGAACTGCAGCGCCTGCTCGGCGGTGAAGACGGGGGCGTAAGCCCCCGCCAGCTTGAACTATTCGAATAAAACGGGCTAAAGGCGGAGGATGCCTGAACGCCATGTTACCAAAGGGGGCAGGGAAAATGAAGCGAAATCATACGATGATGCAATTTTTTGAATGGCATGTGCCGGCCGACGGCCAGCATTGGAAACGGCTTGCGGAAATGGCGCCTATGCTCAAGGAAATCGGCATCGATTCGGTTTGGATTCCCCCGGTAACAAAAGCCATTACGCCCGAAGATACAGGCTACGGCGTCTATGACTTGTACGACTTGGGCGAATACGACCAAAAAGGCGCGGTCCGCACCAAATACGGGACGAAGTCGGAGCTGGTCGAGGCGATCGCCGAATGCCTGAAAAACGCCATCGCCGTCTACGCCGATCTTGTGATGAACCACAAGGCCGGGGCGGACGAGACGGAAACCTTCCAGGTGATTGAAGTCGATCCGAACAACCGGCTGCAAGAAATTTCGGAGCCGTTTGAAATCGAAGGCTGGACCAAGTTCACCTTTCCCGGACGAAATGGGGAACACTCCGCTTTTCAGTGGAACTATCACCATTTTAACGGGACGGACTATGATGCCAAAGAGGGACGGACAGGGATTTTCCGCATCTACCAGGAAGGGAAAAACTGGAACGAGAACGTGGACAATGAATTCGGCAATTATGATTATCTAATGTTCGCCAATATCGACTACAGCCTTCCGGAAGTCCGGCACGAAATGCTCGAATGGGGAAAGTGGCTGGTGGATACGCTGCAGTGCAGCGGCTACCGGCTCGACGCAATCAAGCACATCAACCATGAATTCATCAAAGAGTTCGCCGCCGAAATGACCCGGAAACGGGGCGAGGATTTCTACATTGTGGGCGAATTCTGGAATCCCGATCTGAACGCCTGCCGCGAATTCCTCGACACCGTCGATTACCGGATCGATTTGTTCGACGTCTCGCTGCATTATAAGTTCCATGCGGCTTCTCTGGCGGGGAGCGAGTTCAATTTAGCCGAGATTTTTAACGATACGCTCGTTCAGACTCACCCCACCAACGCGGTCACCTTCGTCGACAACCATGACTCCCAGCCGCATGAGGCGCTGGAATCGTGGGTCGAGGACTGGTTCAAACAAATTGCCTATGCGCTTATTCTGCTGCGTAAAGATGGCTACCCGGTTGTCTTTTACGGCGATTATTTCGGGATTGGCGGTCCGTCTCCAAAAGAGGGCAAAAAAGCCGCAATCGATCCGCTCCTGTATGCCCGCTGCCATAAAGCCTACGGGGAACAGGACGACTACTTTGACCATCCGAATACGATCGGCTGGGTGCGTCACGGGGTGGAGGAGTTCCCCGGTTCCGGCTGCGCCGTGGTCGCTTCAAACGGCGACGCCGGCGAGAAACGCATGTATGTCGGCGAGCACCGCGCCGGCGAAGAATGGGCCGATCTGACCGGCAACCGGCAGGAGACGCTGACGATTGGCGAAGACGGCTTCGCCGTCTTCCTCGTAAACGGCGGCAGCGTGTCGGTCTGGGCGCTGCCTGACAAGGAGCCTGGCGAGGCCTATGCCGGATGCGAGGATGTGGAGCCGGAGCAGGAGGAAGCCGGCGGCGAAGCGCCGCACAAGGAGGAAGCGGGGCGTGCTGAAGGGGATACCGAGCAGGCTGATGTTGACGATGCGGATGCTGAGAACCACGAGGAAGAGGACACAGAACAGGCCTAAAGCGGCGATGCGGATGCTGAAGGTCACGTAGAGCATGCGGAAGACAGCGCCAAGCAGAAAAATGAAGAGGCACAAGGCACGGAATAACCGGAGGATCTCACGCAAAAACAGCCGTCATGGCTCCCCGGCAGCGCAAGCTGTCAGGAGGCCGGACGGCTGTTTTACGTTCATGCAGGACCGGTTCTCCTTAAGAACCAGCGTGAGAGTTCCCTTCAAGGGCCCAATCTTCCTCTTCGACATTCAGAATACGGCTGATCGGATAGACCTGCCATACCGCCGAAACGACGGAAGCGCACAGCAGCGACTTCACCAAGTCCCCGGGAAGGAACGGCCACATGCCGGCGGTGAGCGCTTTGGACAACGAGTCGATCGAAACGCTGTGAGCCATCCAGGCTACACCTGATGGATAAACGAGCAGCGCGCCGAACACAAAGTTAACCGCAAGCAGCTTGGCAAAGGTATAACGCCCCGGCTTCATCCGCTGAGCGAACCACCCGATCAGAAAAGCGGCAAACGGCCAGGCTGCAATATAACCGCCTGTCGGCCCCGCCAGCACGGAAAGTCCTCCCCTGCCGCCCAAAACTGGCAGGCCGGCGGCGGTCAATCCGATTACAATCAATACAGCCAGCGAACCGTAGCGGGCGCCCAGCACCGAACCGGCAAGCATTACCGCAAGCGTCTGCAGCGTAATTGGCACCGTCGAAATCGGCAGTGTAAATTTCAGATAGCTCAGGGCAATCATTACCCCCGCGAACAAAGCGCTGAAAATCAACCCGCGCGTTGACCACTTAATCATCCCGGAACACCCTCCTTATCGTTCATTTTCCCACTATAGCATCCGCCCGGGTTCCCGGCAATCCCCGGCGGAGCCGGATTTAGGCGGGCTGAAAGTTCTATAACCCAAAAGAGGGACAGCTGTTTTAGCTGCCGCAAACTTTAGCTGTTTATCATCTAGGCCGGGCGTTCTGGGTGCCCGGCAGGTGACAAACCGGAGCAAGGCCGCCTGTTTCAACCTGGGGCTTTTCTGGTATAATCGGAGGCATCCTTTTATCGATACGGAGCAAATATGCAGACAATAATTAAAGCCGAAGCACTGGCGGCGGTGTACAGAGATGGGAGCAAACGAATTCCTGCGGTGCGCGGGGTTACGCTTAATGTTGCCGAAGGAGAGTGGCTTGCTGTGACCGGACCAAACGGCTCCGGCAAATCAACGCTGGTCCGGATGTTCAATGGACTGCAGACACCTGCGAGTGGACTGCTGGAATCCGCCGGTTACAATATGCGTTCCGCTGACGGCCGGAAAGCCGTAAAACAGCATGTTCAGCTGGTGTTCCAGAACCCGTCGACCCAGTCTGTCGGCGCAACACCCGAAGAAGACATCGCATTTGGTCTGGAGAACCGTGGGCTGCCGCGTGCCGAGATGGAAGAGCGGATAACGGAGATGCTTAAGCGGACCGGCTTGCTGGCCAAAAAGGCAGTTCCCGTCGAGACCTTGTCCGGCGGGGAGCGCCAGCGCCTTGCCGTTGCCTCCACCCTCGCACTTGATCCCAAAGTGCTGCTGTTCGATGAGGCCACCTCCATGCTGGACCCGGCGGGCCGCCGAAGCATTTGGAGCCTGGCCCGCGGGCTGTGGCGCAGCGGACGCACCGTCGTCTGGGTGACCCAGCGCATGGAGGAACTTGCAGCCAGCCCAAGGGTGGCGGTTATGCAGGCCGGGGAGCTGATTTATGACGGGGCAGCCAAAACGCTGTTTTATGGCTCCGATCTCCCCCGCCGGCTGAACTGGGCTCTTCCGCCCATACAGCAGATTGGCCTGCTGCTGCAGGATCGGGGTTGGCCGCTGGAGGCTTTGCCCATGACGGAAGAAGAGCTGGAGGCGATGTTGCAGTGAGCCTGGACCTCGTAAACGTAACCTGCAAGCAGGGCGGCACTGCCGTGCTGGAAAACATTACGCTGAACGTGCCGGCTGGAAGCCTTACCGTGCTCTGCGGCATCACCGGCAGCGGCAAATCGACGCTGCTGCGGGTCATGGCAGGGCTGGAAGCTCCCGGCGCCGGCGAAGTCCGCTTCCCGGCGGTTTCCGGGAACACCGGCCGCAGCGGCGGCGGGACCGCCATCGTTTTTCAGCATCCCAGCACCCAGCTGTTTGCGTCCACTGTCGCCGCGGACATGGAATATTGTCTGGAGCAGCGCAGGATCGCCCGGAAGGACCGGCCTGCCCTGGTCCGGCAGGCTCTGGAGACGGTTGGCCTTTCTTACGAAACATACCGGGATCGTTCCCCCTTTTTGCTGAGCGGAGGCGAACAGCGCAGAGTGGCTATTGCCGGCGCCATTGCCGCAGGTCCGCAGATCCTGCTGCTGGACGAGCCGACGGCAGGACTTGACCCCGATGCGGCGGCGGGACTGCTGGACCTGATCCGCAAGCTGCACCGGGAAGGCACTGCCATCGTGGTGGGCACCCATGACCTGGATCTGTTTTTTCCGCTTGCAGATCAGGCTGCCGTGCTTGCGGACGGGCGGCTTGCCTGGCTCGGAAATCCGGGGACCTTGGCGGAGTGTCCGGGTACGCTGGAGAGCGCCGGACTGGAAGAGCCCGAGTATATTCGAATTGGGCGCAAGCTGCTGGATGCCGGCTGGATCGAACAGATGCCGCGGAACCCCGGAGCTTTTTCCGATGACCCGCTTCTGATCAGCCGTCTTCCCGCCCCGCCTTGTCCGGACCGGACAATGGCTTCAGCTGCGGGCCGTGCGTTAGCTTCAGTCACTGGCAGTGCCATAGCTTCATTCACCGGAAGTGCCTTGGCTTCAGTCACTGGCAGTGCCTTGACTTCAGCCGCTGGCAGCACACTAACTTCAGCTACGGGCAGCGCGTTAGCTTCAGCTGCGGACAGCAAGCTGGATTCAGCTTCCAACAGCGCTCCGCAGGAGGATAGGCTGTCTTCCCAGGCAATAGCGGCGCTTTCGACTATAGCTGCTCCGGAAGCGACCGGCCATGCGGGCGGGGCCCCTTCCGGCACGGTGTTCAGTACGGAGCCCGCCGGGCCGCATGGAACTACAAGCAGGCTTCCCGGCTCTTCGCACCCGAAACTGCAGCCTTCGCGCGGGGAGCAGCGGCATATGCGCCGGGAGTCCCGGCATGCGCGCTGGCGGCGCGTGGACCCGCGCGTAAAATGGCTTGGCATGCTGCTCGGCTCCCTTGCCCTGCTTGGAATGGAGCATGCAGCATCCCTGGCGGCGGCCGCTCTTTTGATCGGCTGTCTGGTTGCTTCCGCGGGAATCGCCGGGCAACAAATCCGCTGGTTTTTCCGTCCGTTTATGCTTATGCTCCTGTTTCTTTGGCTTGTCTCCTCACTCAGCTGGAATTCGGAAGCCGCAACCGGCTTTGTGTTCACACAGGACGGAATGGTTCAAGGGGGCAAAGGCGCACTCCGGCTGCTGCTGCTGCTATCCCTCGGATTCTTGTTCACGGAGACGACGGGAGGCGCACCGCTTAGGGAGAGCCTGGAGTGGGCGATATTCCCGCTTCGCCGGCTGGGGATCCGCACCCGGAATGCATCGCTGGCGGTTTCCTTGACGCTTCAATTCGTGCCTATGACGCTGCAAACTGTCTCGCAGCTTCAAATGGCACTCCGCTCAAGAGGCGGAGGCGCCGGAATGCGGCGCTGGACGCCAAGACAGCTTTCTCTGCTGTTTGTGCCGCTGCTGATTCTCGTAATCCGCATGGGAGATGAGCTTGCCTGCGCTATAGAATCCAGGGGATACGATCCGGCTAAAGAACGGACTCCCTGGGCGGTGCTGCATTGGCGACGGGCCGATTCCGTTATACTTGCGGGAACAGCAGCCGTCTCGGCAGTGCTTCTCCTACTTCCGTAGTCCAACCCTGCATGGCCAGTCCATTAGAGCATGAGCAAATATAAAAACAAAGACGGCTTCCTGGTCCTTGGGAAGCCGTCTTTGCTGTCACCTTGCCTAATATTAATATACGCCGCGGATATGCTCCGCCACGTGCTCGCGGTAGAAGCGGCTCAGCCTGTCCAGCTCCTCTCGGGTGAACGGAGCCGCCCCGATAGCGCCCAGGTTATCGTCAACCTGTCCGGCGTTCTTGAAACCAGGGATCACGCAGCTTACGCCCGGCTGATCCAAAATCCAGCGCATGGAAGCCCGGGCCATATCCCCTCGGCCTTCCGCAATCCACCGAAGTTCCTCCGCCAGCTCGACGCCTTTCTCAAAAGGCAGCCCCGCGAAGGTCTCCCCTACGTTAAAGTGCTCGCCATTGGCATTAAAGCTGCGGTGGTCATCTGCCGCAAACGTTGTGTCCTTGCTGAACTTGCCCGTCAGGAGTCCGCTGGCCAGCGGCAGACGCGCGAGGATACCGACTCCGGCGCTTTCCGCACGGGGCAGCAGTTCTTCCCCCGGCTTTTGCCGAAACAAATTAAAAATCACCTGAAGCGCCTTCACTCCAGGCACGCCAAGACAAAACAGCCCCTCCTCCACACTCTCCACGCTGACGCCATAATGGCGGATTTTGCCTTCCTCCTTCAGCTTGTCCAAAACTGAAAATACCTCTCCGTCATGCAGTATGGCAGGGGGCGGACAATGAATTTGGTACAAATCGATCCGCTCCCGGTTAAGACGCCGCAGGCTTGCCTCACAGTACGCCCGGACCTGCTCCTCCGAATAGGTCTTCGGGTCGTGGATATCTCCGGCACGGCAGAACTTTGTAGCAATATGGACCGTATCCTCTTTGCCCCGCGTGGCCTTGGCCAGCAGTTCTTCCGCATGGCCCGAACCGTACACATCCGCTGTATCAAAAAAATTAACGCCCTGCTCCATCGCCCTCGCCAAACCATTCAGCGCTTCGCTGTCGCTTGAATGTCCCCAGTCGCCTCCAACGCCCCAGGTGCCAAAGCTGACTTCGCTGATGCGCAGCTCCGTATTGCCCAATTGCCGATAATTCATAGTTTGCCTCCCGCCTTCTCATCCCTTTCACCCTTCCAGCGTAATAAAAAAAGCGCTCTCATGCAACCACAGGCCCGCTTCTGGAGCCGTTTCCCAGGAGTTGCGGAACATCCCTCCCGCCGTTACGTATGAATTGGAAGATGCAGGATGCGGAAGAGGAGGAGACGATTATGGGTGAATTATACTTTAAGGACAACTTTTTTAACGCGGGCCTGACGGAAATTATGGATGCGGAGGGTAGCCGGATGGGGGAAATCGACCTGCACGGCATGTTTGGCTCCAAGCTGACGGTGTATGGACGGGACGGCCGGCTGGAATGCGAAGGCCGCTTCCGTTTTTTTCGGTGGCATGTGGAGGACGGTGCGGGCAGGCCGCTCGGCGAGCTTCGCAACCGGATGTCGCTCATGACAAAACGGTACGAATATGACGCTGGAAAAAATGGCGTGTATGAAATTATATCCCCGGCATTCTCAAGAGAATATACCATCACCAACAAATCCGGCGCCGTCGCCGCCAAATTCAACAAAGTCAGCGGATGGCTGCAAGCTGGGGCGTTTCATCTTATCAACCGTTCAGACCGGTTAGGGGACTACGAACTGGTCGCTGTCGTGATGGGCGTGCACGAACTCCGGAAGCGTGACAACAACTCGGCCGCAACATGACCCGGACGCCGCAAAAAGAGACGCAGCGAAACGGAGCTGCGTCTCTTTTTTACTGAATATGACGGGCGGGCGCCCGCTCTGCCGGCTTACTGCCGGGCAAGCCAGCGGGCGGCGGCCTCCGCTTCGTCCGCGCTGATCCGGTGCCCTTGACGGCCCCATTGGATGTCCACCTCGGCTCCGGCTGCCCGCAGGATGCCTGCCAGCTCCTCGGTCTCGGCGGCCGGGATCAGCGGGTCGTTAACTCCCGCCCCGATAAAGACGCCGCTTCCCGCAAGAGCGGGCGGCTCAAGTCCGCGCAGCGGCACCATCGGGTGCAGCAGCACCGAGCGGCGGAACAGACCGCCGTAGTGCAGCAGCAGGCTGCCGGCGATGTTGGCGCCGTTGGAGTACCCCACGGCTACCAGGTTCCCTTCGTCCAGACCGTAGTCTTTGACCGCCTGAGCAAGGAAAGCGCGGGTCTCATGCGTGCGGAAGATCAAGTCCTCTTCATCGAACACACCTTCCGCAAGCCGACGGAAAAACCGGGGCATGCCGTTTTCCAGCACATTGCCTCTGACACCGAGTACCGAGGAACCCGGCGACAGCGTCCCGGCCAGCGGGATCAGATCAAATTCATTCCCCCCTGTGCCGTGGAACAGAACTAAAACGGGCTTGTTCGGATCGCTCCCCTTCCGGAACACATGCTTCATTTCTTTCATCTCACTCATTGCGTTTTTCCTCCAATCTCGCGGATTGTAAACGGCGTCAGATGGCTTTCAATCTCCGCACGGTGCGGCTCATACCACTCTGGCAGCAACAGCTTTTCTCCCAGCCGATCCGGCTCTTCGTCCCTTGCAAACCCTGGCGGATCTGTGGCAATTTCGAACAGGATGCCGCCGTGCTCCCGGAAATAAATCGCGTTAAAATACTGGCGGTCCTGCACAGGCGTCGGCTGGTAGCCCTGTTCCCGCACACGGCGGCCCCATTCCAGCTGTTCGGCGTCATCTTTGGCTCTCCACGCGATATGATGCACCGTTCCCGGACCGCCGTTGCCATGCGGCATGGCTTCCGCTCTCAAGTCGATCAGGTTGCCGATATCGCCGGCCGCCCTGAAACGGATGTACCCGCCGTCGGCCTGCACGCGTTCCATTCCCAGCGTTTCGCCCAGCACCTCTGCCGTTCTGATTGGATCGGTACTGTACAGGACCGCACCGCCAAAACCTTTGATGGCATGCTCCACCGGGACTCCGCCGAAGGCCCAAGCGCTGGGTGCGCCATCCCCGCGTTCAACCAGTTCGATCCGCAGGCCGTCATAATCGGCAAAGGACAGGTAACTTTCGCCCATCCGCTTGGTGTGCGTCACCGAAATGCTGTACTCGGCGAGCCGGTTTTCCCAAAATTCGAGTGAACCAACAGGGACGGCGTAGACGGTAATGCCCACCTGTCCGCCGCCAATCCGGCCCTTCCGGCCCTGCGGGAAAGGGAAAAACGTAATGATGGTGCCCGGCGCGCCGCTTTCATTGCCGAAGTACAAATGGTACACTTCCGGCGCATCGAAGTTAATAGTTTTTTTAACGAGTCTCAGCCCCAGTATTCCGGCGTAAAAATCCGCATTCCGCTGTGCATCGCCAACAAAGGCGGTGATATGGTGAATTCCCGAAGTTTGAAAAGTCATGATCTTCACTCTCCCTCTCGAATTATGGATGATGGATTAGAACAACAAGGCGTCCAGGGAGATCGCTCCCGGTCCAGTCAATGCAACGCCCACAGCCACAACAAGCAGCGTCAGCGGAAATTCGTAGCCGTTCGACGTATTCCAGAACCCGTTAGGCGCATGCACCTTGACGATAGCCCCCAGCATGGCAAACACGATCAGCGCCGCACCCAGAGGGGTCAACAGCCCGGCCGCAAACAGCGCGCCTCCAACAAACTCCATCAGACCGGCCGTCACCGCCATCGCTACGCCGGGCTTAATGCCAATCGACTCCATCCAGCCGCCGGTACCCTTAGGCCCGTATCCGCCAAACCAGCCGAACAGCTTTTGTGCACCATGTCCAATAAACGCCAACCCAATCACCAATCTAATTACCAATAATCCTACGCTTACCATATCTAATCGTCTCCATTCTCTTTAGTTTTATTATCTTAATGTTAAGATATTAGTTAAAAAAAATTAGCTTCCCGTTAACTCTACATCTGCCTAATAATCCGGCCTTTCCCGAATGGTGCGGATAGTGCCTGCGCCGGCGTACCCGCGTGCATGCTGTCCGCTAAACCCAGCCTCCCTTCTAGGGGCAGTCATTCCCGCCCCCAGAGGGCTGCGCTCCGGCCTGAAAGCCGGGCTTCTACACGCCTTTGCCAAGCCGCTTCAGCAGCTTTATCGTCTGTTCCTTTTCTTCCGTATTCAGTCCCTTCACCAACGACTGGATCGAATCGGCGTGCTTCGGAAAAATCTCGTCAAACATCGCCCTGCCCGCTTCCGTAATCTGCGCATAGGTTACGCGCCGGTCTTCGTCACAAGGCACTCGCTTCAGCAACCCTTTATTCTCCAGCTTGTCGATGTTGTAGGTGATGCTGCCGCTGGTGACAAGGATTTTTTCACCGATCTGCTGAAGCGGAATCCGGTTGCGGTGGTACAGCACCTCAAGCACCATAAATTCGGCCGACGACAGCCCATAGCTCTTCATGTCCTTAACCGCGTGGTCCATCAGACTGCGGTAAGCCTTGGACAATACAACGAACAGCTTCAGCGATACATCGCGGTCACGGCTGCTTCCAGCTTCTCCTGCTCCGGCTCCTGCACTGGCTTCATTCGTTTCCTGACCGGTTGGTCCCGCCTGGCTCATTCCCGCTCACCTCCTTCTTCATAAATTGTATGTCACAATAGATCATTGTTCTAAGGAACGCTACTGCTTATCTTTAAGTTAATTATCTTTGATTTAAGATAAATATAATCCCTTTTCCCTCCGGTGTCAACCCTTCTTCTTCCCGATGTAAAAAACGCCCGGTTTGACCTGTCCGCCAAATCGGCGTATCCTTTTTTGTACGGCCGCGGGCCGAGTCCCGCGGTTCTTCTTCTATATTATGCCTGTCTTATGGATAAAACATTCCGCTTAGGCGGCAAGGAGGCCATACTGTGACAACCGAATATTCGATGCGTCCGCCGGGCGATGCCGCGGGCGGGAGGCCGCGCGTGCTCATCGTCACCGCCGTTTCCGCCGAGCGGGACGCGGTGCTGCGCGGCCTTGGGGCTGCTGCGGGCGGCTTTGAGGTCATCGCCGCCGGAGCGGGAGCGGCGGCGGCGGCGGCCGGAACCGCCGCGGCTCTTGCAGCCGGTGCCTACGGCTGCGTCGTCAGCGCCGGGATCGGCGGCGGCTTTCCCGGGGCGGCTCCCGTCGGTACGCTGGCGCTGGCCAGCGTGCTGATCTGGGCCGACCTCGGCGCCGAGACGCCGGAGGGCTTCCGCAGCGCTGCCGAGCTTGGCTTCGGCAGCGTATCCGCGCCGGCCGACGCGGAGCGGACGGCGGCGCTGGCCGCCCGGCTCGGGGCGGCCGGGCTGGCGGTGAGCACGGGACCGGTGCTCACCGTCGCAACCGCGACCGGCACGGCGGAGACGGCCGCGGCCCTTGCGGCGCGGGTGCCGGGCGCGGTGGCCGAAGCGATGGAAGGCTACGGCGTCGCCGCAGCCGCAGCCATCTTCGGCCTGCCCGTGCTGGAGCTCCGCGCCATCTCGAACGCGGTGGGTCCCCGCGACCGCGCCGCCTGGCGGATCGGCGAAGCGCTGGACGCGCTGGCTGCCGCAAGTTCATTTTTACCGGAGGTGCTGAATCCCAATGACTGATCTGCTGACCATGGCTTATTCTCCATGTCCCAATGACACCTTTGTCTTCCACGCCTGGGCGCATGGACTGGTGTCCGGCGCGCCCGAACTGAAGGTCACTTACGCCGATATCGACGTGACAAACGGGTGGGCGGCAGCCGGAACCGGCCCGGAGGTGCTGAAAATTTCTTACGCCGCTCTGCCATGGGTGCTCGACCGTTATAAACTGCTTTCCTGCGGCGGAGCGCTTGGCCGCGGCTGCGGGCCGCTGGTGCTGACCGGCGGCGGGCCGCACGCGGCCACACGCCCGCAGGATCTTGCGGGACGGCGCGTCGCGGTGCCAAGCGAGCGTTCCACCGCCTATCTGCTGTTCCGGCTGTGGGCGGCCGGCCATATTCCGGGCGGTGTCGGCGAGATCATCGTTATGCCGTTCCATGAGATCATGCCCGCCGTACGGGATGGGCAGATCGACGCCGGGCTTGTCATCCACGAAGCCCGTTTCACTTATCCTTCGTATGGGCTGAACCTGCTGACCGATCTTGGCAGCTGGTGGGAAAGCGATACGGGCCTCCCGATCCCGCTTGGCGCCATTATTGCCCGCCGGGACCTGGATGCGGAGGCGATCGAGGGCTGGATCCGCGGGTCGCTTCAATACGCCTGGGAGCACCCGACCGCATCCCGGGAATATGTGCTTCAGCATGCCCAGGAGCTGTCGCCTGAGGTCGCCAAATCGCACATCGACCTGTACGTTAACGACTTTACGATGAATTTGGGCGACAGCGGCTACGCCGCGGTCTCTTCCCTGCTGGAGCGCGCGGCGGCGGAAGGGCTTGTACCCGCTTTTGATCCGCAGCAGCTGCGCTGAACTAAATATATGAAATCGCAACCGGGGCTCTTTATTGGACCCCGGTTTCTTCTGTCCCTTTTTCCTTATATAGGTACTGTCAGCTCCGCCTGCTCCGCCAGCCGAATCCAAATATTGAACCAGGCTTTTGGTTTCGCCTATACTTAGGGCAACCGATTTTCGAAGCTTGCAGACTGGAGAGTACTGGAGGTACTAGAGGGTACTGGAAGGTGTTAGTGGGTACTGGAGGATGTTAGGGGGAGATAGCTGGACTCCGCCAACCCCACCCATTGCGCCGCAAAGAAACCTAAGGACTAACAAGGAGGATTCGCTATGATTCCACAAGGCAACCGCTTGTCCAATATTGAACGTTTTAACGGCTATCAGCAGGATTACGACCGCTATCGGCCCGAGGCGCCGGCGATTGTCCGGGATATATTAACCGGGTATCTTGAGGCGCCGCCTTCGCTGGTTGTTGATCTCGGCTGCGGCACAGGCTTGTCGACATTCATTTGGGCAGGCCATGCCGGCCGGATCATCGGCATCGAGCCTGGGGATGATATGCGGAGCGTGGCGCAGGCAAAATTGTCCGCCATGGATACGGCTGCAAACTGCTCCATCTCGTTTATTAAGGGCTTTTCCAACCAAATCAGCCTGGCCTCCGGCAGCGCCGATCTCGTCACCTGCTCACAGTCGTTTCACTGGATGGAACCGGAGAGCACACTCCGGGAAGCGGCCCGGGTGCTCCGGGATGGAGGCGTTTTTGCCGCCTATGACTGCGACTGGCCGCCTGTATCGCGTTGGGAGATCGAACAGAAGTACCATACCCTGATTGAACGGGCCGAGGAGATCATCGGCCGCCTGGTGCCTGCTGGAGAACAAGCTCAAAAATACGACAAAAGCAAGCATCTGGCGAACATCATCGCCAGCGGGGAGTTTCGTTACGCGCGGGAAATTGTATTCCATCATTATGAGGACTGCGATGCGGAACGTTACATCGGACTGATGCTGAGTCAAGGGGGCGTGCAGACCGTGCTGCGGCTTGGATCGGACGATCTGAATGAGGAAATCACAGCGTTCCGCGCGCTGGTGGAGGATTATTTTCAAGGCGAAACCCGGCAGATTCTGTTGTGCTACCGGATGCGGCTGGGGATCAAGTAAACGGCCGGCCTCTGATCAGCAGTTTCAGTAAAAATGTGTTTGGTCCATGAACACAAAAAAAGCAGGGAGTCGCCTTTCAAGACGCCCCCTGCTTCCTGCCTTCGAGTTCCGTTTTCCTAAACCTCCGCCTTCGTTAACTCAGCCCTTCACCGCCGAGCTTGCCACACCTTCGATGATGTATTTTTGGCCGATCAGGAAGACAAGGATCATCGGGATAATGCCGGCGGTCGCAGCTGCCATCATGCCGTTGTAGTCGACGTTATTTTCAAGGATAAAATTCTGCAGCCCGAGCGGTACGGTAAACAGGTCGTGGTCGATCAGGAAAACCAGCGCGTTCTCGTAATCGTTCCAGTGCCAGGAGAAATCGATGATTGCCAGCGTAGCAAGCGACGGCTTTGCCATCGGCAGAATGATCCGCGAGAAGATGCGGAAATGACCTGCCCCGTCGATGAAAGCGGCTTCGGAAATCTCATAAGGAACCGACAGAAAAAACTGGCGCATCATAAACACCCCAAAAATGGTGAACATCCCGGGCAAAATCAGCGCCCAATGCGTGTTAAAAATCCCCGCCCAGTCAAACATGATGAACTTGGGCACAAACAGCACCTGCGGCGGCACCATCATCATCGACAGATACAGCATAAACATGGCGTCCCGCCCCTTGAACTCAATGCGGGCGAATCCGTAAGCTGCAAACGACGACAGCAGCACCGCGCCTACTGTACTGATTACAGAGACTTTTAGCGAGTTCAGGTAATACTGGACGAAGCTGTTTTCGCCGGTCCATATTTTAATGTGATGGTCCCAGTTAAAATGCCGGGGAATCCATTCAATCGGATAGGTGAACACTTCCGCCGGCGTTTTAAACGAAGTGCTGATCATCCAGAGGAACGGTACAATCATCACGATGCTGAAGAACAGCATAATCAGCGTCAATATCGATTTGTTTAGCAGCGCTTTGTTCATCACTCGTTCCCCCTTAATAATGAACCCATCGTTTTTGTCCCAGCCATTGGATTACGGTGAACAGCATGATGATCACGAACAGCGCCCAGGACACCGCTGAAGCGTAACCCATTTCGTAGTAGCGGAAGGCATTTTGGTAAATAAACAGCGACAACACAGTGGTGCTGTTGCCGGGACCGCCCTGCGTGATCGCCTGGATGATGCCGAACTGTTTGATCGACATAATAAGTCCGGTAATCAGCAGCAGGAAGGTAGTCGGACTGACGAGCGGCCACAAAATGCTGCGGATCGTCTGCAAGGTGCGGGCGCCATCGATTTTGGCCGCTTCCAGCAGCTCCGTGGAAACCTCCTGCAGCGCCGCCAGATAAATAATCATATTGTAGCCGAGCATAAACCAAATCCAGATGATGTCGATGGCGTACATGGAGGTGTCCATGGAGGACAGCCAGCCGGGAGGATTGGCAACGCCGAACGCCCGCAGCATGCCGTTGATCGGCCCGTTATTGGGCTGGAACAGCAGCATCCACACGAAAGCGACGGCCACGCCGCTGGTGATATAGGGCATGAAGTAAAGCGCGCGGAGCAGTTTTTTTAGATACACAGACCGGTTCAGTACGACGGCAACGACAAACGCCAGCCCGATGGACACCGGTACGGACAGCAGGAACACCAGCGTGTTGCGGATCGCTTTGTAAAAGACCTCGTCGCCCAGCATGCGCTGAATATTGTCCAGCCCCACAAAATGTGTGTCCGGCTTCATGAACTGGTAGTCCGTAAACATGAGATACAGCGAATACACAGCGGGGATGATAAAAAATACAATCACGCCAATCATGTTTGGCCCGATAAAAAGATAACCCAGATGCTGCTGCCGTTTCATCCAAGATGTCTTCACATCATTCCACTCCTCTTAAAAAGGTCTTGTGATTTCACCTCAAGCATAACAAGCCCCGGGAGCGGGGATAAGGAACAAAACCTTTGACTTGATGCTACAGAAATATACAATTGGCGGTCTTCCGTGCCGCCTGGGTTCCGAAGATTTGTTCTATTGGAGCGCACAAAAATAACCCCACAATAGGTGGGGTATGGGGCGTGAAAGATAGGAGTATGCCGGGTATGCCGGGTTTGCCGGGTTTGCCGGGTTTGCCGGGTTTGCCGGGTTTGCCGGATTCCCGCCTCCTACATGCTTAACGATTCCGGTTTGTTCCGGTGCAGCTGCCGGTATTGGCTTGGCGTGTAAGCGGTCAGGCGCTTAAAGATTTTAATAAAATAGTTATCGTTAACAAATCCCACCCTGTTGCCGATTTCATAGACGGGCAGATCGGAATGCAGCAGATACTGCACGGCCTGATTGACCCGGACGCGGTGAAGATAGTGGATCAGCGACTCGCCGGTTTTCTTTTTAAAAAGCGTGCTGACGTAGTTTTCGCCCATCATGACGTATTGAGACATGGATTTCACGGTGATATCCTCCGGATAATGGGCGTGGATGTACTGCAAAATCTTCTGAATCTCGGGGTGGGAAGTCATCCCCTGCTGCAGCGGCGGCTGGGCAGGCTCCGGCCCTTCTTCTGCGGCGGGCGCAGCAGCAGCGGCGCTCTGGCTGCGCCCCTCCTGGTTCTGGAGTTCGCCGCTGATTTTTTGCAGCGTTTCCCGCAAGGAGTTGACGCTCATCGACAGCTTCAAAATATAATTGGAGGCGCCGTATTCCATCGCCTGCCGCACATACTCAAATTCGCTCATACAGGTGAGCATGACAAAACGGGAGGTGCAGCCTTCTTCCCGCGCCCTGCGCAAGAGCTCCACGCCGTCCATTTCAGGCATAATGATATCCGTAATCACCAGGTCGGGCGCCTCCCGCCGGATTAGGTCCAGCGCTTCCGCACCGTTGCCTGCCTCCCCGCTGACGGTAAAGCCCAGCTCTTCCCACGCAATGATCTCCCGCACGGACTCCCGTACAAACACCTCGTCTTCAACGAGCAGCACCTTCCACATCGTCGGCAACCTCCCTTAAGTTTTGTCTACATCCGGCGCTTAAGCCGGATGCTCGTTGTTATAAGGCGTAGACAGCAGAAACGGAATCGTGAACCGGACGGTGACACCTTCGCCGGATGACAGGACATCCATGGAGCTGTCATTCCGGAACAGCAGGCGAAGTCTTTCCCGAATGTTGCTGAGGCCGATTCCGGAGCGCCGGCGCTCTGTTTTTTGCTGCCGGGTCTTTTCCATGCCAACCCCATTATCTTTGATCTCTACCGTCAGCTTATCCGGCCCGTCCCGGTAGACGTTGATCTCGATCAGCCCTTTGTCCGGCAGCGCGCCGATACCGTGAATAATCGCGTTCTCCACCAGCGGCTGCAGACTCAGCTTGGGGACAAGCGCGTATACGATCGATTCGTCATACCGGTAGACCACTTCAAATTTATGATGGTAGCGGACCTGCTGAATATGAACATAAGCCTGAACGAGTTCAATTTCGTCTTTGAGATGGATCAGGTCGTTTTCGGTGCTTAAACTGGCCTCCAGCAGCTTGCCCAGCGACAGCGTCATATTGGTAATGTCGTCATTTTGCTGCCGGATGGCGATCCATTTGATCGTATTCAGCGTATTAAGCAAAAAATGCGGGTTGGTCTGCGCAAGCAGCATTTGAAAATGAACGGCTTCCTTCTGGCGCTCCTCGGCCTTCAGCTTCTGGATCAGCACGCTGGTATCGTCCAGCATCGTGTTGAAGGTCCGGGTCAGCTCCAGCACCTCGCCGCGGAACTTATGCTCCGGCAGGCGGATTTTCAGATTTTTGTGCACGGCTGCCTTCATTTTTGTCTGCAAATGGGACAAGGGCCGGGTGATGGTCGTTGAGATCAGGAAGGTCATCATCAGGAAAATGCCCATCAGCGCAAAAAACATCAGGAAGTACTGCTGTTTCAGTCCCTGAATTTCAGCGAACAGCACGGACTGCGGAATCCGGTTGACGATATACCAGTCGAGCGATTCCACATAAAAATAGTTGATCAGCGAATCGGAGCTTTTGTCGATAAAATACCGCTGCCCCGGCTTCTCGGCGATCACCCTTTTGACCTGCTCCGGCAAAACGCTGTCCGGAACCGACTGGGAGATGTTTTCTCCCGCACGTGTGATCAAAAAATACTGCTGCTGAAGGTCGGATTGTTTATGGATATAACGCAGCCAATACGAATAATCGATGCTGATTCTCGCCATCCCGTAAGGCTTACCCCGGCTATCTTTGAGGTGGGCGTATAAGGAGAGCAGATACGGGCTGGTGGACACATCCCGCACCACATAGTTCCGGTCATTGGGAACCCAATGATAGGAAGAAGCATTCATCCGGCTCCGGTCAAACCCGGGCAGGTTTCGAAGCTCGCTGTAAACCAAAGAATCTCTTGGCGAATATGAGGTGTATACGCTTTCATTTAAATCCAAAATCATAAAATAAACCGACGGATTGTAGAGGAAAAAGCTGTTGTTCAGATTCTTGAAAATCTTCTCCATTTCCCGTTTGTTGTCCAGCTCGTTTTGCTGCTCCGGATGAAGCAGCACGGTTTTGACGGTGTCGTCCTGCTGGAGGAAAATCAAGGTTTTAAACGCCACGCTGATCTGGTCTTCAAGCGTCCGGTACATCTGCTCCAGCTGATAATGGCTTTGCTGGCTGATTTTCTTCTGAACCAGCGTTTCAATCCGCTGATAGTTATAGATGTTAAGCGCGCAGAAAGGCAGCAGGATCAAAAAGACAAAAGCGGCGAACAAGCGGTATTTCAATTTTTGCGGAACAAGCAGCCGCAGCAGCTTCAGCACACCTATGCGCCCCCAATCCGTTTGTCATCAATTCCTTTGGCTGATGGGAGAGTGGATTTATTCAAAATTATAGCATATAAAAAATAGCGCATACATCTGATCTATAAAATACCATGGTTTTGTTCCAGCCGGTCCGCCGCAGGGCGGGTTAAAAACAAAGATTTGTTCTATCCGCACCTGCCTTTCCGTTCTGCAGCAGCGGCCGCGGCATAAAAAGAGGAGGATTCCGTATGCATTACGGCTCCTCCTCTCTTAACTAAGCGGTCCCTGCTCCCTGCTCTGCTTACTTATTCTGCTTCAAAAATGTATTATGCCGGTTTACCATAGCCTCAATGGTCTGATCCAGCGACTGCGAACCAAGGAAATACTTTTCGTATTCCTGCGAGCGCATGTCCATCACTTCCTGCGGCAGGCTCCGCACGTAGGTCGGCGTCTTGTCTTCAAACATAACGTACATCAGCGAATCCAGATCGTACGTATCGCGTTTATCGCCAAGAAGGCTGTTCAGCGCATCGTCCTGGTTGGCGTCTTTGGAGGCCGGCAGTCTTCCCCCCTCGGCCATAGGCGCCATGCCGCCATCCGCATACCATTTCAGGAACTCCCATGCCGCTTCCTGATGTTTGGATTTAGCGTTAATGGAGATATAATCGCCGAGGCCGCCGCGGGTCACATAGTCTCCGGCGTCATCAGTCAGCCGCGGTACCTGAGCAAATGCGATTTTAAAATCGCGGGGAAAGTCCGTAAAGTTATTCGAGCTGCGCAGCAGCCAGGCTCCGATATTAAGCATCGGCACCTCTCCGCTGAGGAATACCTGCTCCACCGGCATTTTGGAGGTAAGCTGCTCTCCGAGCGGGGGCATCGTTTTGTCTTCAGTCATCATGGCGTTCAGCGTTTCCAGCCATTTTTTGACGAGCGGATGATCCAGGTTGGAGGTTCCATCCGGTTTGGTGTAGCCTTCCTGGGACAAAACAGAGTCGATGGGATCAACGAACGGCTCCATATTTTGAATGAAGGAATATTGGTCGCCGGTTTTCAGCTTTTTGGCGTATTCGCGCAGCTCATCCCAGGTCCAGTCTTTAGGAACCGGCAGGCCGGCGGCATCCAGCGCATCCTTGTTCAGCGCGATAAAAAACGAGCTTTTGGTCGTAGGCATACCATAGTACTTCCCGTCAATTTTCCAGCTGGCCGCATCTTTTCCCATCTTTTCGTCAATGTTGTAATCCGTAAATTTACTGAGATCCAGGGCCAGGTTGGACTCTACCCGTTTGGCCGTTTGCGAAATCGTATAGTTGACGAACAAATCGACGTCCTGGCCGGTAATCATCGCGGTATCCAGCTTCAGGTTCCCGTCATCGTCATTGACGTAGCGGACATATTCGACCTGAATATCGGGATGCTCCTTGTTCCAGTTGTCGATGACGGTCTGCGGACCGGCTTCCGGCGGCACCCCGCCCCACATTTTGAGCGTGACCTTCTCCCCGGATTTGGCCGAAGCAGAATTGCCAGCGCTTTCATTATTCGATGCGGCCGAATTGCTGCCGCTGCCTGCACATCCTCCAAGCAGTCCCATGATTAGAACAAGCGAAGTGAACCCGGCGGCCCAACGTTTCTTTTTCATCGCGACAACCTCCCTTTTGCGAATCGTTATTATCGGTGCACATCCAGAATAGCAGATCGTAAAAAGAGCCAGAAGGAACAAAATAACGGAGGTAATGGAACATAACTTTACAATTTGCATGCAGGCCGGCGGATGGTTTGTATAAAATTGTTCTATTTCCTCCACTACGCGGCTTCTGTCCGCCCACAGGTTGAACATTCGTTTGGAAATTGCCTTTTGGCTTTACTTAAGCCAGGTGTTCTCCATGTGCAAAAAAAGCGCCCGTTCCCTTTAAAGTGAACAGACGCTTCTTCATAAAAATCACAACTGCCGCATGGGCATGACTATTTGTTCATTTTGAACTTCAGGAACAGCTCGTTGTAATGCGACAGCATCCGCTTGCCGAGGTTGTCATAGACCTCCAGCCGGTCCGTCAGCTCCTTCGGCGGATAAAACCGGGTGTCGCCGGAAATCTCCTCCGGCAGCAGCTTCAGCGCAGGGGTGTTCGGCGTAGAATAACCCACATACTCCGCATTCCGGGCCGCAATTTCCGGACGGAGCATGAAGTCGATAAAACGGTGCGCCCCCTCCACATTGCGGGCGGTGCGCGGAATCACGATATTGTCGAACCATTTGTTCGACCCTTCTTCAGGGACGATAAAGTCGAGTTTGTCGTTTTCGTCCATAATTTCCGAAGCGTCGCCCGACCATACGATTCCCGCCGCGGCCTCTTCATTTGCCAGTAGCATTTTGATTTCGTCGCCAACGATTGCCTTGACATTTGGGGACAGCTTATACAGCTTAGCCAGCGCCTCCTGCAGATGGGTTTCGTCGGTATCGTTCAGCGAATAATGCAGGCTGTTCAGCGCCATGCCGATAACCTCGCGGGCACCGTCGACCAGCATCAGGTTGTTTTTGAGCTCCGGACGCCACAGATCGTCCCAGCTTTTGAAGGTGATGTCCCCTGTCATTTCGGGGTTAAAAATAATGCCTACTGTTCCCCAGAAATAAGGGACCGAATACACATTGCCCGGATCAAAGGACAAGTCGAGAAACTGCGGATCAATGTTGGCCAGGTTCGGCAGCTTGCTGTGGTCCAACGGCAGGAGCAGATCCTCTTCCTTCATTTTAGCGATCGCATAATCGGAGGGGACAACGACGTCGAAGGTCGTGCCGCCTTGCTCGATTTTGGTCAACATCGCTTCATTGGAGTCAAAGGTCTGGTAAATCACCGTAATGCCGGTTTCCTGCTGAAATTCTTTAATCAGATCGGGATCGATATAATCGCCCCAGTTGTATACGGTCAGCGTGTTGCCTCCGGAATACCCTTCATTGGAGTTCATCCAGGAGCCAAGATACATCAGACCGAAGGCCAGCACCAGAATGGCCGCAAATGCTTGGGTCAGCTGCTTCATCGCGGCACCCCCATCTCCGCGGCAGGAGCGGCGGAGCCGGTCCGGTTTTTCCTGCGTGTAAGGAAGTAATAACCCACCACAAGGAGAATCGTGAACAGGAAGATCAGCGTCGACAGCGCGTTAATCGACAGCGATACGCCCTGCCGGGCTCTGGAGTAAATCTCCACGGACAGCGTGGAATACCCGTTCCCCGTCACAAAAAACGTTACCGCAAAATCATCCAGGGAATACGTCAGCGCCATAAAAAATCCGCTGAAAATTCCCGGTTTGATGACCGGCAGAATAACCTTGGTCAGCACATCCCGGCGGGTTGCCCCAAGGTCCCGGGCCGCGTCCACCAGCGTCGGGCTCATTTCCTGCAGATGCGGCAAAATCATTAAGACCGCAATCGGGATGCTGAACGCGATATGCGACAGCAGCACGGAGACGAAGCCCAGCTTGATCCCCGCAATCGTAAACAGGATAAGGAACGATGCCCCGATAATGACGTCGGGACTGACGATCAGCACGTTATTCAGGGACAGCAGCGCATTTTTGCTGCGCCGGCTGCGCACCCGGTCGATGGCAAGCGCTCCGGCGGTTCCGATCACCGTCGCAATGGCCGAAGAGAGCAGTGCGATGACCAGCGTGTTGATCACAATGATCAGCAGGCGCGTATCCTGCGCCACCTCGCGGTAATGCTCCAGCGTAAACCCTTCAAATTCATGCATCGTGCCGCCGCTGTTGAACGAGTAGTACATCAGATAAAAAATCGGCGCGTACAGCACGATAAACACAATCACCAGATATAAATTTACCAGTCTGCCGCTTTTTTTCACCGGCGCACCTCCTTCCGCGTGCCGCCCAGCAGCATGAAGATGACCATCACGACGATCAGGAATACCGCCACCGTCGAGCCCATCCCCCAATCCTGCGTAACGAGGAAATGCTGCTCAATCGCCGTTCCGAGCGTAATGACGCGGTTGCCCGCGATCAGCCGTGTAATCATAAACAGCGACAGGGCCGGGATAAAGACGGCCATGCAGCCCGAGCGGACGCCCGACATCGTCAGCGGGAACACGACCCGGCGGAACGTAGTCCAGCCTGAAGCGCCCAGGTCGCGGGCTGCGTCGACGAGCGACAGATTCAGCTCGTCCAGCGCGCTGAAGATCGGCAGAATCATAAACGGCACAAAAATATACACCGACACGAACACAAAGCTGAAGCCGGTAAACAGGATTTGCTGCTCCCCGATGCCGAGGACATCCAGCAGATTATTCACCGGGCCAAAAGTGCCGAAGATCCCAATAAAGGCGTAGGTTTTCAGCAGCAGATTAATCCATGTCGGCAAAATAATCAGCAGCAGCCATAGCTGCTTATGTTTGGTCCGGGTCAGCAGGTAGGCGGCCGGATATGCGATCAGCAGCGAAAAAACCGTAATCAGCAGGGCGTACCAGAACGAGCTGAGCGCCATTTTTAAATAGACCGGCGTAAAAAAGTTGGCGTAGTTCTCCAGCGTAAGCCGTCCTTCAACATTAAAGGCGGAGTAATACAGCACTAGCAGCACGGGCGCGATGACGAACAGGATGATCCACAGATAATAAGGGATCAGATAAGCAATCCGGCCCCGGCTAGACATGCTGTTCCACCTCGCCGTAAGCCTCCAGCCGCTTGTCGAACTCTTCCTCCGTCTCGCCGAACCGCATGACGTGGATCGCTTCCGGATCGAAATAGAGACCGATTTCGCTGCCTACCTCCGCTTTGCGCGTGGAATGGACCAGCCATTCCTGCCCCGAATCGTCATAACAGCTGATTTCGTAATGCACGCCCCGGAACAGTTGGGTGTCCACTTTGACCCGCAGCTTGCCTTGATCGGCAGATACGATCTCCAGATCCTCGGGCCGGATCACAATCTCCACTGCCTCGTTCGGCTTCAGCCCGGCGTCAACGCATTCAAAACGCCGGCCGTTAAACTCGACGAGGTAATCTTCGATCATCGTTCCCGGCACAATGTTGGACTCCCCGATGAAGTCAGCCACATACCGGTTGATAGGCTCGTCGTAAATATCGTTTGGCGTGCCGCTCTGCTCTATGCGCCCTTTGTTCATGACGAAAATCCAGTCGGACATGGCCAGCGCCTCCTCCTGGTCGTGCGTAACGAAGATAAACGTAATGCCCAGCCGCTGCTGCATTTCGCGCAGCACGTACTGCATCTCGGTGCGCAGCTTAAGGTCAAGCGCGGAGAGCGGTTCGTCCAGCAGCAGCACCTGCGGTTCATTGACGATGGCCCGGGCAATCGCCACGCGCTGCCGCTGTCCGCCCGACATTTCGGTGATTTTGCGCTGCTCGTAGCCCGCAAGGTTAACGAACCCAAGCGCTTCCTGGACCTTGCGTTCGATGTCGGATTTTTTCATCCGCTTGATCCGCAGTCCAAACGCTATATTCTCAAAGACATTCAGATGAGGAAATAAGGCATAATCCTGAAACACCGTATTGACCTGCCGCTCGTTGGCCGGAACCCGGTTAATGACCTTGCCGTTCATAGTAATGGTGCCTGAGGTCGGCTCCGCAAATCCGGCGATCAGCCGGAGAATCGTCGTTTTCCCGCAGCCCGACGGTCCAAGCAGCGTGTAGAACTTGCCCCGTTCAATCTCGAAGCTGACTTCCTTCAGCACCGCTTCCGCATCGTCAAACTGCTTTGTAACACGGTCAAATGAGATAATGGTTTGCTCGCTAATTTCCAACAACCTCCTTAATCCCGAAATTCCAATCTATGGGTACCCGCCGCTATTACCGCGGGATAACTTCATTCGCATGCCCAGCGCCAGCGGTGAAGCGACAATCCCTCCCTCCATTCGACATACTGTCCTAGTTATAGCATAAAGGAATCCGGCGGCGGATGCGATAAATATTCCCAAAAAATCCACAGTGACTTTAACAGCTCTGTAATAAATGACACGCTCTGCCGCAAGACGTCCATGCTATAATGAAAATGTTTGAAAAGCAATGCTTTTCATGCTTCTTTTTGCAAAATCGACTGAAAAGAGATGACCGACTATGCGTTCCGAATGCCGGAACCCCCTTGAAAAATACGGGATTTCCCTCTATATGATCCGCGTGACCTTATCCGCTACGCTCTCCTGGGTGGCGGTGCATCTGCTCTATGGAGACGGCTATCTGTACTTTGCGCCGCTGGCCGCCATCCTGATTACCCAGGGAAGCGTGAAGGCTTCCTTTGAAAAAGGCGTATACCGCCTGATCGGCATCCTGCTTGGCGGGACCGTCAGCCTGGTGATCGGCCAATTTTTCGACGTTGGCGCGCTGTCCATTCTGCTGATGCTGATCATCGGCATCGGGATCGCGACCGCCTGCCGGATCAACATCCAGGCTATCTCCCAGGTCGGCGTAACCTCCGTGCTCGCCTTGACCTTCTACCATGATCATTATGTATGGTGGCGTCTCGCCGAGACATTCACCGGCGTGGCTATCGCCCTTGTAATCAATATGATTATCGTGTCGCCCAAAGCGCTCGTCAAGGCAAAAGAACGGGCACTGGAAGCCGGCCTGCTCCTCGCCGACAGTCTGATGGAGCAAGGCGTTCAGGCGTCTGTTCAGCCGAACAATTCCTCCCTGACCCGGGCGTCCGCGTCCCTGGCTGACAGCCGGCAGTCGCTGAAAGAGCTCCGGTTTACGATGGCTCATCTCAACTGCCGCGGGGAATTCGACGAGCTTACAAACGAGACATCACACCTGAAGGAAATGCTGTCGCTGATCGAACAGATCCGCACCGAGCTGGGCCGGCTGCCCGGAGACTGCCGAACCGCAGAGTGGCTGCGCCCTGTTGCCGAAAGTACGGCCGACTGCATCGCGGTTTTCGTTACCCGGCGGCTGTCCGGAGCCGAATGCCGGCAGCAGCTGCCCGAAGCGCTGCGCCAGGCCCGCCAGCTGCAGCTGGAGGCCTTTTCGGAGCTACGCTCCGCCTGCTCCCTCGCCGCTCTGCGGGAAGTTGGTTCGCTGTTCTCCCGCCTGAACCTGCTGCTTGAAGAGGTGGAACGCGCCGAGCTGGACGCCGCCTCCTTGTCATCCCGCCCGGCCGCCCGTTACGGCTCCCCGGTGTGGCGTGTACGGTTCGGCGCCTCCAAGCCCGTTCGCACGAGAGCGTAAGGACACAGCAATTGGGCTTAAGTGAAGATCACCTGCGATAGTCAGTAACAAAACTACTATAAGTATCCTTCGAAGACAAAGAGCGCCATTGGCGCTCTTTTTTTGTGTTAAGATGGAAATCTAACCTATTCATTTTATGCGACGCAAAAGGAGTGAATGCTATGCAATTTCGGCGGCTTGGCGGCAGCGGGCTGCAGGTCCCGGCTCTGGGACTGGGCACCAACGCCTTCGGCAAACGCGCGGATCAGGATACTTCCATCCGCATCATCCATCATGCGCTGGACAACGGCATAAGCTTTATCGATACCGCCAATATCTACGCGGGAACCGAATCGGAGCGGATCATCGGACTCGCCCTGGAAGGAAAAAGAGATCAGGCCGTGCTGGCTACGAAAGCTGGGCTGATACGGGGGCCTGGAGCAAATGAGAGCGGCTCCTCCCGCTTCCATCTGATGAGGGAACTGGAGGACAGCCTGCGGAGACTTCGGACCGATTATGTGGATTTGTATCAGATTCACACCTTTGATCCAAATACGCCGTTGGAAGAAACGCTGCGGGCGCTGGACGATATGGTGGCTTCGGGCAAAGTGCGCTATATCGGGGCTTCCAATTACGCCGCCTGGGAACTGATGAAGGCGCTGGGATTAAGCCGCCTGCACGGTTACGAGCGCTACGTCTCCTATCAGACGAGCTATTCCCTGGCGGACCGTACGCCGGAAAATGAAATCGTGCCGTTATGTCTGGACCAAGGGGTCGGCATCATCCCGTATTTCCCGCTTGCCGGCGGTATCCTGACGGGAAAATACACCTCCGTTGAAGGCGCGCCCGCAGGCTCAAGAGCGGAGACCGACCCGAACTTCACCCGGTTTCTGTCGCCGGAACGAATCCGGCTTGGCGCAGCTGTGGCCGGTGCGGCAGCGGAGCTCGGGACCACACCGGCTGCGCTTTCGCTGGCCTGGCTGATGACCCGGCCTGCAGTTTCCACCGTGATTGTGGGCGCAACCCGCCCCGAACAGCTGGACGACAGCCTGCGCAGCGTATCGCTTCAGCTTGAAGATGAAACGCTGCGCCTGCTTGACGGGATCAGCGCGCCTTTCCGCCACGGCGAACCGTTTGCTGTATACCGGCTGCCCGTGCGGGAACGCTGAACCTGCCAAAAAGCCGGACCCGCGGGTAAAATCGCGGGTCCGGCTTTTTGCCGGTCATGCCGGATTCGTATACGAGCGCAGCCAGTCCTGCACCCGGTCCGCCGGCAGCGGTTTGCTAATCCAGTAGCCCTGGATTTTATCGCATCCCGTTTCTTTGAGAAAACCTAGCTGACCGCCGGTCTCCACGCCTTCAGCCGTCACCTTCAGCCCCAGCTCCCGGCCCATGCTGACGATTGTCGCAGCCAGGGCAGCGCTGCTGGCATTGTCCGTGACATTATCAATAAAGGATTTGTCGATTTTCACGCCTGTAATCGGCAGCCGCTTCAGGTAGCTGAGCGAGGAGTAACCTGTGCCGAAGTCATCCACCGCGATACCGATCCCTTGATTTTTTAACCATTCGAGCATAGGTCCAATTGACTCGTACGAATGCATGATTACCGATTCGGTGATCTCAAGCTCCAGCGTTTCCGGCCCCAGCCCGTGTTCCTCAAGAATGCCAAACACCATCTCCGCAAATCCCTCTGTCATCAATTGAACTACCGAGATGTTGACAGATACCCGGCAATCAGCAAAACCTGAGCGGTGCACCTCCTTGATAAACTTGCAGGCCGTGCGCAGCGCCCACTCACCAATCGGCACAATCAGCTGCGATTCCTCCGCTATACGGACAAATGAGAGCGGGGATATCCGCCCAAGCTCCGGGCTTACCCAACGAAGCAGCGCTTCGAACCCCCAGATCCGGTTATCTGTGCTTTCCATAATCGGCTGGTAGTGGAGTTCAAGCTCCCCGTTCGGAAGCGCATTCCGGAGATGCCGCTCGATCACCAGACGTTCCTCAAACTGCTCGCGCATATCCCGGCCGTAAATCGCGTAAGTGGATTTGCCTTTTTGTTTGGCCTTGTACATCGCTATGTCCGCGTTCTGGAGCAATTCGTCCGCCCCGGTTCCATCCTGCGGATAACGGGCGACACCAACACTGACTGACACATGCACGGCGCTGTTCTGCAGTTGAAACGGTTCTTCAAAGGCGTGCACCAGCGCCTCGGCTGCGTCTTCGGTCTCTGCGTCCCCGGCCAGATCGCGCACAAACACCACAAATTCATCGCCGCCAAAGCGGAAGCGGGCGCCCCGGCCGCCAAGCGCTTGTCTCAGCCGCTCCCCGGCCAACACCAGCAGCATATCGCCGTAGCCGTGCCCCATGCTGTCGTTTATATTTTTGAAATTGTCGAGGTCGAGAAAAAACAGCGCCGCTGTTCCATCCGGATTCCGCTCCCGAAACCGGTTCAGCTTTTCTGTCAAAGAAAGCCGGTTCGGCAATCCGCTTAAGCTGTCCATGTAAGCCAGCCGCCGGTATTTATTTTCGCTGGCCTGAAGCTGTTTCTGCTTCTGCGCCAGTTCGGCATAAGTGGACGCCAGCTCGCGGTAGCTGGAATCCAGACGATGCTCGAATTCCTTGCGTTCAGACACATCGACCATTGAACCTGCAAGCCGCATTTCGCCGCCGTCTGTCCCTCCCGCTAACATTCGTCCCCTGGCTTCGACCCACACCGGGGCTCCGCTGCGGGACTGCAGGCGAAATTCGCTGGAGTAGTCGGGACTCTGCCCGGCCAGATGTTCTTTCCAACGCTGTGCTTCCTGCTCCTTGTCCTCCGGATGGATCAGCTCCCGCCAGCCCTTCTCCGCTTCCTTCATCTCGTTCCGGCCATAGCCCAGCAGTTTATACCAGCTGTCCGAGAAGTAGTACCGCTTTGTCCGGAGATCCAGCTCCCACAACACGGCTTTGGAGCCTTCGGCTGCCAGTTGAAGCCTTTCGTTCGCGAGTTCCAGACTGCGGCGCATGTTCCGGTTTTGCCGGAGATAAAAAAGCAGCAAAGCAATCAAAATCAGCAGGACGAAAAAAACGGCTCCCGTCCCGATCACAAGCTTCCGGTACGTATCATAGAACGAAAACGGCCGGTTCACGATTTCTGCATCCGCCGGGAGCCGCTCTACCGGAAGGCCAAACCGCACCAATTGGCGGTAGTCTAAGACCAGACGCGGTTCCACACTGGAGGAAACCGGCATTTGGTCAATCGCTTCCCCGCCAAGCACCCGCACCGCCAGTTCGGCGGCAGCCTGTCCCTGTTCCCGGCCGCTGAACAGCGAACCCCCAAGGGCGCCGTGGCTCAGTCCAAAATCATAAATATGATATACCGGTACGGTGCTGAGCTCGCTGAGCTCCCTGGTAAACCGCTCGGCTTCAATAATCCGGCCTGTGCTGTCGCCGGAATAGGTAGTCATAAACAGGATGCTGTCCTGCTGCAGCGATGACGCTTTATTTAAAATCTCCTCCCGGGTCATCTGGTTCAGCGGGTACAGCTGGAGCCTCGGCCCGTACAGATTCAGCAGCCGGTCAATCACCATTTTTCCCGTTGTAAGTCCGCTTTCGGTATTATCGAAGACAAGGTACACCTTCCGGATATTGGGGTTTAGCTCCAGTGCCAGTTTGATGCTGCCAACGGGGTCCGGGTCTTCCAGCACTCCGGTCAGCCGTTCATATTGCTTGTGCCGCTCCAGGCTTATGCTGTTCACGCCGCTGAATACAATGGGCGCGTCATTCAAAATCTCTTTCCGGTGCTTCAGCGCAAAGTCCAAAGCCACATCGTCCGTAGTCAGCACCATGTCGAGGGGAACGCCCGCATACTTCATTTTGAGCATTTCATACTGCTGCCGCAAATTCCGTTCGCTTGGCTGCCTTTTCCAGTCTATGTATTCCGTATAGATGACCGGGTCGCGGGTCTCTTGCTTCAGCGCTGCCGTTATCCCTTCCGTCTGTTCGTCCGTCCAAGCGTATCCTTTATGGTAAGAATTCAGAATGAGCACCTGAGGCGATAACACTTCGGCCGCCCTGGCGTCCGGAAGCCGGACCGCCAAAAAAAACACGAAACAAATCATGGTTCGCAGCAGCAGACCTCGGCCTGTGCGTTGTCCTTCAGCCATGGGCTCACTCCCTTCTCCCGGTTTGATTTCCTTTCTGCTAATTCCTGTATATTCCTTTTAAGCCGCTTGAATGCGTATTATATAATTCTTTCCGCCGTTCCCCGCCTCCTTCTTCTACCGCATTAGCGGAATAAAACGGTCGGCTGCGGCTGTTCCACAGCAAAAGGCCCCGTTCGCTCACTGGGAGGATACGGGGCGATACTTTTTATATCGGTTAAAGGTGGCAGAGCCGTCACCCTTTGACGGAACCGCCCATGAGACCGCGGACAAAATACTTCTGCAGCAGGAAAAAAATCGCCAGCGGCATCAGCATGGATATAAACGCCGCCGAAGTCAGCAGGTGCCAGTCGTTGCCTTTGGAGCCGACCAGGTCGGCAATTTTCATGGACATGACCTGCACATTCGGCTGGTTGCCGATGAAGATAAGCGACACCAGGTAATCGTTCCACACCCACAGGAATTGGAATATGCCGATGGATGCCAGCGCCGGAACAGATAAAGGCAGAATCAGCCGGCTGAATATCGTAAAGTGGGTCGCCCCGTCGATAAACGCGGATTCGAACAGATCCTTCGGCAGCTGGCTGATGAAGTTGTACATAAAGTAGGTAACCAGCGGCAGACCAAAGGCCGTATGCGCCAGCCAGATGCCCAGGTAGCTGCCGTTCAGCCCAAGCGCCGTGTAGTCCTGCAATACGGGAATGAGCGCCACCTGGAGCGGCACAACCAGCATGGCAATAATAGTGACGAACATGATCTTTCGCCCCGGGAACTTCAACCAGGCGAAAGCGTAAGCGGCAAACGAAGATATCAAAATCGGAATTACAGTCGCCGGAACGGCAATCGTCAGCGTATTCCAAAATGCCTGCGACAGGCCCGTACCCTTCTCTACCCGTTCTGTGCCGTCCGGCTGAACCAGCTTGTATTCCTTACCAGTCAGCACGTTGCGGTAGTTGTCGAGCGTCAGATCGGTATTGGTCGTCCAGCCCTGCTCCTGGACGCTGATTTCCCTTGCCCGGCGGTTCTCCCAGATGAGCCGTCTGTCACCGTCCATTACCCCGGCCTTCAGCTGATCGTCAGAGTAGGTTTTGCCTTCCACCTCGATTGGCTCCCGCAAATCCACCTCTTTGGACAGCTTGACGGTATCCCCGCTGGACGTCCACTCCTGGTGCGGGAACACCTTCCACCAGCCGGTCTGCAGAATGTCCGCCGCCGGACGGAAAGAGGAAATAAACAGGCCAAGCGTCGGGAGCAGCCACAGGAAGCAAATGACTCCTAGTACCAGATTGACGACCCATTTGCTGCCTTTTCTTTTTGTCCGCTTTTTCCCTTTAGCCATTAGACCTCACCCCCCGATTTGCGGAATTGGCGCAGATTGATCAGAATGACAGGCAGGACCGCGATCAGCAGCACGATGGCCAGCGTCGAACCGTAACCGAAGTTCCGGTACATGAAAAACTGCCGGTAGAACTGTGTCGCGACGACCTCGGTATCGTACTGCCCGCCGGTCATGACCATGACGACGTCGAATATTTTTAGCGTAAAGACAATGATGGTCGTGGTCACCGTCAGGATCGTAGCCGAAATGTAGGGGATCATGATCCGGAAAAAAATGCGGATTTCATTAGCCCCGTCCACCCGGGCCGCTTCCAGGATATCCTCCGGAATGCCCTTGATGGCGGCGGAGAAAATAACCATCGCAAATCCGGTCTGCATCCAGATTAAAATGATGATCAGGAATAGATTGTTCCACGGCTGAAAGCTGCTGGTCCACGCCTGCGGGTCGCCCCCAAAAAAGGTTACGATCGCATTCAGCAGACCGATTTGCTCCCCCGGTTTGTAGTAGTAAACGAACTTCCAGATGACCCCGGAAGCAACAAAAGAGATCGCCATCGGCATAAAAATGATAGACTTCGCCAGTCGTTCATAGCTGCTCCGGTCCGCCAGGATGGCAATCAGCAGCCCAAGGCATACGCAGGCCAGCGTCCCGATGAATACCCACATTAAATTATTGCGCAGTGCGGTAGCCATCAGCCGGTCGGTGAAGATCGACGCGTAATTGGCCAAGCCCACAAACTTGTCGGACGATGCATTAAAAAAGCTCAGATACAGCGTCCGGATGGCGGGCAGCACCAGCAGCCAGCCCAGCAGCAGCACCGCCGGACCAATAAAGATATACGGCAGCACCCATCGGCGGACACCCTCAGGGAATTTCTCCACTGCCCAGTTCATCGTATAAAAAATCAGATAAACCCCAACAACACCCCACAGGACGGCCAAAATTGCCGTAACCAGCGGATTCAGCGTCGAGTCCCGGAAAAATAAAAAGATTAGTCCGTTCACGGCAATGTTGGCCAGCAGCACGCCAATTGCCACCAGTACCGCGGCTGCGCTTACCCGCTGCGGAGGCCGGGGGGCTGCGGCCGCATTATGATTTGTTGGTGCATCCACTGTTGGTTCCTCCTTCTTCTGTTGGGATCTACCCCTGGCCCCGGCCGCCCGGAGAGGCTGAGCAGCGGAATGCCGGGAGCTTGACTCGTCTGAAGCAGGCAGGCCGCCCTGCGGCTTTCCCGGCCTGCACCCGGGACACCCTTACGGCTCCGCTGTCGGGCACACGCCGGAACCGCCGCAAATACGGTGTTCCTCCCGCCGGCTCCATTCCATTTCCGGCTATAAAAAGAGGGGCGGTCACGCCAAAGCGCAGCCCCTCCCATCCTTAAGTGCCTGCCTAGTTCTTCCAGCCGGACTGGATCTGTTCCAGCGCCTGGTCCAGCGTGGCGGTGCCGCTGACGTAGTCGGTCATTCCTTTCCAGAAGGTGCCTGCGCCTACCTTACCCGGCATCAGGTCGGAGCCGTCAAACCGCAGGGTCGAAGCATCCTGTACCAGCTTCGCCATCCGGCGGTCCGATTCGGAGCTGTACCAGTCGAGCGACGCATCGTTCATCGGCGCGATTACACCGCCGGATTGAACCCAAGTCTTGATGGATTCGCCAGTCGTAAAGAACTCCATCACGGCCCGGACTTCCGGACGGTCATTGAACATGGCGTAAATATCGCCTGCGACAAGTACCGGCTTGCCGTACTGCTCATCGATCGGCGGCAGGTAGAACCAGTCGTAGTCAACGTCTACTTTGGCCGTCTCAGGGAAGAAGCTTGTTACGAAATTGCCCTGCCGGTGCAGCCAGGCTTTGGGCGGATTGTCAAACATCGGCGTTGCGGCATCCTGGAACGAAGTGGTGACAATCGATTTGGTGCCGCCATAGACATAGTCTTCGTTCAGCCAAATTTTGCCCATAATTTCAACCGCCTTCTTCACCTCAGGCGAAGTGAACGGCAGCTCGCCTTTTACCCACTTATCATAGTTCTCGGGGCTGGTCGTACGAAGCATGATGTCCTCAAGCCAGTCGGTTGCCGTCCAGCCTGTTGCCGCGCCGCTCTCCATCCCGATCGCCCATGCCGGGTCGCCGTCTTTGGCGATTTGTTCCGTAAGCGCCATCAGGTCGTCCCACGTTTCGGGCACTGTGTAGCCTGCTTCCTCAAACTGCTTTTTAGGGTACCAGACCAGACTTTTTACATTGCTGCGGTTCCAGATGCCGGCCATGATTTTGCCGTTTTGCCCATCCATCATCGACATGTCCAGCCAGCTCTGGTTGTAGTTGCTTTTCAGTTTCTCTTGATCGAGAATATTGGTCAGATCGATAACCTTGCCGGTCTTGGCGATGGAAGCCAGCAATCCGGGCTGCGGGAAATCCGCAATGTCAGGCGCGTTGCCTCCGTCCACGCGGATATTGATTGTCGCTTCAAATTCCTTGGAGCCTTCATATTGGATGTCGATGCCGGTTTTCTCTTCAAAGTCCTTGATGCTGTTCTCAAATTTCACCTGGTCAGCATCCACAAACGGGCCAAACATCGTGACCTTGGTTCCCTTCATTTCACCGTTCATCGCTTTGGCCAGCGCGCTTCCCTCAGCCGCGCCCCCCCCTCCCGAGGTATCCGGAGCGGCGCTTGCAGGCGCTTCGCTGCTTGTCGCCGCGGGAGCAGGTGATGGCTCCGAAGGATTGGCAGACGGCGAAGCAGTATTCCCTCCGTTTCCGCACGCGCTCACGAGCATCGTTAATGACATACACAGGGCGATTAGCAGCGAAGGCTTACGTCTCCAAGCTTTTTTCATCTTTTCATACATCCCCTTTGGTTGGTTTGTAAGATCGGTTCTGTCCTTGTGACCGTCGAGATTGTCGTGGTTCTCGGGTAGGCGCGGTTCACCTCCTGTATGAAATATGAATCTATCATTCTGTTTGGGATGGTGCTCTTGTACGGCCCAACCCCCAGCATCCGGAAGTTCTTTTACAGTATATGCATGGATTGAGCCAAGTCCGGCTACTAAGCCGTTGTATGCAATTCGCATACAAAGAGAATTTTTATGTAAAATACTAAATAATGCGTTTACATAAATACTAGTTTCCATAAATACTAGTTTCCATGCATACGTTTGCAGCAACACTGGGTACAGGTTGTCTGCAGGCAAAGTTGAATCCTTTACCCTATATCTAAACGCTCAAACAGGGTGCGAAACAGAATCAACGGGATTCCTTCCCGATATAAACAGCACATGCGCAGGTTACCAGGGAGCTCTAGAGAAGCCGGGGATTGACGGGCTTGCCGCCGACAGCTTACTCTCTTACCGGTCTCGCTTGCCTTCGGACGACGGCAAAGATACGGCATAAATGATGCAGAATTACCGAACCTTATTGGTGAAAGGCCGGTTAATGGAGTATGACACCTTTGTTAGTGTTTTGTTCGTTCACCGAGATTATACCTTTAGCCTCTCCAGGAATCAAGTGCCTTTGTCAAAGCGCTTACAGAACCATCACTTACTTAAAGTGTGTATATATTATTATTTCATGGTATACTAAGAGGCATGCTTTACTCTTTTTGCTGTAATACTAAACGATCCTGTACCGCACAATCAGGAGAGGAGCCTATATAATGACCAACACTGATTCATCGCAAGCTTCTGCTGAAGCTCTGCGGAATATCCCTATTTCCGTACTCGATCTCGCTTCCATCGTCCAGGGCAGCAGCGCGGCCGAGTCGCTGAAGCATTCGGTGGATTTGGCCCGCCACGCGGAAAAGTGGGGCTACCACCGTTACTGGCTGGCCGAACACCACAGCATGCCGGGTATCGCCAGCTCCGCCACTTCGCTGGTCATCTCCCATATCGCGGCCGGAACAGACACCATCCGGGTTGGATCGGGCGGCATCATGCTGCCCAATCATGCTCCGCTTGTCATTGCGGAACAGTTCGGCACGCTGGAATCCCTTTACCCGGGTCGAATTGACTTGGGGCTTGGGCGGGCTCCGGGTTCTGACCAAGCCACGATGCGTGCGCTCCGGCGGGGCTTGAACTCGGGCGGCGAGGATTTCCCAGAGCTGCTTTCCGAGCTGCGCGCTTATTTCGATCCTTCCGCGGCAGACCGGAGACCGGCCGGCGTCCGCGCCGTTCCGGGAGAAGGACTGTCCATCCCGATTTGGCTGCTCGGGTCCAGCGGCTTCAGCGCTAGACTGGCCGGAGAGCTGGGGCTTCCGTTTGCGTTCGCCAGCCATTTTGCACCGGAGTATTTGCTCCAGGCGCTTGAGATATACCGCGGGGCGTTCCGCCCTTCGGCCGATCTGGACAAACCGCACGCTATGGTGGCCTTGAACATCGTGGCCGCGGACACCGTTCACGAAGCCGAGCGCCTCGCCACCTCGCAGCATCAGCAGTTTTTAAGCCTGGTGCGCGGCCGGCCGGGCCAGCTGCAGCCCCCTGTCGACACTATGGACGGCATCTGGAGCCCTTACGAAAAATCGCTGCTGCACGGCCGGCTTCAATATTCCGTCGTAGGCGACAAAACGGCTGTCAAATCCCGGCTGCGTGAAATATGGGCCGAAACCCAGGCGGATGAATGGATTGTCGCCGCTCAAATTTTTGACCATACCGCCCGGCTTCGTTCTTATGAGATCGTAGCTGAAGCCGTAAGCGAGCTCTAAGCATCACGGGGGAGCGAAATAAATTTTCTATGCCCGTCCCTGCAACGGATTGGGGAAAGCAAACTATACTCAGCATTCAGCCGCTTCGCCGGGAATATCCGGCGGGCGGCTTTTTTAGATGTTTTTTGTTCTTAATAACTCAACTTTCGCAGCTGGAAAAATGGCATAGACCCTTGAGTGAGCAAGAAAAATTCAATGGATTTACTTGTATTGACAAAAAAACACCTCACTTGTTAGGGATCATGGTAGTGCGAACAACCATGCCAACAAGAAAGGTGCGTAACTCTACGTTACAGCAACATCCCCTGCCTGAACACAGTCTCAGTTATCCAAGCTTTGGAGGCCTTTTGAAGCAGCTTTGCATTGTCCTCCCTTATGACTTTCTTGCCGGACTCAAGGGACCCTATTTGCTGATTATTCCAACTTTTCGCAAAGTGCCGGACTCAGATTCCCTTATTTACGCAGAAAGCCCC